>JAUZRS010000209.1 GCA_030950195.1 Gammaproteobacteria bacterium | reverse complement strand
TTGCCCATTTTGGTGGCGCAACACATGCCCGCCAGTTTCACTCGTTTGTTTGCAGAGCGTTTGAATAAATTATCGCCTCTGAGAGTACAGGAGTTGGATAAACCGACCCCACTGAAAGCGGGTACGGTGCTGATCGCCAAGGGCAATGCCGATATGAAGGTGATTCGGCGTGCGGGGCGTTTGATGGCGTGCCTCACGCCGGAGCGGGCAGAGTTTCTTTGGCACCCCAGTGTGGAGTATTTGGCGCAATCTCTGCAACAGACTTGTGATCCCAAAGAGGTGATTGCGGTGCAGTTGACCGGCATGGGCAGCGATGGAGCGGAGGCGATGACACAGTTGCATAAACAGGGTGCGCGCACCATTGCAGAGTCGGAGCAGACGGCGGTGGTTTACGGTATGCCCCGTGAATTGGTCGAGCGTGGCGGAGCGGAGTTGGTTTTGCCCTGCAATAAAATTGCCGCGCAGTTGATTCGTTGGGCCGAGGAAATGCCCAGCGAGCAAGAACAGCGTCGAATGGCGTAGCTGGAGGAGAAGGCGATGGGACTGAGAAAAAGAGCGGTAGAAGATGAGCTGGAAACCGTGGTTTTGGAGCGCGGTTACGAAACCCTGTTGTTGGCGTTGCGCTCGGAGTCGGCGCTTAATCGACGTGACGCAGTGCGAGAGCTGTCGGCGTATCCGCAGGCGGTGACGGACTTGTTGAATACCTTGACGAGTGAGCCTGAACACGCGGTGCGTGAGGCGTTGTTGGGAGCGTTACAACAGCTTGGCGGTGAGCCGGTAGTGGCGGGCTTGATTACCTTGCTGCGTTCGGAGGATGCGGTGTTGCGTAACGGTGCCATTGAGGTGTTGCAGACCATGCCCGAAGGGGTGGCGTTGCACATGTTGGAGCTGCTCAATGATCGGGATTCGGATGTGCGTATTTTTGCCATTGATATTTTGCAGCAGTTGGCGCACCCACAAGCGCCCGAATGGCTGTTGTCGGTGCTTAAAGATGAGACCCACATCAATGTGGTGAGCACGGCGGTGGATCGTTTGGCTGAGGTGGGGCGGGCGGAGATGGTGCCGGAGCTGATGGCGATTAAGCAGCGTTTCCCGAAGGAGGCGTATTTGGCCTTTGCAGTGGATCTGGCCTGTCGTCGAATCGAGGAGGTTTAGTTATGTTGGCAGCGTCGGTGGCAGAGCGTGACGGCACCATTAGCGATGTGGAGTTTGAGCGTTTTCGGGATTTTTTTTATCGTAAAACGGGCATTCGGTTTGAAAATAACAAACGCTATTTTGTCGATAAGCGGCTGTTGGAGCGGATGCAGCAGACGGGGCATGAGAGCTTTCGCAGCTATTTTACCTTTATGCGCTTTCAGGCCTCGCGGGATGAGCTGCAAGAGCTGATCAACAGCATGACGGTGAACGAGACTTACTTTTTTCGTGAAGAGTATCAGTTCAAGTGCATGGTGGATGAGCTGCTGAACGAGGTGGTTCGTCACAAATCGCCTGGTGAGAGCATCCGCATTTGGTCTCTGCCCTCCAGCAGTGGGGAGGAGCCTTATTCCATTGCGCTGTATCTGTTGGAGCATTGGCCTCTGTTGGCGAAGGTGGATGTGGAGATCTGTTCCTCGGACATCGACAGCAAAATATTGCAAAGCTGTCGTAAAGGCATCTACAGCCAGCGGTCGGTGAAACAACTGCCGAAGGCGCTGTTAAAGCGCCATTTTAAGCCGCTGTCAGGGGATCGTTTTCAGATTGATCGTGAGTTGCGGGAGTCGATTCAATTTACTCAAGCGAATTTGAATGATGCCACTCAGATGCGCCGTTATCGAAATTTTGATCTGATCTTTTGTCGCAATTTGCTGATCTATTTTGATGATGCTTCACGTCGGCAGGCGGCAGAGCTGTTTTATGACGCTCTGAATCCGGGTGGGTTTATCTTTTTGGGGCATTCGGAATCCATGAGTCGCATCTCATCGCTGTTTTCGGTGCGTAAATTTTCCAAGGCGTTGGCCTACCAGAAACCGCTTCGATAGGAGGCTCATTGAGCATGAAAAAAATTCTAATTGTGGACGATGCGCTGACGGTGCGTCTTTATCACCGCCAGTTGATGGAGACCTTGGGGTTTGAAGTGGGGGAGGCCGAGAACGGCATTGAGGCGCTGGAGCGAGGTTTGAGCGAGCATTTTGATCTCTTTTTGGTGGATGTAAATATGCCCAAGATGGACGGCTATCGCTTGGTGGAAGAGATGCGCCAAGAGCCGAGTTTGGCCGCCACACCGGTGATTATGATCAGCACCGAGGAGTCGGAACAGGATCGAGAGAAAGCCTATTTGAGCGGTGCTAATTTTTATGTGGTGAAACCGGCGGATGTCTCTGAGTTGCAGACCTACGCCACTTTACTGGCGGGAGGAGCGTAGCCATGGATCCTTTGCTGGCCTGTTTTCTGTCGGAGTCGCGGGAGAATCTGGAGACCGCAGGCCGCTGTTTTTTGGATCTGGAGAAAAACCCCGATAACCGTGCGTTGTTAGACGATCTGTTTCGTGCCGTTCACACCATTAAAGGTTCGTCGGGTCTGTTTGAAATGCCGCATTTTACCAAGGTGGTGCATGTGGCGGAGGATCTTTTGGATCGGGTGCGTGCTGGTGAGGTGATCTTGAGTGCGGAACACATCGACCTGTTTTTGGAGGTGATGGATCAGGTTGCTATCTGGTTGGATGAATTGGAGGATGAGGGTAGCTTGGGGGGGGATGCGCTGGCCATCAGCCAGAACCTGAGTCAAGAGTTAAGCTTGATTTCACCTCCCAGCGCTGAGGCTAATGAAGATTTAAGCTCAGCTCTGGATCTTGCAGAACCGGAGCCTCTTTTATCGCTGCCGAGTGCGTCGCCTTCGTGGTTGTCTGCGCTTGGAGAAAAGCAGCGTGCGGATCTCTTTAGGCGTTATTACGCGGCTGATACAAGCTTGATTGCGTTTGAATATGTTCCGGCAGAGGATGCTTTTTTTTCTGGGGAAGACCCACTGCATACGGTGCAAAATGCACCGCATCTACTCTGGTTTGGCGTGACAAAACGAGCTTCTTGGTTGCCGCTTAAAGAGCGCGATCTGTATCAATGCAATTTGAGTTTTTATGCGCTCAGTGCGGCAACTAAGGATGAGCTGAAGGATTATTTTCGTTACCAAATTGAGCAGGTTAATGTGAGCGTCTTGGCGCTGTCAGAGTTGGTTTTTGTTGGCGGTGAGTGGGGTGATGAAGAGCCGTTTGAGCTGTTTTTGCAACAGGCTCCAGCGGTGGTGGTGGCGGAAGATTGGTCGCGTCTGGTTGAGTTGATTCGGCCTCTGTTGGAATTGAGTGGAACGGAGTTACGCCAAACGTCG
>JAUZRS010000208.1 GCA_030950195.1 Gammaproteobacteria bacterium | reverse complement strand
AAACGGCGGCCACTTTCAGAGCAAACACAGATGATAGGTCAGCAGATAGGGATGTTTTTGTTGATCTGCCTGATGGGCTTGGCTTTTTATAACGATCTCGCGCGTTTGCTGGGCTGAGGGTAATTCATGTTTTATCGTTTTGTATTGCGTTTTTGTGTTGTTGTTTGTGTTTTTTTAAACCCAAATGTACTCTGGGCTGCTGATAATACCTTTGTGGTTGAAGCCATTGAAGTAAAAGGCGGTGAGCGGGTCTCTGTTGGCACGGTGCTGAACTATTTGCCCATGCGAGTGGGGGAGCGTTATGAGGATCGTGATTCAGCAAAATTGATTCGAGCTTTATTTGATACCGGCATGTTTAATGATGTCAGTTTAGCGCGTGACGGTTCGACTTTGGTGGTGACGGTGGTGGAGCGACCGGCTATTTCTGAGATCAAAATTGAGGGCAATGAAAAGCTGGAGGACGAGCAGTTAACCGCTTCGTTGAACTCGTTAGGCATTGCTAAGGGGCGAGTTTTTAACCGTTCGGTATTGGAGCGGGTGCAGCAGGAGATTCGTCGCCTTTACTTTAGCCAAGGTAATTATGGTATGAGTATCAAAACCACGGTGGTGCCACTGGCGCGTAACCGTGTTGATATTCAGGTGATGATTCAAGAGGGTGAAGAGTCCAAGATTAAGCAGATTAACATCATTGGTAATCAGCGTTTTAGTGATGAACTCTTGTTGGATCAAATCGAATCGTCTGAGTCGGGAGCACTTACTTTTTTCAGTAGTGCTGATCAATATTCACGCACCAAGTTGGCGGGTGATTTGGAAATTTTACGCTCCTATTATCAGGATCGAGGTTACATCAATTTTAAGGTGCTCTCTTCGCAGGTCTCCATTACACCGAATAAACAGGGCATTTACGTCACGATTAATATTGATGAAGGTGAACAGTATCGTGTGCGTGAGGTGGCTTTGGCAGGGCGGTTCGTGTTGGCTAAAGAGAGCTTAGAAAAGTTACTCTTGATTGAAAAAGGCGATATTTTTTCACGTCGCCAAGTAACCAATGCCACCAGTAAAATCTCTGAGCGTTTGGGTGACGACGGTTATGCTTTTGCGAACATTGATGTGGTACCGACGATTGATGATGAGGCGCGTCAAGTGGATCTGAAAATCGTTATTGATCCTGGTAAGCGGGTCTATGTGCGGCGCATTGTTTTCTCGGGCAATGCTAAAACTCACGATACGGTTTTACGCCGTGAGATGCGTCAGTTGGAGGGGGGATGGTTGTCGCCCAGCAAAGTGAAACGTTCACGAATTCGTTTGCAGCGCCTGAGCTACATCGAGCAGGTCTCGTTGGAAACGCCAAAGGTGGCTGGGCGTGATGATCAGGTGGATCTGCATGTCAGCATCACGGAACGTTCTTCAGGCTCTTTCAGCATTGGTGCTGGTTACTC
>JAUZRS010000207.1 GCA_030950195.1 Gammaproteobacteria bacterium | reverse complement strand
TGCGCGGCAGCAATGTAACGCCCATCCAAGCTGCAATAGAGCAGCGGCAGGCAGTCGGCGGTCAACACCGCACAGACCCGACCCGCCGCATCGCTCCAAATAGCATCGGCATCAGGAGGCGTGCTAATCGGAGCCGAGGGCGCTTTGATAATCTCTCTGCCATGAACCTGATTAAGCCACTGCGGTTCAGCGGGTAATTTAGCGTGGTGCCGTAACAAACGCCGATTCTGCGCCACCGCCTCTGGATTATCACCCACATGAGAAGCCAAATTAAACCCATCAAACGGCGCTTGGCTAACCCCACCAATTCGCAATGTGCTCAGTGCCTGCACCCCTTTTGGCGCAGGCCAATCAGGGCGCAGCAGCTCAATCAAAACCGTTGATCTTCAGGTCTTCTTGCAACGCCGCCAACAGGCGTTGAAAATCTTCCGGCAGCTCCATTGTCCACGCCATCTCTTCGCCACTGACGGGATGAATCAGTGCCAAACGTGCGGCGTGCAAAGCTTGGCGTTTAAAATTTTGCAAACAGTGACGCAGAGGCGTGTCACCGCCAGCGGGGTTTCTCAACCGACCGCTGTAGACTTGATCGCCCACCAAAGGCAGATGAATGTGCGCCATATGCACTCGAATTTGATGAGTACGCCCCGTTTCCAATTTCAAACGCAGGTGCGTATGTGCGGTAAAACGCTGCAACACGCGGTAATGGGTGATGGCCTCCTTGCCTCCCATGCGCACCGCCACCCGCCGCCGATCCGACGGATGCCGCCCCAACGGTTCATCCACCGTGCCACCGGCCACCGCTGTACCGTAAGCGACCGCTTCGTATTCTCGACTCACAGAGCGGGCTTGCAGCTGATCAACCAGATGTTTGTGCGCTTGCAGGGTTTTCGCCACCACCAACAGACCGGTGGTCTCTTTGTCCAGTCGATGCACAATGCCCGCTCGTGGCAGCTGCGCCAGAGAGGGGTTGTGTGCCAACAAACCATTGAGCAAGGTGCCGTCGTGGTTACCTGCTCCTGGGTGCATCACCAACCCAGCCGGTTTGTTAATCACCATAATGGCCTCATCTTCAAACAGAATATCCAGCGACATCGGCTCCGCTTGCGCTTCGCTGACCACCTCCAGCTGCACCTTCAATACAATCTGCTCGCCACCAAGCAATTTATGCCGTGGCACCGACGGTTTG
>JAUZRS010000206.1 GCA_030950195.1 Gammaproteobacteria bacterium | reverse complement strand
GTTTGGAAATCAACCTGTTTAATGCCCAAGGAAACGAGCAGGCCAGTTTTGAGCTGGACATCGACGCGGAACAGATGAAAGAGATCTTGTATGAGCGGATCAAACGCGGCGTGGTGAATTTCTTTGAAAGCCTGCGTTTGGCGTTTTCAAACCAACAGCTCAAATTGCACACCATCAACACCATTCAGATCTTTTTAGCAGGTAACTCCAGCAAATCGCCGTGGGTCACAGAACTGTTCGAGATCGAAATGATGCGAGTCAGCGCAGAGATGCAAGAAAAAGGCATTGAGATAGATGACTTTTTTACACTCCACCCCTGCCTAAGCTCGGATCAGTTGGACAAACCCAACGGCAAAACCGGCGTGGCTTACGGCTTGATCGAAACCAGTCCCGACGGTGTTATTTTGGTCATTGACCACAACGTCAAAGAGGAGATCGCGTTTAAATATTACCTTGGCCGTGAACGTAAGAAAAAATACAAACTGATTATGGATCGACACGCGCCTTACCATCAGTGGCTCCAGTTTATTGATGCCTCCAGAACGGATTTTAAACTTTTTTACAGCTCCACTGCTGCGATCAGCACCAATAACGTGCGTACCAGCGACCCCAGCATTCAATTACGGCGTTTGCGCATCGAACAGACGCATGAGAATGCTCACGTCTATCTGCGCCCCATTTCACCCAGCGAAATTGAGTACGTGGTTGCGCACAGAAACGACATCGAAAATCAAACCTATCTCAGCGAGATTAAAAAGGTCAGCCTGTAAATGAAAAAGCAAACAGAACACAGCGTCATTAGCCTACTCAAACAAAACCTGAGCAGAGAAAAAAACCCCACATCCAACACACACTCAATTCAAAAATACACGCCACTGAAAACCGATGAAGTGATTTTCATCCACATCGAAGAGCTGACCTTTGAGCAAGAGTCACCGCGCCGAGAAGCCTTAGAAAACATCCTCAGCACCCTGACAATCGACGGCATACAACTGGTTTATTTACTCATCGGTGATGAAAATGGGGTCTCGTTTTATTTTGCCATTGCCAAAGATAAAAACCACACCACGGCCTTGGAGCTGGATGTCGATGATATTGGCCGTTATATTTTAAAACCGAGCATTGAAGGTAATTTCCGAGGCAGTAAAATAACCGAACAGAGTAAAAATAAAGCGCAGATCCTCGCCACCATCAACGGCATGAAACGCATCCAGCGGCTTGACGGTGTGCCAACGGTCAATACAGAAGACGGCTCTTTTCAAGGCGTAGATCGTTTGGTGGATGTCATGATGGGCGACCAATTTGTCCTCATGGTGTTGGCCTCCCCGCTGAATGAAGCAAGCATTGAGCAAATTGAAACCGATCTGTACAACATTCACAATACCTTGTCACCCAAAGCCAAAGAGTCCATCCAAGACAGTGAAGGCAGCAGCCTGACCAGTGGCACCAGCAAAACCTGGGGTACATCCGACACCAGTGGCAGCAACAAGGGCAGCTCTACATCGAAGTCAACCAGCAGCTCAAAAGGCCAAACTACCGGCAGCTCCAGTGGAGAGACCATTGGTAGATCAGATGGAGAGACCGAAGGCGAAACAACAGGAGACAGTACGGGTGTTTCAAACACTAAAACCACAGGCACCAGTAAAGACGGCAGTTCAAGCTCTAGCACAAATTCAGTCGCTAAAGGCACCAGCCATACAAAAAACACCGGCACTTCTACCACCAAAAACACCGGTTCTTCTGTTTCCAAAAACACTGGGCAATCAAAATCCAGCAACACCGGCAGCTCCGACAGCAGCTCCACCTCCAGCAACAGCGGCACCTCAAATTCCAAAACAACAAACAGCTCCGACAGCACCAACAGCTCCAACACCACCAACCAAGGCAGCAACAAAAGCCGCGAATTCACCGACAAACTGATTAACGAATGGTTGCAATACATTGATGAGGTGCTGCTCAAACGCCTGCATCACGGTCAAAAACGCGGCCTGTTCAACGCCTGCGCCTACCTTCTCGCCAATGAAAAAGGCACCTTAATTAAACTTGGCAACACCATGAAAGCCCTCTTTTCTGGCGACGAAAACAACAGAACCCCGCTCAGGCTCAGCCCGATTCATGCTGCAAACGAAATAGCCAACATCAAAAACTTGCAGCTCTCCACCGCCAACAGCACATTGACTCAAGCGCAGCAACAGAATCAACTGCTGCACTCAAAAAACAGCCCACAATACGCCCACTGGATGTCCAGCAGTGAGTTAAGTGTGATCATGGGCTTGCCACAAAAAGAAGTGGTCGGGCTGGCGCTGAAAGAGGAGGTTGAATTTGGTTTAAACATCAAAAAACAAAACCTAAAACAAGAAAACAAATTACTGCTCGGTCACTTGGTACACAGCGGCGGAGCGTTAAACATCAAAGTCCACATTGATAAAGCGCATCTCAACAAACACACCTTCGTCACCGGGGTGACGGGCAGCGGCAAAACCAGCACCTGCCTGCGCCTACTGGACTCGGCACAGATGCCCTTTTTGGTTATCGAACCGGCCAAAACCGAGTATCGAATTTTAACTCAAAAACACGATGATATTTTAATCTTCACCCTCGGTGATGATCGTGTGGCACCGTTTCGACTCAACCCCTTTGAGTTTTTTCCAGGCGAAAACATTACCGCTCGGGTCGATATGATCAAGGCCACCATCGAAGCGGCCTTTGACATGGAGGCGGCCATCCCGCAACTGATCGAGGCGGCTCTTTACCAATGTTATGAAGACTACGGCT
>JAUZRS010000205.1 GCA_030950195.1 Gammaproteobacteria bacterium | reverse complement strand
TGAGCATTTGAATGAAGAGCTGATTCAGCGTGCCGGTTTGGGCAAACGATTGTTTTTGTTCTCCATTTCGGCGGTGCCGCCGGTTTATCTACAGGTGTTTGAGGCGCTCTCCGAAAAGATGGAGGTGCATCTGTTTTTGCTCGATCCTTGTGAGCAGTTTTGGGGCGACATCATCGACCGTAAAACAGAGACTCGTTTGCTGAATCGCAGCGACGGTGAACGGCTCTATCTTGAGCGGGGCAACACTTTGTTGGCCTCGTGGGGCAAGCAGGGGCGCGATACCTTTGATCAGCTGTTGGCCTTTGATCCCATGCAGCTTGAGGATTATCAATCTCCGCTTGAGGAGGATGTTCCGGCAACCCTGCTGCGGCATCTGCAACGAGACATATTAGAACTGCAAGACCGTCCTTTGGAAGAGGGTGCAGAGGTGATAGACGAAGAGGATCTGTCTTTGCAAATTCACAGCTGCCACTCGCCGCTGCGTGAGGTGGAGGTGCTGCACGATCAACTGTTGCGCTTGTTTGAGCGTGACCCTACGCTGAAACCCCGAGATGTGATGGTGATGGGGCCGTTGATGGCGCAGTACGGGCCGTTGATTGAAGCGGTGTTTGCCAGCGCACCTTATGAACGCCGCATTCCGTTCAGTTTGGCAGATCGCAGTTACGCCGATGAAAACCGGCTGCTGGATGATTTTTTCTTGCTGCTGGATCTGGTTAACTCCCGTTATGAGGTGAGTTTGTTATTGAGTCTGTTGGAGAGCGAGGCGCTGCAAAAACGTTTTGGCTTCAGTGTCGATCAGTTGCCGCAGATTCAGCAGTGGCTGGAAGAGACTCAGGTGCGTTGGGGCATTGATGGCGCAGATCGAGGGGCGATGGGATTGCCAGAGGTGGAGCAGCACAGTTGGTTGGCGGGGCTGGAGCGGATGTTGTTGGGTTACGCCCTGCCTGGCGCTGAGCAGCATCTGTTTGCCGGTCTGTTGCCTTACGATGAAATTGAGGGTGAGGCGGCGCAACTGTTGGGGTCGCTGGCCAAATTGATGCGTCATCTGGTGGCGTTGAAGAGCGAGTTGGCAGAAACGTTGTTGGTGGAGGAGTGGCAGCTGCGTCTGCGTCAGTTGCTGGAAGACTTTTTTGTGATTGATGACGACAACGAGCAGAATGCTTACGCGCTTTCGGAGGCTTTGGCGCAGTTGTCCAGCAGTGCCGCTGATGTGCAATTTGAGCAGGCGGTTTCTTTGGCGGTGGTGCGGCGCTTTTTGCTGTCGGAGCTGGAGCGCAATCAGCGCACGGCGGGCTTTATCAGTGGTCAGGTGACGTTTTGTTCAATGGTGCCGATGCGCAGCATTCCAGCGCGGGTGATCTGTTTGTTGGGGATGAACGACGACGATTACCCACGTCGCAATACGCCGCTCAGTTTTGACTTGATGAGTAAAGAGTTTCGCCGTGGGGATCGGTCGCGGCGCGACGATGATCGTTATCTCTTTTTAGAGAGTTTGATTTCGGCGCGGGATGTGTTTTATCTCAGTTATGTGGGACAAGACATTCGGCAAAACACACCGCGTCCGCCGTCAGTGCTGATCAATGAGTTGCTGGATTATGTGCAGCACGGTTTTGTTGTTGGGGAGGGGATTAATGTGGTGTCACATTTGGTGACAAAACACCCGCTGCAACCTTTTAGCCCGCGTTATTTTTCTCAGCAAGAAAAACTTTTCAGCTACGCCGCTGAGATGCTGCTGGATCTGCAACAGGCAGCAGAGTCAGAAACGGCCTTTTTTGCTGCGCCGTTGGCAGAGTTGGGCGATGAGTGGTCGCAGTTGGCTTGGCCGCAGTTGGTGAGTTTTTTCCGTCATCCGGTGCGTTTTCTCTGTCGGCATCGTCTGGGCATTCAGTTGGAGCTGTCACTGGCTGAAGGGGATGATCGAGAACCGTTTGACCTTGATCCTTTGCAGCAATACCAGCTGCGTGAACGGATGTTGAGCCAACGGCAAGCGGGTGCAGATGAGGCGCAGGTGCAGGCATTGCAAATGGCGGCCAGCAATTTGCCCCACGGTTTGAGCGGAGAGCTGGCCTTTGAGCACAGTTTTGAGCGCGTCGAGTCTTTTTATCAGAATCTTAAAGAGTGGCAGTTAGCAGAACTGGAACCTTTGGAGGTCAATTTAGAGGTTAACGGCGTGCGTTTAACGGGGTGGTTATTGGGTGTAACCAAAGGGGGGTTGCAGCGTTATTTTGTTGGCAAGCTCAGTGGCAAGCGGTTGCTGGAGAGTTGGATCCAACATTTGATTTTGAATTTGGTGGCAGGGTCAGGTCAGTGTCGTGTCTCGCATATTGTGTGTGAGGATCGTGAGGTGATCTTTCCTGCTTTGTCCGATGCGAAGGTGCAGCTGGAGACTTTGTTAGAGCTGTTTGTCAGTGGTTTAAGGATGCCTTTAAACCTGTTTCCAAATCTTGCCTTTCATTATATGGAGACGATGTTGGCAGAGCAGGAGAAAGAGAAAAACGGCAAAAAATCAAAGTCTGCTGATGAGGTTTTGCAGGTGAGTCGGAATAAGTGGGTTGATGAGTGGCAAGCGCCTTCGGAGGCCAGCGATGTGTATCATCTGTTGGTGTTTAAAAAATCCAACCCGATCAATACCGAGTTTCAAGGCTTGGCGGAGAGGGTTTTTCAGCCAATTTTTGCTGTCGCTGAGTTTACGTGATTTGTTGTTTGAGTGAGCTATAATGAGATCGTAAGTGATGTTGGATTAAACTATAAAAGGACAGAAGACGATGCCTGTAGAACAGATGTTGTATACGGATGCCAGAAAATTAATGCAACCGGGGGATGTGATTGCCTTTGGTGGTAAAGGTCATTTTTCTGAAATTATTAAAATGGCGACGTTTTCCAGCGTCTCCCATGTGGGGACGATTCTGCAAACTAAAATTCCAGAAGACGACAGCGGTCGGTTTTTTAATCAGATCATTGAGTCGGCCACCATTCGAGGGTTTAGCGGAGTGAGTGTGTCTAGATTGAGTGATCGTTTGGATGAGTATGAGGGGGAGATTTGGTGGTTGCCGCTCTCCGCTGAGCTGCGTCAACAGCGGTTTAAGCAGAAGGCTTTTTTTGATTTCTTGTTTAAACAAGCCAAAGAGAAAAAACCCTACGACATGCCGCAAGCGATTGG
>JAUZRS010000204.1 GCA_030950195.1 Gammaproteobacteria bacterium | reverse complement strand
GAAACGTAGAGATAAGGCATGCCTTATCTCTACGTTTCAACCTTCAACACCAGCCACCACCGGCACCGCATGGCTCAAACTGATTCCTTCAGGTGTCGGGTCGGCCTGATAGGCCAACACCTCAACACCAACGGCCATCGCTTGACGCAGCAGACGACCGTATTCAGGATCGACCTGATCAGCAGGACGTACCTCCGTGGCATCGTTGCGTTGCAGACAAAACAACAGCACAGCCCGAAAACCCAGCTCCACCTGAGCCATTAACTCACGCAGATGTTTCTGCCCACGCACACTGACCGCATCGGGAAAGTAAGCGATGCCCTCCTCCACCCAGGTGACGTTTTTCACTTCAACATAACAATCGGGCTGCTCGCCCTGTTGCAACAACAGATCAATACGGCTCTTTTCAGCGCCGTAAGGCACCTCGGTGCGGATCGTTTCATACGCTTGTAGCTCGTTGATCACTCCGTTCTCTATCGCCTCCTTAACCAATTTGTTGCTCAAGTGGGTATTGATCCCCACCCGAACTCCGGCTTTGACCTCAATCAATTCCCAACCCAGTGGATACTTGCGTTTCGGATTTTCTGAATCCAGTAACCACACTCGACAACCTGGCTCTGAACACCCTTTCATCGAGCCGGTATTGGGCGTGTGGGCCGTAACCACCTCACCGTTTTCCAACGTGACATCAGCCAAAAAACGTTTGTAACGTTTGATCAAAACGGCCTCGATTAACGCTCTATCAAATTGCATCACAACTCCAAGGATTAGTTTAGTGGAACAGAATATGCTAATATGCGCCAATATCTGGGCATGTAATTAAAGCTTTTTGTCAATTACCTTCCTCAACTTACTGATAAAAAAGGACTATATCAGTAGAAGAAAACAGCAAACATACGTTTTTATGATTTTTGAAGAGAGAGATGTCCGTGTCATTTTCTGCCGTTAGCGATGCAATCACAATTTTGCACCAACCCATTCCTCCGCATCAGGTGCCATCATGGCGTTCTCAGCAAGCGAACATCATTCAACACCCAAACAACGTCAGTCTACATTGCCAACGTCTCGACCGTACGGCACGTAACCCACAAGCGATTCAACTTTGCGACTCACCTCAGCTCTGCTTTAACCACTCAACCGCACTGCAAAATAACACTCGCCTTGAACTGATGATTAATATTCAAGATAAAACCCACTGTTTTCAAGTGGTTGTCATCAATTCTCAAGCTCAGCATGATGGTTTTCACATTCAAGTAGGATTTGAAAGTTATAATGAGGCTTTTCGACTGCGCATGATCGAACAAATCTGTCACATTGAAACCTATCGAGAAGATGTTTATCAACAACAGGGACGCCAGCTCTGTTATGAAGGCGCGGCTCAAGAGTGGATCGAACACTACGCCAGCACCTTCCCCACCTTAAACGGCATAAATAGAGAGTGATAAATCATGGAAATCTGCCCTGTAACGCAACACGTCGAACAGTTCTGCAAACAAGGCTGTCAGCAAGTCTACCGCATTATCGCCAGTCTTGAACAAGGCGAAGAGCTGCGAGAAGTTCGCACCTTAGCCCCCAAAGAACGCCGCCTGCTTTTAACTGAATTAAAATCCATCATGCAGGTTTATCAGCTTTAACGTCAACACTCAACGCCTCCTGCAAAATCTCCAATTCAGATAAAAACTGCTCGCTGCACAGCAAACGCTGTTCATTCTCATTCTCCAAGGGCATCAAACGCGCCACCGGATGATTGTTCAACGTAATCACCACCTCCTCACCCTCTTTAGCCCGCAAGACATAATCGTGCAGATGATCTCGTAGACCGCGCAGTGATGTTTTCATAATCACCTCTCATTCTAGTTCGTTAAACACACATCAATAAAAAGTCATCAAAGTGACAAATGCCTACTTCCATTGACACGTCTTTCCAAACCTAGGCACATTTATTGAATCTCCTGTACAAAATCATTGGAGATTGGATATGGATGTAAACACCCCCAACAGAATTCGTCGCAGCGTCAGCCATTTTAGCCAAGCTGAAGACGCCATATCCGATTTGGCCAACAGCTTACAAAGCGATAACAGTGCCATCGTAGTGCTGTTTGTCTCACCTAATTACGATACAAAACAGCTGTCCAGAGCCATTGTGAAATATTTTCCTCAACAGTTAGTAATCGGTTGCAGCACCGCTGGTGAAATCGGCTCCAGTGGTTACCTTGAGGGCAGTATCAGCGCTTTTTCTCTGCCCAGCAACGATTTTCAAGTCAAAGTAGCCCTGTTTGACAAACTCTCAGAGCTTGATTTAAAGCAAGCAGATCACATCAGTCATAGCAGCAAAGCAGAATTTGAAAACCAACTCGGTAAAACCTGTACTGCTGATAACACCTTTGCCCTACTGCTCAGCGATGGCCTTTCACTGCAAGAAGAAGTCTTAGTAGCGGGTATTTATCAAGGTCTCGGCAACATTCCCCTGATCGGAGGCTCTGCCGGAGATGGCATCAATTTTCAAAAAACCTGGCTTTATCATCAAGGAGAAGCCCTCAGTAATCGAGCATTATTGCTGTTAATTCACAGCAAGCGCCGCTTCAAGACCTTTAAAACCGAGCACTTCACCCAAGTCGGTAGCTCCCATGTGGTTACAGAATCCGATCCAAAGAACCGCATTGTCTGGGAAATTGATGCCGAACCCGCCGCTGAATTTTA
>JAUZRS010000203.1 GCA_030950195.1 Gammaproteobacteria bacterium | reverse complement strand
CGTTTAACGAGCCGTTTTTTACCGGTCACTTTCCCAATCGTCCGGTGTTTCCTGGGGTGCTGATGTTGGAAGCAATGGCGCAGGCGACGGGTATTTTGGTGTTTAAAACCCAAGATAAAAAACCCACCGATAAAAGTTTGTATTTGTTTGTTTCTATTGATAAAGCGCGTTTTAAGCGTCAAGTGGAACCAGGGGATCAGCTGACTTTTAAAGTCAAACTATTAAAACAGAAACGCGGTATGTGGAAGTTTGCTACTGAAGCTTGGGTGGGTGATGAGCTGGCGTGCAGCGCAGAATTGATGGGCGCAGAGCGAGAAATTGACTCTTGATTCACCCAACAGCCATTATTGATCCCAGCGCGACACTTGCAGAAGATGTGAGTGTTGGGCCGTATAGCGTTATTGGTGCGGCAGTGGAGATTGATTCTGGCTGTGAGATTGCGTCGCATGTGGTGATTGGTGATTCGACTCGAATGGGTAAAAACAATCGAATTTTTCAATTTTCCTCTGTGGGTGAAGTTGCACAAGATTTAAAATACGCGGGTGAAGAGAGCTTTTTAGAGATTGGTGATGACAATGTGATTCGTGAGTTTGTCACTCTGCATCGAGGTACGGCACACGGCGGCAGTTACACTCGAATCGGTGACCATAACTTGTTTATGGCTTACGCTCATGTGGCGCATGATTGCCAAGTGGCGCACCACACTATTTTTTCCAATGCCGCTTCCATTGCCGGTCATGTGAAAGTGGATGATTATGCCATTTTAGGTGGTTTTACCTGTGTGCATCAGTTCAGTCACATCGGTGCTCATGCCTTTTCGGGTTTGGGTACGATCATTAATCGAGACGTGCCGCCTTTTGTGATGGTGGCGGGGAATCACGCTTCGGCTTACGGGATCAATAAACGCGGTTTGAAACGTCGTGGTTTTTCCGATGAGTTAATTCAAGCGCTGCACCAAACATTCAAGCTGTTGGTGAAAAATCGAGGCGCGCGTGATGAGGCGTTGCTGAAAGTAAAACTGTTGGCTGAGGAGCATCGCCAGGTTAAACACCTGTTGGAATTT
Organism: Gammaproteobacteria bacterium; assembly: GCA_030950195.1. Lineage (GTDB taxonomy): Bacteria > Pseudomonadota > Gammaproteobacteria > JAUZRS01 > JAUZRS01 > JAUZRS01. The sequence goes on along the minus strand of JAUZRS010000203.1, from coordinate 14,014 downwards.
ATTGAAGGCAGTGAGCGTGGTATTGTTCGTTAAGGTTTTTCTGTTGTAAATCTACTTTAATAGTACCCATAAAAAAACCCGCAATTTGCGGGTTTTTTTATGGGTAGCTAATTGTGAAGGATCAGTTGGCGAAATCCCAACGATAACCGAGATTGATGTAGAACTCATTAGTATCCGTTGTGCCGCCTGCGTTATCGGTATCTGATGTGATGTCCATTCTAAGCTCACTTTCAAAGCTGATGTCGCGCTTGAAGCGATAATCGACCCGTACCGAGGGAGTGAGCACAACACTGTTGCTGTTGAGGCTTTTATTATCGCGTTTTTGCACCACCAATCTGGGGTTAAAACGCCATTTATCATAGGGATAACGCATGTTCCCTGAGAGGTAAATGACGTTACTGCTGTCGCTGTTTTGCACCCGCAAACCGACAATGCCGGAGTCGCCTTTTTTCAGTAGGCCATTGGCAATCAGCTGTAGATTATAAGAGATGTCTTGACCGCTACTGCCCGTGAGGCTGGCCACATTAAGGCTGGTATCGTACTGATACTTTTTGTTAATCGGGCGAGCCCAACCTAGGGTTAGGTTTTTACTCTCTTCTGTTTTATCTTTAGCCAGCTGATAAATCTGATCATCACTAAAATTCTGCTGTAGAGCACTGAGCGTGAGTAGTTGATTGCCGGTAAGGTCTGTACTACCTATGGCATTTTGGGTTAAGAGGGTGGGGCTTTTGAGCTGACTGTAGGAGAGATAGGCTCGACCCTTGTTTTCTAAAGTCCAGTTGCCTAAAACCAAGACTGTATTAAGGGCACTGTGAAAAACGTCGTAATCAAGTAGAGTAAACAGGGAGCGTTTTTGATCCAAATAACGCGCTTCACCACCGATGGCGCGTCGATCAACCAAGGTATCAAAGCGCTGTTCGATAAAATAACCGGTGAAATCCCAGTTTTCCCGATAAGGACCATATTCTACGCTGGCACCGTAAAAAGGATTGTCAGTATTGATTTGCGCGTAGTCACTGGTATTGACTGGAAAGCCTATAACGGCGTTGGTGCGAATTTTTTGGGTGATGGAATAACCACTGAGAAGACCATCAAAGCGACCTAAAACGCCGTATTTATTCAGCCGTTGGCGACCGATTCTACCCGACAGTTGAGTGTCCTTATCCACCACTTCGGCATAGAGGGAGCGTAAGCGAGTGCGATCTCGTGCAGTGTCTAAAGAGTCGGTCGGGAATTCGTAACGGCTGTCGAGGTTCATGTCGGTACTGACTTCGAAGCGTCCGCCACGTCGGTCGGCACTGACGCTGATGTAGGTGTTGAGATCCGATTGGGTCTGCTCGGAAGTGGAGCTGCCGTTGCTGGTGGTATTTCGATTCGCAGTAGAGTAGTACTGTGACAGGTTGGTGAAATAACGCCATTTTGGTTTTCGATCTTGGCGCTGTTTGGCGGAGCCACGCAGTTTTTCCCGAGGTTGTACTTGAGCGGTTAATAGGCCAGACAGGCGTTGTTGTACTCGTTGGGTCTCTTTGCCTTTGGGGTATTGGCGCAAGTAGTTTTCATACTCCGCTTTGGCGTGTGCCAGCTGACCTTTGCGCTCATAGGCAAGACCAAGCAGTTCTTGGCTGTCTTTCTGTTGGCTGCTGTGACCGTTTTGGTGTAGATGAGTGAGCAGTGATATGGCTCGACGGTATTTTTTGCCGGTCATCGCTTGGCGAGCGGCTTTCATGATGCGTTGGCTCTCTGCTACTGAGAGTTTTACTTTTGAACCGTTGGCTTTTTGGCTGCGAGTTGATTTTTTCCTTGAGGGTTTTTTTGCAACCTTGCGTTTGTTCTGTTTGGCTGCCAAACGTTGCTCTTTGCTGGAGGCCTTTGCTACCCAAGCCGAAGGGTATTGGGCTTTAATATCATTGAGAGCGCGTCGGGCAGCGGCCAAACTGGGGAAAAATCCCAAACGCAGACGGTTCCAAATCTTACCGTCTTTTTTACTTTTAAATCGCACGGTATAAAGTTGATAACCCTCATAGTCTTTTACCTGAGAGGGTTTTTTAAGCCGTTTTTGTGATGATTGTAGGTTGATTGCATAAGCAGATGCCGCTTCTACACTGGATATGGAGAAGCCAGAAAGAAGGCTCAGCATCAGTAGAGCTGAGCCAAGCAGGCGCGCAGAGCGCACCCGATTGAGTGGATGCTGACTCATTAATCAAAGCTCCTGTCTCGAACACTGTGTTCTCTGGATTTATGGCAGGCACCAGCACAATCTCGTAGGGCGCTGACACTGGCATTTCTGTGCTCGCTTGGAACATAGTCTTTGGCGTGACAACCGGCGCAATCAGGCTGATACGCTGGAGCCAGCCAAGGAATTTGTTGGCTATTGGTGCGATGGCAGCTCTGACAATCAAGTCGAGCAGCGTGATCACCAGGGTAGGCGGGGCTGCTGTGACGGAATTGCAGGGTGGGTGTCCAACGGGTGCTGGTATGGCAGACATTGCACTCTTGACTGGTGATGAAGTGGTTGCCGCTTTTGCCGGTGGCTGTGACGTTGTTATGGCAGCCAGAACAGCCGCCTGTCACGGTACTGTGATCGAAGCTGGCGGGTAACCACGCATTGGTTCTGTGACAGACGTTGCAGTCGGCGGTGGTGGCCAAATGCTGTGGGTGTTTGCCAGTAGAGATCACGCCGTTGTGGCAGCTGGAGCAAGAGCCGCTGATTTCGTTGTGATCGGTGCGCACGGTGGGTACCCAACGAGTGGCGCTGTGGCAAGCTTCGCAGACGTTGCTGGTTTGAATATGGGTTGGATTTTTACCCGTGGCACTGACTCCGTTGTGACAGGCAAAACAGTTGTTGCTGACGTTGTTGTGATCCACTCGTGCTGACCAGTTACTGGTGCTGTGGCAGACATCGCACTCAGCAGTCGTTTGAATGTGACGGCTGCTTTTGCCTGTGGCTTGACTGCCGTTATGACAACTGGAGCAGGTGCCTGGCAGTACCCCTTCATGATTGAAGTTGGAGACGTTCCAGCTTTTAACCGTGTGACAGCTGTCGCATTCAGTGTTGGTGGTGATGTGGCGTGCGCTTTTGCCTTCTGCGGTAACGCCGTTATGACAGGTGGAGCAGGAGCCTCTCACTTCGTTGTGGTCGACGTTACGTAGACTGCGCCAGCTAATGCTGCGGTGACAGGATTCACAACTTTCACTGGAGTTGATGTGGCGCGTGTTTTTGCCTTCGGCCATCAGGCCATTATGGCAATTGGTGCAGGCTTGGCCGCCGCCGACGGTGTTGTGATCAAAACGCACCTCAGACATGCTGGTGGTGGTATGGCAATCATCACAAGCCGCATTGGTGGGCACGTGATTGGCTGACATGCCAGAAGCAATGCGACCGTTGTGGCACTGGGCACATTGAGTCGGGGTGCCTTTAAAGACGCCGCGCACATGACAGGTGGCGCACTCGACATTGACATGGCCGCCATTGAGGGGAAAACCGGTGGTCCAATGATCAAATTTTTCTTTGGCTACACCTGTGCTGGGCAAGAAAGCCAGACACAAAAGCAGCATTAATAACGTGCTGATGGCGTTGCCGCCGTGGCGTGGCCTATTTTGAGAATTCCACATGGTCGTTACTCCTTGTTGGGCGGCATTGCCCAGTTTTTGGTCATTGGGTTCGATGTCTATTGCAGTTCAATGTCACTAAAGGTATCACCGGTATGGCAGCGGTCGCAGTGACGGCCAAAATTGCCACGGTGAATGTCATCGCTTTGGTGGCAGCTGTAGCAGTCGTGCGCCAGACGGATTTTTCCGCCGATGGGGGCGCGCCGATGACAGAGATGGCAATCCAATTTGTCATGTATGCCTTCCAGTTTGTAATCGGTGTTTTTGTTGTGATCAAAAATCCACGCTTTCCAATCATTGGGGTTGTGGCACTGAGCACAGTTGTCGCCTAAACGGCCCTTGTGTTTTTCATCGTCTTGTTCGTGGCAGTCGTTGCACTTGCTGGAGGCGTCTTGGTATTCGTTGGAGATATGGCACTCTTCGCAAGGGGCGACGGCATGTTGACCAATGAGCGGAAATGGGGTGATGTCGTGATCAAAAAAGAGCTCGTTATCCCAACCTTTTTCATTATGGCACTCTTGGCACTGTTTGCCCTGTTGGCCGCGATGAACGTCTTGGGTTTTGTGGCAGGCATAACATTCTGCTTTTAGCTGTTCTTCAAAGACACCACCTTTGTGGCACCCTTCGCAGGCGAGGTCGCTGTGTTTGCCGTTTAATGGGAATTTAGTGTCTTTGTCGTGATTAAAATCCGTGCCTGACCAGCTTTTGGTGGTGTGGCAATCTTGACATTTTACCCCGTTACGTCCTTTGTGTACGTCATCGAGCTTGTGGCATGAGTTGCAAGTTTGTTTGCGTTTTTTCTTGCTGTAAAGTTTGGGGCCGGTGTGGCACGTATCACATTGGACTTTTTTGTGTGCGCCGGTGAGGCGGTATTTGGTGTCACGGTTGTGTCTGAATTTGACCTTTTTCCAGTCCCGTTCGGTGTGACAGCTTTGGCATTTTTTGCCGTAGCGGCCTTGATGGGTGTCATTGATTTTATGACAACTGATGCAGGCTTTGGGGGTGTCTTTGTAGTGCTCGTCGGCGTGACAGAGGTTGCATTTGACCTTTTTATGATGGCCTTTGAGGGGGAAGTCGGTTTTGCTGTGATCAAAGACCTCTTGTTGACGCCACGACTGTTCGCTGTGGCAGTCGGCGCATTTGTCGCCCAGTTTGCCCTGATGACGGTCATCGGCTTTATGGCAGTCGATGCAGTTGTGCGGTGCTTCTCGATGGGGTTTTCCAGAGGTATGGCACGCATTACAAGAGGCTTTGAGATGTGCGCCCTTGAGGCGAAAATCGGTCATGCGATGGTTAAAATTGAGCGGGTCGAGGCGCATGATGTCTTCATCACGGCCTTTGTGGTCGCTGTGACAGGTTTTGCACTCTTTGGTGCTGGCGTTTTTGATTCGACCGTGAAAGCCTTTTTTGGCCTGAATATCGTCTTTGATGTTTTTATGGTCGTGACAGTCTAGGCAGAATTTATTTTGGCTCTCTTTTTTAAAGGAGGTGTGGCAGTTTTCACACTTCTCTTCAAATTTGGCGTGATTTTTTGTTAATGGCCCAGGCATAACCAAGGTTTCAAAGTTAATCGCTGAACTTTGAGGTGCCCATAACAGCAGGCCGAGTAGCACAATTTGGTAGACAAAACCCTTTGTCCGCATAACGTCACCTTTTAACCTTTGTTATTTATCTGTTGGCTCAATAGTAGTGAACGGCAATGACATGGAAAATACCTGTGATTACCAGCATAAAAAACAGCGGTAAATGCATCAGATGCCAGAGAGCGAACATTTTTTCGTAAAATTTAAATTCCGCAGCTTTACGCAGTGTAACAAAATAGTCATCCAGATGAAGTTGAGCCTGAGCATTGACGCGCTTGCGTTCACGCCGACTTTTGTCTGCGTTGGCTGTTTGCAGTGCTAATTTGATCTCTTTGCGAATTTTTTTGTGTTGGTGGCGAATGCGCGTGCCAAGGGAGAGCAGCCGATAGGTGCCGTGAAGAAAATTCTTTGAGGGTGCCAAAATGTCGCGCTCAAAATTGTGTAAATGTTCTTCTAGGTGAGGGGCGACGGCAAAAATGGGTTCAAAACCAAGGCGGCTGCTTTCGGTCTGTTGTTTTAACTCTCTTAGGCCCGCTAATTCACCGTAGAGGCCGTAATGAATCTTGGTGTAAAAGTAACGCCCAAACAGGCCACTGCCAGAGACGACTAACATACAGATCATGGCGATGTTGCTGTTCATGGAGCCAAAACCAAACCCGCTGTGAAAGATAATGGCTACAGGACCCAAGATACCGAACATCATATGGATTTGAAACCAGTAGCGTATGGGGGCAAAGTTGCGCCATGCCTTGAGTTTTTTGCGTACCGGATAGAGCAGCAACAGCAGCATCAAGGAGCCGCCAACGATGCCCAGTGTGTAACCAAGACCTTCTTCAGCGGTAAGATAGTTTTCGCCCTTGTTCATCCAACCCCAAGCCAATAATGTGATAATGATTAAACCAAAAACACGGGCGGTGGTTGAAAGGGCGGGCGCACTGGCGAGGCGTTTTGTTTGTGTTGGATTGCTGCTCATATCAAATCACACATCATGGTTAAGGTGCGCAAGCTTATTCTGATCCGTAGGATAGGCTTGAACACGTTATAAATTTAGTTTAAGTTTTTGTTAATATTGAGGTTTTGAATCACATATCAACGTGTTGACTATAATAGGAAAGGTACACTGACGAGACTATGACACAGATCACATCATGGGGAAACTTTTTCTCTGTAAGGCCGCTGGATGGTATATATTTAGGCCATTTTTAGCAATCGCACTTGGGAGTCAAGACATTATGGAAAGCACTAACTCGTTGGCTATGTTGGTTTATTCGCTGCCCTTGCTGTTTATTTGGGTGGTGTACTTAGGGATGCGTCATTTTAAAAAACGTAAAACGGTACGGGTCAGAGATGAGGCCAGAGAAGCGGGCATGACGGAACCGGCTTCGCTGCATCCGCTGATCAATCCGAATATTTGCATTGGTTGCGGCTCCTGTGTGGATGCTTGTCCAGAACAACCGCTGCATCATGTCTTGGGCCTGATCAGTGGTAAGGCGCATCTGGTTTCACCCACGGATTGCATTGGTCACGGTGCTTGTAAACGTTCCTGTCCGATGGATGCGATTGAACTGGTGTTTGGTACCGAAAAACGCGGACTGGATATCCCGTTGGTGGCTTCCGACTTCCAGACCAATATGAAAGGCATTTTTATTGCCGGTGAGCTGGGTGGCATGGGGCTGATTCGTAACGCGGTGGAGCAGGGTCGCCAAGCGATGGAGTCGATTGCTGGTTTTTCCGGTGTGGGTAAGAAAAACAAAAATCCTGATGTTTATGATGTGGTTATTGTTGGTGCAGGACCGGCAGGTTTTTCTGCCACTCTGGGGGCAATGGAAAAAGGCTTGAGGCACAAAACCATCGATCAAGACTCTTTGGGTGGTACCGTGTTTCAATTCCCACGTGGCAAATTGGTCATGACAGCCCCAGTGAAGTTGCCCATTGTGGGGTCGGTAAAATTTACCGAAACCAGTAAAGAGGCGTTATTGGCGTTCTGGCAGAAGGTTGAAAAAGAGCAAGGGATGCAGATCAGTTATCACGAGAAGGTGGATGGCATCAGCAAAACCGATACAGGTTATGAGGTGAAAACCTCCAAAGGCACGTATCAAACCAAAACTGTACTGTTGGCCATTGGTCGTCGTGGTACCCCGCGTAAGCTGGGGGTGGCGGGTGAGGAGCAGCCGAAGGTGGTCTACCGCTTGCTGGATCCCGAACAGTACAAAGGTCAAAGTGTGGTGATTGTGGGCGGCGGTGACAGTGCTTTGGAAGCGGCGGTGAGCATCTCTGAGGAAGAGGGTACCGATGTCACCATCTCCTATCGAAGTGGTGGTTTCAGTCGCGCCAAGGAGAAAAACCGCCTTAAGGTAGCTGCCGCCGCAGAAAATGGCAGCTTGAGGGTGTTGATGAACTCAACAGTGAAACAGATTGGCAAAGAGAACATTCAGATCGACCAGCAGGGTGAGGTGATCGAATTGCCCAATGATGCGGTGATTGTGAATGCCGGTGGTATTTTACCCACCCCCTTTTTGAAAGAGGTTGGTATTACGGTGGAGACCAAACATGGTACGGCTTAATACGTTAGTTTTGAGTTTTATTCTGTTGCTGAGTTCTGGGTTTGTTACCCAGAGCATGGCCTCAGATGAGGCATTAGATGGGGTCAAGGCGGCGGTTCGGCTGCGAGATTACGACAGAGCGGTCAAGTTGCTCTACCCCTTGGCACGGGGCGGCAACGTCGAAGCGCAGTATCAGTTAGGTAACCTGCTGCGTTCGGGGCGTGGCATTGCTAAAGACCACGAAAAATCATTTTTTTGGTTGAAAAAAGCCGCACAGAATAAACACGTCAAGGCGCAATACAATTTAGCCAGCATGTACGCCAACGGTTGGGGTACCGAAGAAGATAAAGCACAGCAACGGCGCTGGTTGCAAGCGGCGGCCGATCAAGGCCACCGCATGGCCAAAAACAAGCTTAAGAAAATGGCTGCTGCGGGGGATGAAGGCATCAAAGTGGCCTCCAGCGAACGAGATGTGGCGCTGCGCGCCGCTGCCGCGTCTGGTGATGCTGGACGTGTTAATCAACTTTTAGCGCAGGGAGCCAACCCGAATAAAACCGATAAATTTGGTCGTACTGCTTTGAGTGAAGCGGCAGCGGTGGGCAGTAAACGCATTGTTGATGCGCTGTTGGCCAAGGGGGCTAACAGCAACCACAAAGATCAATTTGGTGATACGCCGGTGCATTTGGCGATTAAAGCCGGTCATGGAGAGGTTTTAAGTGCCTTGTTGAAAAGCGGAGCCAAAGTCAATCAAGCGGATGATAATGGCAGCACGCCGTTGATGTTGGCGGTGGTTAAGGGCGATCGCCGTATGGTGGGCACACTCTTGGCCAGTCGTGCCAAAGTCAATTTGAAGGATGAAAAGGGACGCAGCGCGGCTCATCTGGCTAAGGTAAAGGGCAAGAAAAAAATATTGCAGTTATTATTGGCCAAAGGAGCCAAGCTGGAAAAAGTAAAAAGCAAGCCTAAGGCCAGAGTAGCGAATTTGAAGCCTGGTACCAGCCGTGAAAAAGGCATGCACAGCGGTTGGAGTAATTTGATGGTGGCCAGTTGGCGTGGTCAGACAGCACTGGTTGCTTCTTTGCTCAAACAAGGTTCTAAGATCAATCGCAAAGATAAAAACGGCTACACGGCTCTCAGTCGAGCCGCTTGGCAAGGGCAAGATAGCGTTGTCAGGTTGTTGCTAAAAAAAGGTGCTCAAGTTAACAGTGCCACTAAAGAGGGGCGTACGCCTTTGGCACTGGCCGCTGAAAATGGGCATACAAAGGTGGTGAAACGGCTGTTAAGAGCCAAAGCCAAGGTGGATACCCAGCAGAGTGATGGAGCTACTCCGCTGATTCAGGCGGTCAAGGGTAGCCACAAGAAGGTGGTGAATCAGTTACTGAAAGCCAAAGCGGCACCGAATAAAACCCAAAAGAACGGCATGACCGCACTGATGTGGGCGGCACGTTTGGGGAATGCAAACATCGTCAAGGCCTTGATTAAATCCGGTGCCAGAGTGCGAGCACGGGATCGTCGTGGTCGTAGTCCGTTGCGTTTTGCCATTGAAGAGGGTCATGCGAAGACGGTCAAGCAATTGTTGGCGTACAAAGTTCGTCTCAATAAAGCAGCTAAAGACGGTCATACGCCTCTTTCTCGTGCTTCGGCCTTGGGGCAGGCAACGGTGGTGAAAGAGCTTCTGAATGCGGGGGCAAAACTGGACTATCAAAGCGCCAAAGGCAGCACCTCTTTGATGTTGGCCGCTGGTGCGGGTTACAACAAGGTATTGACCATTTTGGTCTCTAAAAAAGCCAAACTGAATCTGCGTAATCAAGAGGGCAATACGGCGCTGCACTTGGCTGTGATCGGTGGCCATTCTGGTTCGGTGCGCATGTTGCTGCAAGCGGGAGCCAAGGTCACTTTGCGCAATAAACAGCGGAAAAAACCCGTTGATTTGGCTGAAGAACACGACGACAAACGCACGGTGAAGATGCTGAAGGAGTTTGCCTCTAAGCAGAAAATATTGGGTATTTTTTAGCGCGGGTTTCGCTAGGCTTACAGAACGGCGACCTTGGTCGCCGTTTTTCATTTTAAGGGGCTAAAACAGTCAACCCTCCCATGTAATTCTGCAATACTTCTGGTACCAAAATTGAACCGTCTTCCTGTTGGTAATTCTCCAACACCGCAACCAAGGTACGACCGACGGCCAAACCTGAACCGTTGACGCTGTGCAGCAGTTCGGGTTTTTTGCTGTCTGGATTACGCCAGCGCGCCTGCATCCGGCGGGTCTGAAAATCGAGGAAATTGCTGCAAGAAGAGATTTCACGGTAGGCGTTCTGACCCGGCAGCCAGACTTCCAGATCGTAGGTTTTAGCGGCTGAAAAGCCGAGATCACCGCCGCAGAGGTTGACCACTCGATAGGGCAAGTTCAGTTTTTGCAAAATGGCTTCGGCGTGGCCGGTCAGCTCTTCCAGTGCTTGCCACGACTCGCTGGCAGGCACCAACTGCACCATCTCCACTTTTTCAAACTGGTGTTGGCGAATTAGGCCACGGGTGTCGCGCCCGTAGGAACCGGCCTCAGAACGAAAGCAAGGGCTGTGACAGACGTAACGAATGGGCAGGTTTTTGGCCTCGACAATTTCATCACGCATGAGGTTGGTGACCGGCACTTCGGCGGTGGGGATGAGGTAGTAATCGGAGTCAGCGCCGATAGCGAAGAGATCCTCGGCAAATTTGGGTAGCTGACCGGTGCCGCGCAAGCTGTCGCCGTTGACCAGATAAGGCACATAGACCTCTTCGTAGCCGTGATCGTTGTGGCTGTCGAGCATAAATTGGATCAGGGCGCGATGCAGACGTGCCATCGCTCCGCGCATGACCACAAAACGCGAACCGGCGATTTTCACCCCCGCTTCAAAATCCAACCAGCCGTTGGGCAGCCCCAGATCGACGTGATCTTTGACTTCAAAATCGAAGGTTTTTGGCTCACCCCAAAGGCGCAACTCTTGGTTGTCGCTTTCGTCTTTGCCCTCGGGTACCGATTCGTGGGGCAGATTGGGGATGCCCATCAGTAGTTGGTTTAGTTCCCCTTGAAGTTCGGCCAGTTGTTGTTCGTTCTCTTTTAGTTCGTCACCTAATTGGGCGACGGCGGTCAGCAGCGGTTTAATGTCTTCACCAGCGGCTTTGGCTTTGCCGATGGACTTTGAACGGTTGTTGCGCTCGCCCTGTAACTCTTGGGTGCGGATTTGCAGTGATTTGCGTTGTGTTTCCAGTTGATTAAAGGCATCGGTGTCGAGTTGATAGCCTTTTTTGCTCAGGTGTTGAGCGGTCTGGTCAAGATCGTTGCGCAGCAGTTTGGAATCAAGCATAGGAGTTGGGTATCTGAGGGTGTGGGAAGAGGCGATTATGGTACAGAATGGGGGGCTTGCCAACTGGCCGTTAGAGGCGCGCTGTGAGTGCACCTAGCCAGACGGCAAGCAAACAGGTGCTGACACTGAGCAGCATGTTCAAGCCCGCTTTCAGGTAGGCGCTCTGTTCAAGCAGGCTTAGGGTTTCAAAAGAGAAGGTAGCGAAGGTAGTAAAGGCACCGAGAAAGCCGATGATCACCGTGGCGCGCCACTCGGAGGAGAGACTAAAACGTTCGATGAACCAGACTGAAAGCAGACCGATAAAAAAAGAGCCAATCAGGTTGACGGCCAAGGTGCCGTAAGGAAAGCCGCGCCCCAACAGATGGTAGACTCCGTTGGAAACGCCGTAACGTGAAACAGCGCCTAAAGCGCCCCCGACGGCGATCAATAACAGTTGTTTCATTGGGTTCCAAAGAGACTAGAGAAGCTTCACCAGAGCGGCGATCAAACCCGCTTGAGCGAGTAAGAGGCCTGCTATCCATTTGATTAGGTCGTATTTAGACATTCGGATTGCTTTTTGTCAAAATTAACGTTGAGGGTATCTGCACAGGTAAGGATGCGTCAACCTTATTGCTTGGAGGCCAACTGCATTGGCTCAGAGCTGAGGTTGCCTGCCATATCAATAACCACCACAGTGATGTGATGCTGTTCTTTATCTTCGAGTATCGTATCAAGAGACCAATGACCGTCCACGGCACTGCTGACCAAAGCTAAAGGGCGGTTATCCAGAGAAATTTCAATGGTGCTGTGAGGTTCGGCAAACCCTTCGATGCGAGTTTTTCCCTTGCCACTTAACCAGCCGTCAGCGGGCTGAACTAAAAAAGGATTGGCGGGCGGTATACGATCCAAAATAATGTTGGCCTGTGTGCTGGTTGAGGGGTTGCCTGCGCGATCTTTAAATTGCACATAGAGGGTTTGTTCACCGTCTTGATCGTGCAGCTGCCAAAGTAGGTTGTCATTGTGCGGTTGCCACGCGCTCCAGTGTTGTTCGTCAGAGCTGATGCGTACCTCAGCACAGCCACTGCTGTCGTCACGGCAGGCTAAAGTTAAAATCACAGATCGACTGTTGGTAATGTTGCTGCCGTGGTTGATCTGAAGCTTACCAGAGGGAGAGGCATCATCTCCGGTTACACCCAGCTTTAGGCTGCGGCTGTTGAGGCTGTTTGAGGCGTAAAAGGTTTGCTTTTTTTTCGCCAATGAAAATTGGGCGTTGGTGTGTGTGAAGAATGTTTCATCTCCACTGACGTTTAAAGTATGGATGGATGCTTGAATGGCATGGCTTTCTTCTTCTGAATGTAATTGAAAAGTGCTTTCTGTTTCGCGGCTGGCCTGTTTCGATTGATCTTGATCCAGACTTTGGATTAGACCGGTTGCGGCGCTCACCTTGCGAATACGATGATTGAGGGCATCGGAGATGTAGAGATTGCCCATTTCGTCCAGTGCAATGCCGTCGGGCCAGTTGAGGCTGGCTTTGGTGGCCAGACCGCCGTCACCGCTGAAACCGGCGTTGCCGTTGCCTGCTACGGTGGTGATGATACCGCTGTCGAGATTGAACTTGCGAATGCGGTGGTTGTTGCTGTCGGCAATATAGAGGTTGTTTTGGCCATCAATGAGTAGATCGTAGGGCATATTGAGCTGTGTATCGAGGGCATATTGATGATCACCATTGAAACCAAATTGGCCGTTACCGGCGACGGTGCTGATAATGCCACTGGCGGCATCCACTTTGCGAATCCGCGAATTGCCTGCATCGGCGATGTAAAGGTTGCCGTACACATCAAAGGCAAGACTGGCAGGTACGTAGAGGCACGCTTCGGTGGCCAGACCACCATCACCTTCAAATCCTGCCACGTTGTTTCCTGCGATGATCTGTTGTTGCTGAGTGAGGGCATCTATTTTTACAATGCGAGAGCGGTTAATATCCGTCACATAGGCATTGCCTTCGTGATCTAGAATGATTTTTTGAAATGGGTTGTTATTCGCTTGAGCTGTGCCCAGCAACAACAGACTTAAGCTGAGACTGAAACAGAAAAGCAGGGTTAGGGGGGTAATGCGACGGTTTTTTTTCATGTTGTTAAGGCTCTTAGTTGGCGTTCTTTCCACACACTGAGCAATAACGGTTCCTTGAGCGTGAACTTTTGCCCATGCCGTTCTGTTTTGTCATTTTTTGTGATAAATGTCCGAAAATTTTCTTTTCATCACGCAAAATTGGTTGTTTTATGATCAAAATTTACCGCAGTAATCGTTTAGAGCAGTTGGCAAATCTGTTAAGTGTTCAGCTGAGTGAGTCAAAAGAGAGACCTCTTCAGGCGGAAACGGTGATTGTGCAGAGCAACGGCATGTCTCGTTGGCTCTCTATGTGGACAGCGGATTTGCTTGGAATCAGTGCAAATATTGATTTTCCGTTACCCGCCAGTTTGATCTGGAAACTGTTTCAGGCCAGTCAGAAGCAGCTGCTGGAAAATCGTGCTTGGGATACCGCGCATATGAGTTGGCGTTTGATGCAGTTATTGCCGGAGAAGGTTAAGCAGCCCGGTTTTGAGGCCTTGCGAGAGTATTTAGAGGGGGCTGATGATCTGCTGCTGTATCAGCTCTCTTGGCGCATCGCCGACCTTTACGATCAATATCTGGTTTATCGTCCCGATTGGATCATGGCTTGGGAGGCCGGTGAAGAAAGTTTTTGGCAAGCAGAGTTGTGGCGCGCGCTGGTGGAATTGGAAGAGAACCCTCATCGAGTGCAGCTGCAACAGCACTTTTTTGAGCATTTGAATGAAGAGCTGATTCAGCGTGCCGGTTTGGGCAAACGATTGTTTTTGTTCTCCATTTCGGCGGTGCCGCCGGTTTATCTACAGGTGTTTGAGGCGCTCTCCGAAAAGATGGAGGTGCATCTGTTTTTGCT
>JAUZRS010000202.1 GCA_030950195.1 Gammaproteobacteria bacterium | reverse complement strand
GGGTCAAAGGTTTCAATTTTGCTTAGTCCCTCTTTGCCGTTACGAGCGGTCTGCACCTCGTAACCGCCCTGTTGCAACATTTCGCTTAACTGGCGGCGCATCAACGCGGAATCATCAATCACCAAGACTCGCTTCATCTCATCTCTCCTTTTTCGGCCACTGGCTCAGCACAGTTCAATCTCCTCATCGCTCAATAATTCAGCGGCAGACAACACCTGAATCATGCGCTGCTCTTTTTTCAAGTTAATCACTCGCCCCACAATGCGCGCCTGATCCTCCGACAGCGGCGGAGCCGTTTCAATCTGAGAGCGAGGCAGGCGCAACACCTCCGCCACCGAATCCACAATAAAGCCCGTGCGACTGCCCTTGAGGCTAAAAACGATGATGCGCTGCCGTTCACTGCGCTCCATTTTCGCCATCTCAAAGCGGCTGCGCATGTCCAGTACGGGCAACACCGTGCCGCGCAGATTCACCATGCCCTCAATGGCCGCTGCCGTTTTCGGCACTTTGTCCAACGTCTCTGGCACACGGGTGATCTCCTGAATGTCATCAATGGTCACGCCGTACTCCTGCTTGCCGAGCAGAAACACCACCAATTGCGCTATGTCATCGTCATTTTCAAGCACCGCCTCCTCCTCGTTTTCAAGCGTCTCTTCTGCCTCATCACCGGCACTCTCTTCAATGGCCGCCTGCACGCTGGGCAGAGCAAAAAGCGACTCCGCTCGCAACACCGACACCAGACGTTTACCCCCATCAAGACGGCAGATGGAACTGATCTCAGCCCCTTCACTCTCATCGTTCAACAGTGTCGGCATTGCGTCTTGCAGCGATTTTTCCACCCGCAGAACTTCTTTCACATCGTCCACCACCAAACCGACGGAGGCTTTTTTGCCCTGTGCGTTTTTCAAGCTGATCACCAAAATGCGGCTCTCATCGTTGCTGCTTTCTGCCTCGGCAAACGCCAACAAACAACGTAAGCTCACCAAAGGCAACAGCCGACCGCGCAGATCCATCAAACCCACCACATGGCTATCGCTGCGCGGCACACTGGAAATCTGCTCTGGCAGACGCACAATCTCCTCCACCTCCAGTAAATTAAAGGCGTACTCTTGATCTTCCAAGGTAAAACTCACCAACTGATCGGTCTCTTCCTCCGCCTCACGAGCAACGGCAATGGCCGCCTCTCGTTCACTCTCATCGGACTCCGCCAAGGCCAATACGGCGCTGAACTCTTGCTCAATCAACTGCGCCACATTCAGCAACTGGATCAAGGCATCGCCGCTGTCGCCTTTGATCACCCCCGCCAACAGATCCGCACCGATGTTCTGCTGCATCTGCTCGTTGAGATCAATGGCGTCGGCTTCCACCTGCATCACCCGCGCAACTTTATCCACCACCAGCCCCACGGGCGCGCCCAGATCCGTGACAATCACTCGGCTGGCATCGTTGTATTCCCGCGTCGGCAAGTCCAACATCTGGCGTAAATCTAAAATCGGCAGCACGCTGCCGCGCAAATTGGCCAGCCCCAACAACGCTTTGGGGGTCAGTGGCACCGCCACCGTCTCGGGCAGTCGAATGATCTCCAAAACCGTGTTCATCGGAAAGGCAAACACCTCTGCTCCCACCTGAAAACTGACGTATTGATTGCACTCCCCTAATGAGCCATCGTCATCCTCGACCTCAGATTCTCCCTCTGCCAACACCTCGGGGTCATTTGCCCTTGCCAATGCCATCGCCATATCTTTGCCCTCTGTTCAATCAAATGCGCTACGAACTTTGCAATTCATCGGCAATCGAGGCGATCTCTTCTGTGGCCACCGCCAATTCTGTGGCACCTTGGGATTGTTGACGCGCTGCTGTAGACGCTTCTTCTGCATTGCTACTGGCTTGTTCGGCAGCAGCAGCAATCTGTTCCATGCCCCTTTTAATCTCACCTACGGCTTTAAAAACATCCTCTGAAATCACCTTCAAACGCTCACTGCCCTGCAAAATAACCCCTACATCCTCCTCCGTAGTAATTAAATCTGTGGTGGTTTGTGTTGCACGCTCCACATCCTTCACCGTATTGTTCGCCACTTCAGTTAAATCCAGCCGCACCTTAGACGCTTGCACCTGAATTGCCTTCACTTGATCTTTAATCTGATCCACATTATCGGAAGCATCGTCAGCCAAGCTCTGAATATCCGAAGAGACCACCGCAAAGCCTTTGCCGTATTCGCCCGCGCGCGCCGCTTCCACCGCACCGTTAACCGCCAACATGCCGGTTTTAATCGAGACCGTGGCAATGGCATCGGTCACTTTGTCGATCAAACGCGCCAACTGCTCCACCTCTTCAATGTTCTGCAAATTTTTACTGCCCGACTGCATCGACTGGTTTAAACCATCAATCATCTCTGCAATGCTCCCTTTATTCACCCGTAAGAGCTCTTGAATGGTTTCACACTGGCTCAGCGTCTCTTCACTGCTGGCATTCGCCCCCTCCATGCCTTGCTCGATCTCAGCAATGCCCGACACCGCTTGCTCAATGGCACTGGCACTCTGCTCAGCACCTTGGCTGATCTGATCAATGGCGGTACCAATCTGTGTCGCAGAACGATTGATCTCCTCAATCGAGGAGGAGAGCTCTTCCGCACTGGCAGCCACCTCTTCGGCACTTTTAGCAATGTCGGTGCTGTTTTTTAACTCATCAGAAATCACCTCCAAGCCTTGCGCCGCCTGTTCCGACTCACTCAACGCCTGCGCCTGTTGTTCCAGTGAGGCCACCACCTCCTCCGCTGCACTGGCCTGCTCTTGAGCAGCACTGGCAATGGTGTCAGAAGATTTTTGCACCGCCAGTGAAGAGCGATTCACATCACTGGCCAATGACTCCAGAGTTTGAGCACCCTTATAGATTCCCTCCACCTCCGACTTTATCTCCCCCAGCTGCGCCGTGATCACCTCGCCTTTTGCCACTTCCTCCAGTGCCGTTTTGCTCGCCTGCGTAACCGAATCCCCCACACTGCGCGCCCGTTCTTTAATGACCTCAATCTGCTTAGAAATTCCCAAGGCATTTTTTTCTGCCGTCTCAGCCAAAGTACGCACCGTGTCCGCCACCACCGCAAAACCTTTGCCGTGTTTTCCCGCCCGCCCCGCTTCTATGGCGGCATTAAGTGCCAACAGATTGGTCTGATCCGCAATTCGCATCACCTGACGCACCGACTCGTTGATGCTGACCACCTGTTTTTCCATCTCAGCCACAGCGGCCACAGAGCTTTTCTGTCGCTCTGAAGAAATACGTACGTTCTCCACCAAATTGATCACCGATGTCGAGGTACGCTGCACCAACGCCTGTATGGCCACGGTTCGATTCGCTGTCGTCTCTGCCAATGTGGTCTGTTCTTTAATTTGCGCACTGATTTTGGTGATCGAAAACAGGCTCTGTTCACAGGCACCACTGGCCTGTTCTGCTCCAGCGGAAATTTCACCTACCGCAATAGACAACTGATCTCGCGCACTGGCCGCTTGCGTCACCCCACTGGCCAACTCCGTGGCCGCAGCGGCGATGCGCTCCGCCGCCTGCTGCTGCTTGGCCATCGTCCGTGCGTGGCGACGCTGCTCGTCCGCACCGCGTTTCACGCGCAGATCCACAGCACTGCCCTCATCACCACCTTGTTGCCGAGCCATATTTTTTAAAGCCATCACACTCTCCTGACGAAATTAGGAACCACCTAAAAACCTTCTCGCAATATGCAAGCCATTCTCAACAAAAAAGAATTTAGTTATTTATGTTGCGCAGTGAGTGAAAAAACACGCGAACCATTCCCCTCCTGTGGAGGGGTGCCTCGGAGAGGTGGGGTGGTTTCTTCAACGTAGGCAAAGGTGCTGAATTCGCTTCAGG
>JAUZRS010000201.1 GCA_030950195.1 Gammaproteobacteria bacterium | reverse complement strand
CCTGAATTGCCTTATGAGATTGATGGGGTGGTGTTTAAGGTGGATCGTTTGGATTTGCAACAGGCGTTGGGGTTTGTGGCGCGTGCGCCGCGCTGGGCGATTGCGCAGAAATTCCCTGCCGAAGAGGTCAGTACCGATCTGTTGGATGTGGAATTTCAGGTGGGGCGCACGGGAGCCTTGACCCCTGTGGCGCGTTTGCAGCCGGTGTTTGTGGGTGGAGTGACGGTGAGTAACGCCACGCTGCACAATATGGATGAGGTGCAGCGTAAGGGGGTGCGTATTGGAGATCGGGTGGTGGTGCGCCGCGCAGGGGATGTGATCCCCGAGGTGGCGCGGGTGCTGCTGGAGCAGCGTCCTGAGCAGACGGTGGAAATTGTTTTGCCCGAGTGCTGCCCGATTTGTGACTCAAAGGTGGTGCGGGTTGAAGGTGAAGCGGCAGCGCGGTGCAGCGGCGGGCTGTTTTGTCCGGCTCAGCGCAAAGAGGCGATTAAACATTTTGTCTCGCGCAAAGCGTTGGATGTGGAGGGGTTGGGCAGTAAATTAATTGAGCAGTTGGTCAATCGGGATCTGATTCACGGCGTGGATGACCTTTATCGTCTGGATCGAAACACCTTGGCTGGTTTGGAGCGCATGGCGGAAAAATCAGCGGACAATGTGCTGGTGGCGTTGCAAAAAAGCCAGCAGACCACCTTGGCGCGTTTTATCTACGCCTTGGGCATTCGCGAGGTGGGAGAAGCGACGGCGCGCAGTTTGGCGAATCATTTCCGTGCGTTGCCCGCGTTGATGCAGGCCAGCGAGGAGCAGTTGCAGCAGGTGGACGATGTGGGGCCGGTGGTGGCGAAATTTATCATCGCCTTTTTTGCTCAAGAGAATAATCGGCAGATCATTGAAAAATTGTTGACCGCAGGCGTTCATTGGCCTGAGGTAGAAAAAGTCGCTGCTGATTTGCCTCTGAAGGGGATCCGTTTTGTGATTACCGGTACATTGCACAGCGTTGCTCGTGCGGAGGCGCGCTTGAAATTGCTGGCACTGGGAGCTAACGTTGTGGGTACAGTTTCGAAAAAAACCCATGTCTTGATTGCCGGTGACAAAGCCGGTTCAAAGTTGGCTAAGGCAAAAAAACTGGAGATCAGAATTTTGGATGAGGCACAATTTTTGGCGCTTTTAGCTAATCCTAGCTCGTTTGGGAGTGAGATAAAATGAAGAAAATCAAAGAGGCTATCGAACGCTTGATTCTACAGGCGTTACATTTGACCCATACAAAACCGCTGCTTTATCCAGCGGTTTTTTTATTGCTGTTGTTGGCGCTGGCGTTTTGTGACCCGCTGCTGTTTAACAAAGACCTACTAAGTAAGGGAGCATAAAATGGTTTTTTTAGATTCGGTTTTGGCGTTTGCGATTACCTTGCTGGCGTTCAGTTTGGTGGTGACGTTGCTGGTGGATTTTACCGTGGCCAAGTTGGGTTTTCGGCATCAGACGGTGGTGAGTACCTTAAAGGTGTTGTACAGCGATTACATTCAGTTTAATCGAGCCAGTGACGATACGCCAAAAGTGGCTGCGGAAGCCGATACCTTTGTGCGTACGTTATTGAATTTTGTTGGTTTGCGTCAGAGTGGGGGTGGTACAGATCTGCGTTGCCAAACTTTGCAGGAAGATGCCAAGCTCTATCAAAAATCGTCGCCTGTGGTGGAGATTGCCGAAACCACGTTGGCCAACGCCTTGAGTGCGGACCTGTTTGCAGATAAAAAACTCACTGCAATTGAGGTCGGTGCCAAACTTCAAGGTGACAACGGTACTGATGAGAATGATTTTTATCGCTATGTGAAAGCGCACTATTTTTTGCGCATGGAGAATCAACAGCGGCTGTTTAAGGTCAAGGCTAAGCGGATCAGTTACAGTTTTTCTTTTTTGGTGGTGGTGCTGTTTAATGTTAATGCGCTGGATCTTTATCAGGCCTTTATGGGCAGTGCCGCTGCGCGTGAAAATGTGATTCAAAGTTATTCAACGGAGCTTAAGCCACAGGCGGAGAAGGTCTTAAGTGGTGCTGCCAGTGTGCAAGATATTAGGCCAATTATGCAAACAGTGGACTCATGGCAACTGCCCATTGGTTGGAAAAACAGCGCGGTTGTTACCGAGATTTATAACTTTAAGCAAGGGTCTTTGACCGTAATGCAGTTGTTGTTTGCTCTGGTGACGTGGTTAATAGGCTTGATTGCAGCGGGTTTGATGATTGGTCAAGGCGCACCGTTTTGGTTTGACTTGATTCAGAAGATGGTGAAAATTCGGGACTCGGTGAAATCGGCTAAGGGTTAGTGATTTCCGCGCATCAGCACGGTGCCGTAACGTAAAAAATCATCAAGGTGGTGTTTGATAATGTTGATGGTAATGGGCAATTGCAACGCTTGATAATCATGTACGGCAATGTTCCGAAAGCCAACCATGCGTTTTAAGGTGTCCGCCAGTTCGTTGTCGATCCAGTTATTTTTTGCCAATAGGGTGAACACATCACGAGAGCTTTGCGGTACACCTAACTTTTCACGCCGAATCAGGTGGTAGCCCATGTCCAGCGAGGCTTCACAGGCGCGCTGAATGTTTAAAATGGCGGCATCTTGGCGGGAGTAATTTTGTGCAAAGCTGTCAGGATCGGCTTCATACTCTTCCCGTATTCGTATCACACATCGTTCGATGGTGGCCAGTTTGTTGATTAATACGTCATCGACCATAAACAGTGCCTTGTTGTTTGATCTCTTTTAGTTGTTGACCGCGAGCTTCATCCAGTTCGGTTTTTTCTCTCAGGATCATGATTTCGTAGAGTGCCGCTTGAATATCATACGCCCACCAACGTTCACCGAGGGTGATGATTTGATATTGCATGACGGTGGAGGCGGCGCGCAGATCGAGCAGATCCACGGGGCAGTGAACCAGATCTTCCAGCGATCCAGCGAACTCCCACAATTTCAGTGGATCAGCATAACCGCCGACCAGAACCGCCAGATCAAGGTCGCTTTCCGCATGGGCATCGCCACGAATGCGGCTGCCGAAGGCGTAGATGGCCAATAGGTTTGGCACTTGGTTTTTCAAAAAAGTGACGATGGGGGCTTTTTTCATGGGGGTTATTGATAGGGTGCTTTAGAAAAAGTTACTAATGAGTTTTCTTCTACCTCATGAGTTTTTAAAAAACCTTCACGTATCAAAAGGTGTTCAATAATTCTTATTGGGGTTTTGTTTTTTGGACCGAGAACAATTTTTTTTATTAGGTTCTCAGGATTGTGCAGTTTCATTGTTATGTAAGGGGTTAATTGTTGGTTTCTTGTTCTAAATAAAACTTCTTTTTTACATTGGTTTAAGTGATGAGCTTTAACTGTAGCTAATATTCTCCATTCTTTTTCTTCGGAAAAAGATGAGTTTTTTAATATATAATAATTTTGTTTCATATATTCTATTATGGGGTTTTCGTCGCTTAAGTTTTTGAGTTTTGATACATATGAATCTATTGTTTCATCATCGTATGGATCTTCATAGTGTGCTCTACTTAGTTTTGCTTCTATTTTTTCTTCAAGATTACTTTCTTCATTGTGTTTTTTTAATTCTTCTTGGAGTCGTTTTTTTGAAAACCCGATGGATATGCCGGTGCCATCATTTGTGTAAGCTCTCCATTGGCTGAGTAAGTCTTTTTCTTCCGAGAGAGAAAAGATGAGTCCATATTGCATTTCTTCAAAAAAACATACAACTTCTTTGGCTTGTGAAATAGATTTTATTTCACTCACTAATTTTTTATCATATTTGCTTGAGGATTCCATGTCTACTGGTGGAAGTTTTTTTAGTTTGTTTTCAAGCATACAGGACAGCATTTTTCCTTCCATTGAATCATTTGATTGTGAGGCTAATGAAAGCCAGATGGATTTATTTTCGATAATTGAATGGAAGGCTTCTATTGAACAGTAGTGGTATAAAATTTCATCGTTATCGTCAGGCATGATTTAGGCCTTGGTTTGATGGATGGCGCAATGCCCTTTGATTATTGCGCCTTACGAAAGGGTGGGTAGGGTGCAATAACCGTAGGGCATTGCACCTTGACGCGGGAAAGTCTAACGAGGCAATTCAGAACTGCCCATCAAATAGGCATCCACGCTGCGCGCACACTGGCGGCCTTCACGGATTGCCCAGACCACCAAGGATTGACCACGGCGCATGTCCCCGGCAGAAAACACACCCTCCAGAGAGGTGGTGTAGGCGCTTTCGCCTTCGGTTTCACCAAGCACATTGCCGCGTGCGTCCTGTTCGACACCCAGCTCATTCAACATGCCCTCATGCACCGGATGCACAAAGCCCATCGCCAGCGTAACCAAATCCGCCTTGAGGACAAACTCGGAGCCTTCTACTTCAGACATCTGCCACTGGCCGTTGTCGTCCTGTTGCCACTCCACCTTGATGCAACGCACGCCGGTGAGCTTGCCGTTTTTACCGATAAATTCTTTACTGGCAATCGACCACATGCGTGTGCAGCCCTCTGCTTGTGACGTAGAGGTACGCATCGTGTTGGGCCAATTCGGCCATGTGAGCGCCTTGTTCTCTTTTTCCGGCGGTTGCGGCATGATCTCGATCTGGGTGATGGAGACGGCACCGTGACGAGCCGAGGTACCGATGCAATCAGAGCCGGTATCACCGCCGCCAATAACCACCACATGCTTGCCACGGGCGGAGATAAACTGGCCTTTTTTCAACTGGCTGCCTTGGATTTTTTTACTGTTGGCGCGCAAAAAATCCATCGCATACTCAACGCCTTTCAATTCACGGCCAGGAATGGGCAGATCACGGGGCAGCTCAGCGCCGCCGGTCAAAATGACCGCATCGTATTTATCACGCAGGCTCTGAGCTGACACATCCACCCCAACGTGGGTTTGGGTGTGCAGAGAAACCCCTTCGGCCAACAGCTGCGAAACGCGGCGGTCGATGAGTTTTTTGTTCAGCTTGAAATCGGGAATGCCGTAGCGCAGCAGACCGCCGATGCGATCCTCTTTTTCATACAGCGCCACGTTGTGACCGGCGCGTGCCAGTTGCTGCGCACAGGCCATGCCCGCAGGGCCTGAGCCGATCACGGCCACCCGTTTGCCGGTTTTTTTGCTGGCAATTTGCGGCGTGATCCAACCCTGATCCCAACCTTTATCGACGATGCTGCACTCGATGGTTTTGATCGTCACCGACTCATCGGTGAGGTTCAAGGTGCAGGAGGACTCACAGGGCGCGGGGCAGATGCGACCGGTGAACTCAGGGAAGTTATTCGTGCTGTGCAGCACCTCCAACGCCTCTTGCCACTCGCCCTTGTAGACCAAATCGTTCCAGTCGGGAATGTTGTTGTTGACCGGACAGCCTTGGTGGCAAAAGGGAATACCACAATCCATACAACGTGCGCCTTGGTGGCTCAGCTCTTGTTCACTGAGAGCGACGGTGAATTCATTGTAGTGCAGGGTGCGATCCCCAACGGGGGCGTAACGCCGTTCTTGGCGTTGAATCTCCATAAAACCGGTGGTCTTGCCCATGATTAGCGTCCTCCCTTAGAGATGGGGTTACTGGTTTGTTGATATTGCATATCGAGCAGCGCACGGCGGTAATCCACCGGCATGACCTTGACGAACTTGGGCAAGTACTCATCCCAGTTGCTAAGGATCTTCTCTGCCACCGCACTGTTGGTGTAGTGTTTGTGCTCTTCGATTAACTGCTTCAAACGAAGGGCATCAAAGCGGGTCATGTCGTGGCTGAGATCGACTTTACCGTGATTTTCCAGATCGCCGCCTTGGTGGTCCAAGCTTTCCAGAGTGTCATCTTCGTCACGAATCGGCTCCAGCTCCACCATTGACATGTTACAGCGTGAGGCAAAGGTACCGGCTTCATCAAGCACGTAAGCGATGCCGCCGGACATGCCCGCGGCGAAGTTGCGTCCGGTTTCACCGAGTACGACGACGATGCCGCCAGTCATGTATTCACAGCCGTGGTCGCCAACGCCTTCAACGACGGTGGTTGCGCCGGAGTTGCGTACCGCAAAGCGTTCACCGGCCACGCCGCGCAGGAAGCACTCGCCTTGCACCGCGCCGTAGAGCACGGTGTTACCGGCGATGATGTTCTTTTCGGCGATTAAGTTGGACTCTGCCGGTGGGTAGATCACCAGACGGCCACCGGAGAGACCTTTGCCAACGTAGTCGTTGCCTTCACCGGCCAGCTCAATGCTGACCCCTTTGGTCACAAAGGCACCAAAACTTTGGCCTGCTGTGCCTTTGGCTTTGATGTGAATGGTGTCATCGGGCAGACCGGCGTGACCGTAACGTCGAGCTACCTCACCGGACAGCATGGTGCCGAAGGTGCGGTTGGTGTTGCAGATCGGTGTTTCGATCTGTACTGGGGTGCCGTTTTCCAGCGCCGCTTTGGCCTCTTCGATCAATTTGTGGTCGATGGCTTTGTGCAGGCCGTGGTCTTGGTTTTCGTTGTTGAACAGCGAGACCCCAGCGGCGGCTTCCGGTTTGTAGAAGACGCTGTCGAAATTCAGCCCCTGTGCTTTCCAGTGGTTGACCGCTTTGCGGGTGTTGAGCAGATCGGAGCGACCGATCATCTCGTTCATGTTGCGGAAACCAAGCTGTGCCATCAGCTCGCGAATCTCTTCGGCGACCATGAAGAAGTAGTTGATGACGTGTTCCGGTTTGCCGGTAAAGCGTTTGCGCAGCTCAGGATCTTGGGTGGCGATGCCGACGGGGCAGGTGTTGAGATGGCATTTGCGCATCATCAAGCAGCCTTCGACGATCAGCGGCGCGGTGGCGAAACCGAACTCATCGGCTCCCAGCAGCGCGCCGATGACCACATCCCGTCCGGTGCGAATGCCGCCATCGACTTGGACCGCAACCCGACCGCGCAGTTTGTTCATCACCAAGGTTTGGTGGGTTTCCGCCAGACCCAGCTCCCAAGAGCTGCCCGCGTGTTTGATTGAGGTCAGTGGTGAAGCACCGGTGCCGCCGTCGTAGCCGGAGACGGTGATGTGATCGGCATGGGCTTTGGCTACCCCCGCGGCCACCGTGCCGACACCCACTTCGGAGACCAATTTGACGCTGACGCGCGCTTTGGGGTTGACGTTTTTCAGATCGTGGATCAGCTGCGCCAGATCTTCAATGGAGTAGATGTCGTGATGCGGTGGCGGTGAGATCAGCCCCACGCCCTGAGTGGAGTGACGTACCCGCGCAATTTGGGCGTTGACCTTGTGGCCCGGCAGCTGACCGCCTTCTCCGGGCTTGGCTCCCTGTGCCATTTTGATCTGAATGTCGTCGGCGTTGACCAAGTATTCGGTGGTGACCCCAAAACGCCCCGAGGCGACTTGTTTGATCGCCGAACGCATGGGGTTCATGCTGCCATCGGGCAGAGGGTTAAACCGTTCGGGTTCTTCGCCGCCTTCGCCAGTATTGGATTTACCGCCGATTTTGTTCATTGCAATGGCGAGCGTGGAGTGCGCTTCCATTGAGATGGAGCCAAAGGACATCGCGCCGGTGACGAAGCGTTTGACGATCTCTTTGGCCGGTTCGACCTCTTCCAGAGGGAGAGAGTTGTCGGCAAATTGGAACTCAAACAGGCCACGGAAGGTGAGCAGGTTTTCGCTCTGTTCGTTGATCAGGCGAGCAAACTCTTGGTAGCTTTTGGCATCGTTGGCACGGGTGGCGTATTGCAGTTTGGAGATGGTGTCGGCAGTCCAGATGTGGTTTTCACCGCGCAAACGCACGGCGTAATCGCCGCCTACATCAAGGTGCTTGTTGTAGATAGGGTTGTTGCCGTAGGCATTTTTGTGCCAGCGAATCGCTTCTTCGGCCACTTCCAACAGGCCAATGCCTTCGATGTGGGTGCTGGTGCCACGGAAGTAGTCGTGGACAAAGGCGCTGTTGAGGCCAACGATGTCGAAAATCTGTGCGCCACAGTAAGATTGATAGGTGGAGATGCCCATTTTGGACATCACTTTCATCAAACCTTTGCCCACCGCTTTGATGTAGCGTTTTTGCGCTTCATCGGCACCGATGTCGTCGGGCAGATCGCTCATCTGAGTCAGGGTTTCAAACGCGACGTAGGGGTTGACCGCTTCGGCTCCGTAACCGGCCAAAGTGGCGAAGTGATGGACTTCACGCGCGGCACCGGTTTCGACGACTAAGCCGGTTTCGGTACGCAGCCCTTTGCGGATCAGATGTTGATGCACAGCTGAGGTGGCCAGCAGTGCGGGGATGGCAAGGTTCTCTTGGTTTACGCCACGGTCGGAGAGGATCAAAATATTGAAACCGCTGGTGACTGCTGCCTCGGCTTTTTTACAGAGAATGTGTAGTGCGCCCTGCATTCCGCCAGTACCCAGGTCGATGCTGTAGCAGATGTTGAGGGTTTTGGTTTTGAACGCCCCACTGGTGTGATCTTCGATGCGGCGAATGCGTTCCAGATCGGTGTTGGTTAACACCGGTTGGCTTACCTCTAATCTCATGCCTTGGTTTTGACCGCCATCGGCCAGACCGAGCAAATTAGGGCGTGGGCCAATCAAGGAGACCAAGGACATCACAATCTCTTCCCGAATCGGGTCGATGGGAGGATTGGTCACTTGGGCAAAGTTCTGCTTGAAGTAGTTGGCCAGAGGTTTGGCTTGGCTGGAGAGCACTGCGGGTGGGTTGTCGGAACCCATTGAACCAATGGCTTCTTGGCCACTGCTGGCCATGGGCAGCAGCAAGAATTTTAGATCTTCCTGCGTGGTACCAAAGGCTTGCTGTTTGGCCAGCAGAGTGGCGGCATCCGGTGCCATTGGGCCGACCTCTTCGGGCAGCGTGTCCAGTGAGATTTGATCCTGCTGTAGCCACTTTTGATAGGGTTTTTTCTTTGAGAGAGTGGATTTAATCTCTTCGTCGTCGATGATGCGACCTTCTTCCAAGTCAATGAGGAACATTTTCCCTGGTTGCAGCCGCCATTTTTTGACAATTTTCTCTTCAGGAAAGGTCAACACGCCCATCTCTGAGGCCATCATCACAGTGCCGTCGTCGGTGATCAAGTAACGAGCCGGACGTAGGCCGTTGCGATCCAAGGTGGCGCCAATTTGGCGACCGTCGGTGAAGGCGATGGCGGAAGGACCGTCCCACGGTTCCATCAAGGCGGCGTGGTACTTATAGAATGAGCGTCGTGTTTTTTCCATTAAGTCGTTGCCTGCCCACGCTTCGGGGATCAGCATCATCATTGCATGGGAGAGGGAGTAGCCACCCATCACCAACAGTTCTAGGGCGTTATCAAAACAGGCCGAATCCGATTGGCCTTCATGGATCAGCGGCCAGAGTTTGTTTAGGTCATCGCCAAGCAGATCGGACTGCATGGAGTGGCGACGTGCGGCCATCCAGTTGACGTTGCCCTGCACGGTGTTGATTTCGCCGTTGTGGGCGATCATGCGGAAGGGCTGTGCCAGATCCCATGTGGGGAAGGTGTTGGTGGAAAAACGCTGATGAACCAAGGCCAGCGCCGAGGCCATTTTGTCGTTTTGCAGGTCGAGGTAATACTCACCGACTTGGTTGGAGAGCAACATGCCTTTATAGAGGATCACGCGACTGGAGAGGGAGATCAGGTGAAAATTGTCCAGACCAGAGAGACTCGCTTGGCGAATGCTGTGTTCTACTTGTTTTCGAATCACGAACAGTTTACGTTCGAAGGCGGCTTGATCGGCGCAGTTTTCCCCACGGCCAATGAAGACTTGGCGAATAAAGGGTTCTGTGGGCAGCACGGACTCGCCCAGACCGGCGTTGTCTACCGGTACATCACGCCAGCCGAGTAGGTTTTGCCCTTCGGCGGCAATGTATTCGGCGATGGTGGCTTCACAAAAAGCACGGGCTTTCTCTTCTTGCGGGGCGAAGATCATGCCGACGGCGTAGTCGCCTTCGCTGGGCAGCTCAAAGTCCACAACGGAGCGTAGGAAGCCATCGGGGATTTGAATCAAGATGCCCGCACCGTCACCGGCACGAGGGTCTGCGCCAACCGCACCGCGATGGGTTAAGTTGTGCAAAATTTCCAGACCTTGCTGGACGATGGTGAAACTTTTTCGACCTTTGATGTCGGCTACAAAACCGACACCACAGTTATCATGTTCGTTACGAGGGTCGTATAACCCCTGTTTGGGTGGCAATTTACCTACGCTCATCTTAGACCTCATTCATCTAATCATCCGTTGTTTGGCGGATTTTCGCTCGTTGTTATCAAGTATTGGAACCCGTTTCCTAGGGGCTCGAACAGAACCGTGCAGGATACCTTAGAACGCTTTGTTATCCCACCAAGAAAATTTCCCTTAAGCTCTCTGTCTTTGTGAAAAAGGTGAGTAAAATATTTTGTTGTTCAGGTCGTAGCGTCGTAGGGCGGCACTAACCCCTATGGCTTCCCGCCTTCGCGGGAATGATGAGCGAAAAATCAGCGGTTAAATTGTTACTTCGGTGACCTCTGTTCGGGGCGCAGTTTGGAGCGAAAAAATTCATCGGCAGCGTCAATGTCCACCTCGTTACCCTGTTGGTCGATCAGGGGCAGTTCGTAGTCGTTCCAGCCGCGCAGGCCGGTTTTGAGGGAGAAGACCTTTTGATAACCGAGCTGGTGGAGGGTGAGGGCGGCCAACACACTGCGATTGCCAGAACGACAGATCACCACCACGTCGCGGTCTCGCGCTTCGACCAGTTCGGGCAGGGTGTCGTCGTAGTCGTATTCGCAGGCGCTTTCTAAAATGCCTCGGGGAACCCAGAGGGAGTCTTTGATGTGCATGGCGTGGTATTCGTCGGCTTCACGCACGTCGAGCAGCAGCGGTTTTTCTGTTTGTTGCAGTTGTTCTTCCAGATCCCAAGGAAAGAGCTCTTTGACGTTGTGGAGGGCTTCGTTGACCAGATCGGTAAAGTGTTTCATGGTGAATGCTCTTAAGTGTGTGTCGATGGCAGAGAATTTACAGCTTAGCTTCATACTTCACAAATGATAAAATCCTTGATTTTTACAGACTATAAAAAGAGCCGTTATGATTCCCGATTACCCACCGTTTTACGCCTTAGTTAAAGATTCCATCTTGGCGGAGTGGCTGCACACTCTGCCCAAACAGGTGGAGTCGGCGTTTGATCCGCAGCGTCACGGTGATCTACCGCAGTGGTTGCAGGCGATTCATGATCTGCCGGATGTGACGACAGAGAGACGGGGATTGAACAGCTCAAGCGTGAGCGTGGGGTTGAGGCAGGAGCTGACTTCAGAACAGTTCTTGACGTTGGAAACGGCTTTGAGGCAGTTGCACCCGTGGCGAAAAGGCCCGTTTGAGCTGTTTGGGCTGCCGATTGAGACCGAATGGCGGTCTGATTGGAAGTGGGATCGTTTGCAGTCGTTTATTGCACCGCTGAAAAATCGCACCGTATTGGATATTGGTTGTGGTAACGGTTATCACTGTTGGCGCATGGCGGGTGAAGGGGCGAGTTTGAGTGTCGGCATTGATCCGAGTTTGCGTTTTGTGATGCAGTTTTGGGCGCTGCAACGTTACATTAACAATCCGGCGGTGACGGTTTTGCCGTTGGGGGTGGATGACCTGCCGGAGTCGATGGCTTTTGATACGGTTTTTTCGATGGGGGTGCTCTATCACCGTCGTTCGCCGATTGGTTTTTTGCAGCAGTTAAAAACGCTGCTGCGCTCGGGGGGTGAGTTGGTGTTGGAGACCTTGGTGATTGAGGGGGATGAACAGCAGTTGCTCATTCCTGAGGGGCGTTACGCCAAGATGCGTAACGTTTGGTTTATTCCCAGTGTCTTGATGCTGGAGCGAATGTTACGTCGTTGTGGGTATAAAAACGTGCGTACTGTGGATCTGTCATCTACGACGGTGTTGGAGCAGCGCAGTACGGATTGGATGCGCTTTCACTCGTTGGTGGATTTTTTAGATCCTGAGGATCAGAGCTTAACCGTGGAAGGTTATCCTGCGCCAAAACGGGCGGTATTGATCGCTAACGCTTGATTCTTTGGTGGCATTCAGCTTGCATTAAGGATTTTCACTCTGGGTTGTGAGTGGCTGAATATCATGGTGGTGCAGGTGCAAGAAGAATTCACCTTGAAGCGTATGCCTACTGGTTTTGTTCTGGGTGTGGTGATCGTCTGTCTTTCACCGTTTGTATTGACTTTATTGGGGTTTGACTTTGGCAACCATACTCAGGAATTGGTTTGGTCTGAGTTGCCACAACTGACAGCAACAGAGCAGACGAACGTGTTGTTTTATCGTCTGCCAGGTGCTTTTACCCACGCTCTGCTGGAATGGACGGCCTTTTGTGCCGCGCTGTTTACCGTGTTGTTGGCGTTTAGTCAGTTTCGAATGAGTGGTGATGTTACCACCCCCATTATCGGCATGGCGCTGTTTTGCGCGGGCAGTATGGATGCGTTTCAGACTTTGGCGGCAGCGCATTTGATCGATGACGATGTGGCTAATCAGGATTTGATTCCCTTTACTTGGGTCATTGGTCGTATTTTTAATGCTTTGATTATGATTGTTGGGGTGGGGCTGTTTCTTGGCAAGGGAGTGCAGTATCGCCGCTTTGGTACGCCTTTTTTGCTGCTGGTGTCGTTGCTGTTTATTTTATTGGCGTACGGCATTATCAGTTACTGCGCGCATTCGGACATCCTGCCGCAGACTCAGTATCCTGATAACTTTATTACCCGCCCTTATGATTTGATACCGCTGCTGCTGTTTGCTTTTGCGGGGCTGTACCTTTACCCCAAGTTTTACCGTCAACAACCCAGTCTGTTTGCGCATGCGTTGATCATCAGCGCCGTTCCTGAGGTGGTAGTGCAATTGAACATGGTGTTTGGTTCGACGGCCTTGTTTGATCATCATTTTAATATTGCTCATTTTTTGAAAATTGTCGCTTATGTGGTGCCAATGCTGGGATTGACTCTGGATTACATTCGTACTTATCAAGAGCAGCAGCGCAGCGCAGCGGCGCTTGATGAGCTGAATCAAAAATTGGCCTCTTCAAATGCAGAGCTGGCTGCTTCGAATGCGGAATTGGAGCAATTTGCCTATATTGCCTCACACGATTTGCAGGAGCCGCTGCGTACCGTCACCAGCTTTTTGCAGTTGTTGCAGAGCGATACGGATACCAAGGTAAGCCAAGATGGGGAGAAGTACCTCAGTTTTGCTATGGAGGGCAGTGCTCGAATGAAATGTTTGGTGGAAGGTCTGCTGGACTTTTCTCGACTGGGTTCGTCCCAAACGGATTTACAGCGGGTGGACAGCGCGGCGGTTGTGCAAACGGTGTTGCAGGATCTTGAAGTGTCGATTAGGGATGGAGCGGCTCAGATTGAGGTGGGGCGACTGCCGATGGTGCAAGCGGATAAAAATTTACTCTATCAATTGTTGCAAAACCTGCTGGCCAATGCGCTTAAGTACCGTGCTGATCAATCTAAAATTCATATCAAGGCAGAGTGGTTTGAGGAGCGTTGGCATTTTTCGGTGCAGGATAACGGCATCGGTATGGAGCAGAAACACCATGAGCGTATTTTCCAAATTTTTCAGCGTTTGCACGGCCAGAATGAGTATTCTGGGGTGGGCATTGGACTGGCGATGTGCAAAAAAATCGCGGAACGCTTGGGTGGCCAGATTTGGGTGGAGTCGGAGTTGGGGGTCGGCTCCACCTTTTTCTTTAGTCTTGCAGCGGTACGTTAATGGTTTGGTTTATGATTTACCGTAGCGTTTTTGTACGTATTGATCAATCAGTTGTTGAAATTCGGCGGCGATGTTGTCGCCTTTTAGGGTGACGGTTTTTGCGCCATCTTCGTAGACGGGGGCGACAGGGCGTTCACCGGTGCCGGGCATACTGATGCCGATGTTGGCCAGTTTGCTTTCACCAGGGCCGTTGACCACACAGCCCATTACCGCCACATTCATGCTTTCAACGCCTGGATGGTCTGTTTTCCAAATGGGCATCTGTTGGCGCAGGTACTCTTGGGTTTGCTCAGCTAGGCTTTGAAAAAAGGTGCTGCTGGTGCGCCCACAGCCAGGGCAGGCGATCACCATTGGGGTGAAGGCGCGTAGGCCGAGGGATTGCAAAATTTCCTGACCTACGATCACCTCTTGAGTGCGTTTGCCGTTCGGTTCGGGGGTTAGGGAGATGCGAATGGTGTTGCCGATGCCTTCGTTGAGCAGCACCGCCAGAGCAGCGGTGGAGGCGACAATGCCTTTGGAACCGATGCCCGCCTCGGTCAGACCCAGATGCAGGGCGTAGTCGCAGCGCTGTGCCAGATCACGATAGACGGCGATCAGATCTTGTACGCCGCTCATTTTGCAGGAAAGGATGATCTTATCTTTACCCAGACCAAGCTCTTCGGCTTTTTGGGCGCTCTCCAGAGCCGAGGTGACCACCGCTTCGCAGTTGATTTGATGCAGGCTTTTGGGCTGTTCGGTTTGGGCATTCTTATCCAGTAGGCGGGCGAGAAGTTCTTGATCCAGACTGCCCCAATTGACCCCAATGCGCACCGGTTTGCCGTATTGAATGGCGAACTCGATCATGGTGGCAAACTGTTCATCACGGCGCTTGCCGCGCCCGACGTTGCCCGGGTTGATGCGGTATTTATCCAGTGCTTGCGCGCACTCGGGGTGTTTGGTGAGCAGTTTATGACCATTGAAATGAAAGTCGCCGACGATGGGCACATCACAACCCATTTTAGCCAGCTGTTGTTTGATCTCAGGTACGGCTTTGGCCGCCGCTTCGTTATTGACTGTGATGCGCACCAATTCAGATCCGGCGTTGGCCAGTTCGACAATCTGAGCGGCGGTGCGAATGACATCGACGGTGTCGGTGTTGGTCATGGATTGTACTACTACGGGGGCATCACCGCCGATTTGAACGTTGCCGACCATGACACTGTGGCGTGTTGGATGTGAGTTTGCAGGTTGAGTTTGGGACATAATGATTTTAAGGCTGATTAGGAGAAACGGATATAGTAGCTTTTTTTATCACAATGATCACTCGGGTATTGAATTTTCTAGTTTGATCCCTATTATCCCTTTTTGTTTTATGGTCTTAATAAATAAAAGTGAGCGAGGTTATCTGAAGCGATGTCTATCGAAGGTGTACCAGAAGATTCAGAACAGCAGGGCAATGCAGAGCAGCAGAGTGTCGCTGCGGACGAGAACAGCGCGCCTATCAGTGGTGACGTGCTTGAAGAGGGTGTTCCTGAGCTAAGCAATGTGACAGAGGGCAATGGGTCTGTCAGTCGTGAGATTTTCACCACGGTAACGGAAGAGCTGGAGAAGGCTCGGTCAGAGGCAACGGATTATTGGAATCGTCTGCTGCGAATGCAGGCAGAGATGGAAAACATGCGCAAGCGCAATCAACGGGCTTTGGATAACGCGCATAAATATTCATTGGAAAAATTTTCTGCTGAGTTGTTAGGTGTGGTTGACAGCTTGGATCTGGGTTTGCAAGCAGCTAAAAAAGAGGGGTCTGATGTGAAACACATTGTCGAGGGCACAGAGTTGACCTTGAAAATGTTTTTACAGACCTTGGATAAGTTTGATATTGAAGAGATCAATCCTTTGGGTGAGAAATTTGACCCTGCGCTGCATCAGGCGATGGGTATGTTGCCCGCAGCGGAAGGGATCGAAAGTAATACGGTGATCACGGTGATGCAGAAAGGCTATCAGTTGCATGAGCGTCTGTTACGCCCTGCTTTGGTGATGGTGGCAAAATAAGAGCATCTATCCCCTTGAATTTGCATCAACTGCCTATAACTAATGCAGTAGAGATTTTTCGGGTTTTAATTTTTTAGATTTCAGAGTGTTGGAGAAAGAATAATGGGCAAAATTATCGGTATTGATTTGGGCACCACAAATTCCTGTGTGGCTGTTATGGAAGGCGACACCCCTAAAGTCATCGAAAACAGTGAAGGGGATCGCACCACTCCCTCCATCGTTGCGTTTACGGACGATGACGAGGTGATTGTAGGTCAATCGGCTAAACGTCAAGCGGTGACGAACCCTCAGAATACGTTGTTTGCGGTCAAACGTTTGATCGGCCGTCGTTTTGAAGAAGATGCGGTGCAAAAAGACATTAAGCTGGTGCCGTATAAGATTGTCAAAGCCGATAACGGTGACGCTTGGGTGGAAGCGCAAGGTAAAGCGATGGCTGCGCCTGAAATTTCAGCTCGCGTTTTGCAGAAGATGAAAAAGACCGCTGAAGATTATCTCGGCGAAGAAGTGACCGAAGCGGTCATTACCGTACCGGCTTATTTCAACGACTCCCAGCGTCAAGCTACCAAGGACGCTGGTCGTATCGCTGGTCTGGATGTAAAGCGCATCATCAATGAGCCTACCGCTGCGGCACTGGCTTACGGCATGGATAAAAAACGCGGTGACAAAACCATCGCGGTTTATGATCTCGGTGGCGGTACCTTTGATGTTTCTATCATTGAGATTTCTGAGGTTGACGGCGAACATCAGTTTGAAGTGCTTTCTACCAATGGGGATACCTTCCTTGGTGGTGAAGATTTTGATATGCGCATCATTGATTACCTCTCCGATGAATTTAAACGCGACACCGGTATTGATCTGCACAACGATCCCTTGGCGTTGCAACGTCTGAAAGAAGCGGCAGAGAAGACCAAAATCGAGCTCTCTTCCAGTCAGCAGACGGAAGTGAACTTGCCTTACATTACTGCGGATGCCTCTGGTCCGAAACATCTCAACTTGAAAATGACCCGCGCTAAGCTGGAGTCACTGGTTGAAGAGTTGGTGCAACGTACCATCGGGCCTTGTCGTACCGCGCTGCACGATGCGGGTTTGAGTGTCGGTGAAATTGACGATGTTATTTTGGTGGGTGGTCAAATTCGTATGCCGATGGTTCAGTCTGTCGTTGAGGAGTTTTTTGGTAAAGAGCCTCGTCGTGACGTGAACCCCGATGAAGCGGTGGCCATTGGTGCCTCTATTCAAGGTGGTGTGTTGGGCGGTGATGTTAAAGATGTTCTGTTGTTGGATGTGACACCTCTCTCGCTGGGCATTGAAACCCTCGGTGGTGTGATGACCAAATTGATCGAGAAAAACACCACCATTCCTACTAAAGCCAATCAGGTGTTTTCTACCGCAGAAGACAATCAAAATGCGGTAACTGTGCATGTGATGCAGGGTGAACGTGAAATGGCGATGCACAATAAATCTTTGGGACGTTTTGATCTCGGTGATCTGCCCAGTGCGCCACGAGGTGTGCCACAGATCGAAGTGAACTTTGACATTGATGCCAACGGTATCTTAAACGTCTCTGCCAAAGACAAGGCGACGGGCAAAGAGCAGTCCATTATCATTAAAGCCTCCAGTGGTCTGTCAGATGAAGAGATCGATGCGATGGTACGCGATGCTGAAACCCATGCGGAAGAAGATCGTAAGATGAAAGAGCTGGTGGAAGCCCGTAACCAAGCGGACTCGCTGATTCACTCTTCAGCTAAATCAGTGGTTGATCTGGGTGATAAAGTCACTGCTGATGAGAAGAAAGAGATTGAAGAGGCCAGTGAAGCGCTGAAAGCAGTGATGGACAGCGACGATAAATTGGTGATTCAAGAGAAAACCGAAGTATTGGCAACGGCCTCTTCAAAACTGGCTGAGCGCATTTACGCCCAGCAGGCCGAAGCAGAAGCGGCGGGTGGTGATGACGCTGCTGGTAACGACGCAAACAATGCAGATGACATTGTTGATGCTGAGTTTGAAGAAGTGAAAGACGATAAAAAGTAAGCTGTAATCCTTTGAAGTAGAGAGCGAGCGTCCGTTACCTTAAATAGTAACGGGCGCTTTTGTGTGGTGAATTAACCGCAGTGTTTTGATAAAAGGCGTGACGTGATGTCAAAACGTGATTATTACGAGGTGCTTGGGGTACAGAAAAATGCCACTGACCCTGAGTTAAAAAAAGCTTATCGGCGTTTGGCGATGAAATATCATCCGGATAGAAATACCGATGATAAGAGTGCCGAAGATAAGTTCAAGGAAGCCAAAGAGGCTTTTGAGATTCTAAAAGATTCGCAAAAGAGAGCTGCTTATGATCAGTTTGGTCATGCAGGTGTGGATTCCTCTATGGGCGGTGGCCCTGGTGCGGGTGCTGGCAATTTCAGTGATGTCTTCGGTGATGTCTTCGGTGACATCTTTGGCGGCGGTCGTGGTGGTGCAGGTGCTGGTGGGCAACGCTCTTACCGTGGTTCTGATTTGCAATACAATCTGGAGATCAATCTTGATGCGGCCGTTGCTGGTACCACGGTTAAAGTCAGTGTACCGACTATGGTGGGTTGTGAACCCTGTGATGGCAGCGGGGCGAAAAAGGGCAGCAAACCACAAACGTGCCCAACCTGTAACGGCATGGGTCAGGTACGTATGCAGCAGGCCTTTTTCTCTGTGCAGCAGACCTGTCCCTCTTGTGGTGGAAATGGTCAGGTGATCCAAAACCCCTGTGACAGTTGTCATGGTTCTGGGCGTAGGCAAGAGACGAAAAAACTCTCGGTTAAAATTCCTGCGGGTGTGGACACGGGTGATCGCATTCGTCTTTCGGGTGAAGGTGAAGTGGGTGAAAACGGTGGCCGAGCCGGAGATCTCTATGTTCAATTGTCGGTGAAAAAACACGCTATTTTTGAACGTGATGGCAGCAATTTGCTCTGCGAAGTACCGATTAACATGGTTACCGCTGCTTTGGGTGGTGATCTCAATGTGCCGACTTTGAGTAATAAAGTAAAGCTCAAAGTGCCTGCGGGCACGCAGACCGGAAAAGTGTTCCGCGTGCGTGGTAAAGGTGTCAAGCCGATTCGTGGTGGTGAGGTGGGTGATCTGCTTTGTCGGGTGAAAGTGGAGACACCGATTAGCCTGACTGCGGGGCAAGAAGATCTGTTACGTAAGTTCGGTGATACTTTGAGCAGCAAAGGCGGTGGGCGACACAGCCCTCAAGAGCACGGTTTTATTGCTAAGGTGAAAAAGTTTGTGGATGATTTGAAGGGATAAACGTTTCCGATATCCGAGTTTTTTTACTGGGTGTTATGGCAGAGGGGTGAATTTCACTCCTTTGCCTTTTTATTGCCCCAAAGTCTAGCCTCTGTGCCTATTTGCGATATAATCGCGCTGGTTTGCTTTTGCTGGGAATTAGAATAGATGACGAATCGAGTTGCCGTAATCGGTGCTGCTGGGCGAATGGGACGTAATCTCATTGAAGCTGTTTTAGAGCACAATGACATTCAATTGGCCGTTGCCACAGAACATCAGGGGCACGATGCCTTGGGCATTGATGCCGGTCTGCTGTTGGGGCGTGCAGCGTTGCAGGTACTACTCTGCTCTGATCTGACTTCGGCAGCCGACTTTGAGGTGGCGATTGATTTCACTCGCCCTGAGAGTACATTGGCGACGTTGGAGTTTTGTCGTCAAAACGGCAAAGCGATGGTCATTGGTACCACCGGTTTTTCTGATGCAGAAAAAGCGCAGATTCAGCAAGCGGCTGCACAGATCCCGGTGGTGTTTGCCCCTAACATGAGCGTTGGGGTCAACGTGACTCTGAAATTGTTGGCGATGGCAGCCAAAATCTTGGGCGATGAATACGATGTGGAAGTGATTGAAGCGCATCATCGTTACAAAGTGGACGCGCCTTCGGGTACCGCGCTGAAAATGGGCGAAGTGGTCGCGGAGGCATTGGGTCGAGATCTGAAAGAGTGTGCGGTTTACGGTCGTGAAGGTCGCGGTGAAGAGCGTGACAGCAAAACCATTGGTTTTGAGACCATTCGTGCCGGTGACATCGTTGGGGATCATACGGTGATGTTTGCCACCTTGGGTGAACGGGTAGAGATCACTCACAAAGCCTCCAGTCGTATGACCTTTGCTAACGGTGCGGTGCGGGCGGCGGCGTGGTTAAAAGATCGGCCTGCGGGTTTGTACGACATGCAAGACGTGTTGGGTTTATAAATAAAAATAAGTGCTTGGGATAACATTATGAAAATCGCGGCGGTATTTCCGGGGCAAGGTTCCCAATCAGTGGCCATGTTGGCTGATTTGGCTGCAAGTCATGCAGAGGTTCAAGCAACCTTTGCCGAGGCATCACAGCGGCTTGACTACGATCTTTGGCAGTTGGTGCAAGAGGGGCCAGCAGAGAAGCTTAATCAGACCGAGTTCACTCAACCGGCGATGCTGGCTGCCGGAGTGGCAACCTATCGAGTGTGGAGGGCGGTTGGAGGGGCAGAGCCTGAATTGTTGGCCGGTCACAGTTTGGGAGAATACAGTGCTTTGGTGGTGGCGGGTGTGTTGTCGCTGGCCGATGCGGCTTGGTTGGTTTCGGAACGAGGTCGCTTGATGCAAGCGGCGGTGCCTGCGGGTGAAGGAGCTATGGCGGCCATTTTGGGCTTGAGTGATGAGCAGGTGATTGACGTTTGTCGTGC
Source organism: Gammaproteobacteria bacterium (assembly GCA_030950195.1). Classification (GTDB taxonomy): domain Bacteria; phylum Pseudomonadota; class Gammaproteobacteria; order JAUZRS01; family JAUZRS01; genus JAUZRS01. The sequence continues at coordinate 9,018 of JAUZRS010000201.1, read as the reverse complement.
CGCAGCGCAAGGCGAAGTGGTTGAAGCGGTGAACTTCAATTCCAATGGTCAAGTGGTGATTGCCGGTCAAACCGCTGCCGTTGAACGCGCCATGAGTGGTGCAAAAGAGGCGGGAGCCAAACGTGCTCTGCCGTTGCCAGTCAGTGTACCCTCCCACAGCAGCTTGATGTGTGGGGCGGCGGATCTGTTGACGACGTGTTTTGAACAGGTTGAGTTTTCGGAACCGAAAATTCCGGTGTTGCAGAACGTCACAGCCGAAGCAGCCAGCGATTTGGAGACTTTGAAGGGTGCGCTAAAACAGCAACTTTTCAGTCCGGTGCAGTGGGTTAAGTGTGTGCAAAATTTGCAAGCCGCCGAAGCGGATGTGCTGCTGGAATTGGGGCCAGGTAAAGTATTGACCGGCTTGGCAAAACGCATTGATCGTCGTTTTGCTTCGTTTTCGGTGGCCGATACTGCGACCTTAGAAAAAGCCTTAACCCATTGCAAAGGAGAATAACGATGTTGGAAAAACAGATTACGTTGGTTACCGGTGCCAGTCGTGGCATCGGTAAAGCCATCGCGTTGTCCTTGGCAAAACAGGGCGCGTTTGTGATCGGCACAGCAACCTCTGATGCCGGAGCAGAGGCGATCAGTGCTTATTTGACTGAGGCTGGTGTTGAGGGTGTGGGTAAAAAGCTCAATGTCACTGAGCCAGAGGGCATCACCAACCTGATTGCTGAGATCACAAAGCAGCACGGCGCGGTGACAATCTTGGTCAATAATGCGGGTATCACCCGCGATAATTTGCTATTACGGATGAAAGAGGCCGAATGGGACGATATTTTACAGACCAATCTCAGCTCTATTTTCCGCGTCAGCAAAGCGTGCATGAAAGGGATGATAAAGGCACGTAAAGGACGTATCATTAACATCGCGTCGATTGTTGGTGTGACGGGCAATCCCGGGCAGGCCAATTATGCCGCTGCAAAAGCAGGTATGATCGGTTTTGCTAAGTCGATGGCGCAAGAAGTGGGCGCGCGTAACATTACCGTGAATACCATCGCGCCTGGGTTTATTGATACGGATATGACTCGGGCGTTGTCAGAGTCGCAAAAAGAGGCATTATTGGTTAAAATCCCGCTCAAACGGTTGGGAGAAGCCGATGAAATTGCCCATGCAGTGACCTTTTTAGCTTCACCACAAGCGGGTTATATCACCGGCCATACGTTGCACGTCAACGGTGGCATGCATATGAATTGATTTTTTGGTGAACACGTAACGTTTTTGTTTCTGGAGTTCGGCACTGCATAAATCCACTGGATTGCAGGGTGCGAACTCTCTAAAATAGCCAAGCTGTAATATACAGCTTTAGAATCCTGGAGATTGATTGAAATGAGCAGTATTGAAGAGCGGGTCAAGAACATTGTTGTAGAACAGCTCGGTGTGAAAGAAGATGAAGTGACCAATGTTGCGTCCTTTGTTGATGATCTTGGTGCAGATTCACTGGACACTGTCGAGTTGGTGATGGCACTGGAAGAAGAGTTTGAGTGCGAAATTCCCGATGATGATGCGGAAAAAATCACCACCGTTCAACAAGCAATTGATTACGTTTCTAAGAACTTAGATTAAGTCCGATTGTTTGATCCATACGGTATTTAGATTTCAAAACCGCCCTTGTGTTATTCACAAGGGCGGTTTTGGTGTTTTAGAGATTATAATTCTATTTTTTAGTGGGGAGACAAGGTCGTGGCGAACAGACGTGTTGTAATTACTGGGCTGGGTATTGTTTCCCCAGTGGGAAGTACAGTTGATAGTGCTTGGGAAAATATTTTGGCAGGGCGTTCAGGGGCAGCTCCAATCAGCCATTTTGATGCCTCTGATTTTTCGGTGCGTTTTTCAGCGCCGGTGAAAGCGTTTGATGTGACCCAATATTTGCAGAAAAAAGAGATTAAAAAGATGGATCTCTTTATTCATTACGGGATGGCAGCGTCCATTCAGGCCTTTGAAGATTCGGGTATTGAAGTGACCGAAGAGAACTCTGAACGCATTGGGGTGGCGGTGGGTTCAGGTATCGGTGGTTTGCCTTACATTGAAGCGCAGCGGGCGGTGTATGAAAAGAAAGGGCCACGTAAGGTCTCGCCTTTCTTTGTACCGGCAACCATTATCAATATGATTTCGGGTAATCTCTCCATTCGTTACGGTCTTAAAGGGCCGAACATTGCCATTGTGACCGCCTGTTCCACAGGCACTCACAGCATTGGCGATGCGGCACGTTTGATCGAATACGGCGATGCCGATGTGATGGTGGCCGGTGGCGCCGAGATGGCCTGTTCGCCGCTGGGTTTGGGTGGTTTTGCGGCAGCGCGGGCGCTTTCGACCCGCAACGATGACCCGACCACTGCCAGCCGTCCTTGGGATAAAGACCGTGATGGGTTTGTCTTGGGTGACGGTGCCGGTGTGTTGGTGCTGGAAGAGTACGAACACGCCAAAGCGCGTGGGGCAAAAATTTACGCAGAAGTGACCGGTTACGGCATGAGTGGTGATGCTTATCACATGACCATGCCCGCCAAGAACGGTGACGGTGCGCGTCGCTGTATGCGTAATGCGATGAAAAACGCAGGGCTGAACCCAGATCAGGTGGATTACATCAATGCTCATGGTACCTCCACTCCAGTCGGTGATATTGCTGAAACTCAGGCAATGAAAGGCGCATTGGGGGATCACGCCTACAAAGTGGCGGTCAGCTCAACCAAATCCATGACCGGTCACCTTTTGGGTGCTGCTGGAGGCATTGAAGCGGTCTTTACTGCTCTGGCGCTTCGGGATCAGGTGGCTCCGCCAACGATTAATATCTTTAATCAAGATCCAGAGTGTGATTTGGATTATGTGCCCAATACTGCGCGTGAGATGAAGATTGATCATGCGCTTTCCAACTCCTTCGGTTTTGGGGGGACCAACGGTACCCTGATTATGAGTAAGATCTAGCGGTCTTTATATGAAAACGCGGGTCAACGGTGATCTAACAGAGTCTCTCTCTGTTCTGGATCGTGGCTTGGCGTACGGTGATGGCTTGTTTGAAACGGTTGCGGTTCGATCAGGTCAGCCTCTGCTTTGGTCAGCACATATTGAACGTCTGCTTCTCGGTTGTTCGCGTCTAAAAATTCCTTCTCCCAATGTCAAACAGCTTCGCTTAGAAGCAGAGCAGCTCTGCCAACAGGATGATGGGGTTTTAAAAATAGTCGTGACTCGTGGAGTGGGTCGTCGAGGTTATGCGCCTGTTGATTGTCAGCCAACCCGAATTATCTCCTTTACCCAGCAACACAGAATAGAAAAACAGACTTTGGAAAGAATATGCGTCAGGCTTTGTCAACATCGTTTGTCGATCAATCCACAGCTGGCAGGAATAAAACATCTCAATCGTCTGGAGCAGGTTTTGGCGCGTGCCGAATGGGACGATGATCGGATTGCAGAAGGTATCATCTGTTCTGCTGCCGGTGAGGTGATTGAAGGTGTGAGCAGCAATCTGTTTGTGGTGCAAAATGGAGTGTTGTTAACGCCTGATTTGAGTCAATGTGGGGTTGCCGGTGTGATGCGAGCACAGGTTATTCAGGCAGTAAAAAAAATGGATGTGAAGTGCCAAATCAGTCAAATCACTCTTGATGACTTGCACCAAGCCGATGAAGTGCTGCTGTGCAACAGTCTGACGGGCATTCGAGTGGTGAAACAATGTGAAGGGGTGGTTTGGCCTCAGGTGGGAGAGATCAGCCAGCAGCTTTGGCAGAAATTGCGGCCATATTGGTGAGGCGGAAACGATGTTGAAAAAAATATTACTCTTATTACTGAGTCTCTTTTTGCTGGCAGCGGCTGCGTTGGCTTACTTGGCTTGGGATCTGAAGAGGTTTTTAGCGGCTCCCATTGTATTGGATAGCGCCTTAGTTTATCAGGTCAAGTCCGGTGCTTCAGTACGAACTATTGAGCAAGATTTTATGCGTCTAGGTCTGTTATCGCGCCCTTATTATTTTTCTTCTTATGCGCGTTACCAAGGTCTAGCGGTCAAAATAAAAGCCGGTGAATATCAAATTAAGTCCAATTTAACCCCGCCGCAATTACTGGATCTGTTGGTCTCGGGTAAAGTAATTCAATACTCCCTGACTTTGGTGGAGGGTTGGAATTTTAAGCAGGTGATGAGTGCTGTAAATAATAATGCCACTCTGGAACACGAGCTGAAAGGTTTGACTCATAAGGAGATTATGCAGCGTTTGGGTTATGCAGATGTGCATCCAGAGGGGCGCTTTTACCCCGATACTTATGCGTTTACGCGTGGCACTTCGGATCTGAACTTTTTAAAACGCAGTTATAATAAAATGTCCTCGGTATTGGAGCGTGAATGGCAAAAACGGCAGAAAAATTTGCCGTTAAAAAGTGCTTATGAGGCGTTGATTTTGGCTTCGATTGTGGAAAGAGAGACCGCTGCTGTTCAAGAACGCCCCAAGATTTCCGGAGTATTTATTCGCCGCCTGCGCAAAAAAATGCGTTTACAGACCGATCCGACGGTGATTTATGGTATGGGGGAGCGATACGATGGCAACATTCGCCGCCGTGATCTGAAAGCCGATACGCCTTATAATACCTATACCCGCAGTGGTTTAACCCCGACCCCCATTGCCATGCCCAGCGGCGATGCGATCAGAGCGGTTCTACACCCAGATGAGGACGGTTCGCTCTACTTTGTTGCCAAAGGAGATGGCAGTGGTGAACATGATTTTTCCAAAACCTTAATCGAACACAACAAAGCGGTGGCGCGTTATTTAAAACGGCTGCGCCAAAATCGGCGTAAAAACAAAAAGTGATCTCTATGCAACAGGCTAAATTTATCACGCTGGAAGGCATTGAAGGGGTGGGGAAATCGAGTAATTTGATTTTTCTCTTGCAGCTGCTCAAAGAAAAAAATATTCCTTTTTGCCAGACCCGCGAACCTGGGGGAACCCCTTTAGGAGAGCAGTTGCGAGCGCTGTTGTTAGCTCCAACTGAGCAGGGCATGGGCAGTAATACGGAGCTGTTGTTGATGTTTGCCGCCCGTGCCGAGCATCTACACGCTTTGATTCAACCTGAACTCAAAAAAGGCAACTGGGTGGTTTCGGATCGTTTTACCGATGCCAGTTACGCCTATCAAGGCGGTGGTCGAGGAATTTCAAAACAGCGTATTTTGGCGCTGGAAGCGTGGTTGCAAGAGGGGTTTCAGCCTGATTTGACCTTGTTATTGGATGCGCCACCTGAGGTGGGTTTGGCGCGGGTAAGCCAGCGCGGCGCTTCGGATCGTTTTGAGCAAGAGCAGGTGAGTTTTTTTCAGCGGGTGCGTGAGGCCTATTTAGAGCGTGCTGAGAGAGAGCCTGAGCGTTTTCGGTTGATCAATGCAGACCAGCCTTTGTTTGCGGTGCAAGCGGAAATTAAAGCAGCTTTGATGCCTTTTTTAAGCCGTGCTGTATGAGCGAACTTTATCCTTGGCTGCAAACTCCTTGGGATCGGCTTTGGCTGCGTCATTGCGATTCTGGTTTGCCTCATGGGCTTCTGTTGTTGGCTCCGATTGGCTGTGGCAAAGGTGCTTTTGCAGAGCATCTTGTAAAGGCTTTGCTTTGTTCGAACAGAACATCTGCTGGTTTTCCCTGTGATCTTTGTCGCTCTTGTCAGTTGTTTGAGGCGGGGAATCACCCCGATCATCATCTTGTTCAGCCTGAACAGGTGGGTAAAGCGATTAAAATTGATCAAATTCGCAAGTTGTGTTGGGATTTGGGATTAACCGCGCAGTTTAGTGGTTATAAGGTTGCTGTAATAACAGCGACAGAAAGTATGACGGAAGCGGCGTTTAACAGTTTGTTAAAAACCTTAGAGGAGCCGAGCAACAATACCCTGTTACTGCTGCTCTGTTCGCAACCGGCGCGTTTACCAAAAACAATAATCAGTCGCTGCGAAACGTTCTCTTTGCCATTGCCTGACTCTCATAAGACGCTGAGTTGGCTTATTGGAGAGGTTGGGGAGAGAACACAGGAAGAGTTGCTTTTGGCTCTTTCTTTGTCCTTTGGTGCGCCGTTGTTGGCAAAAAAGGCACTGCAAGATGAGCATCTGGATGAACGTCGTGCTCGTTTGCCCCGTTATCAAGCGCTGTTTGCTGGGCGTGAAAACCCCGTTCAATTGGCTGCGCTTTGGAAGGAGGTTTCTCAAGCGAAGCAGGTGGTGTTTGAACTGCGCTCTTGGGTTTCGGATTTGATTCGTTTGCGTCTGTTTTCTGCTGCGAAAATCGAGAATTTGGATTGTAAAAGAGAGTTGCTTGTGCTGGCAGAGTCGTTAGACTTGAAGTCTCTCTACCGCTACTCTGATCGTTTGCAGTCGGTTTTCAGAGAGGGGGAGAGCAGTATGAATCCTCAAACGGTACTTGAAGAGCTGTTGATTGTTGCCACTGAGCTGGTTCGTAGACGTTAAACTGAATAGGAATTAAAGAATGAGCAGTCAAGGTCGCCAAGGCATTTTGTCGCTGACAATTAAAGAAAAAAGTGCGCTCTACTCGGCTTACATGCCCTTTGTGAAAAATGGCGGTCTGTTTGTACCCACAGATAAATCCTACGATTTGGGCGATGAAGTATTTATGCTTTTGACCCTCATGGATAATAAAGAACGTCTGCCAGTAGCGGGTAAAATTATTTGGGTCACTCCGGTGGGCGCGCAGGGTAATAAAACGGCGGGCATCGGGGTAAAGTTTAGCGATCAGGACAATGGTTCAACCCGAGATAAAATCGAGACCTATTTGGCAGGTGCTTTGGGCGCTGATCGCCCAACTCATACCCTATAAACTGATTTTTAGTGCTTTTAGCTTGGCTAAGATAGCGAAGCGATGGCTGTTTTCTTGCGGGGTTTTCTGTCGGTAGTGATGGCTTAGTGTTCTCGATTGGGCTGGTTCGAGCAGTACTTCTTCTAGTGGATTTTCTGAATCATTATAAATAACCCCTTCCTCGTTCCAAGGCAGTTTCCGATAGAGTGCCAAATCATCAAACTCAAAGATCGGATATTTGATGATGTCAAAGTAAGGTGAATAATCGAAGTCTCTGGGAGTGAAGAGGCGAAAATTGCGCCGATAGAATTTGATATTGCCCTGTTCATTGCGCAGCACGGGTAGCACAGGGAAACGGACACTGGCAAACGCCTGTGCAATCAGAGCTGAACAGACGGTGCGAGTGGGGGTGCCGACGTGATGTGAAAACAGGCTGGAGCGATAGCGACGTGGTAAAATATTGTAAGGAAACAGAAAACGCGCCAGATCCAGAAGCTGGCGAATGTCGTAGTCTAGCCCGAGATTGGCGATCAGATGGTTGACCACATATTGTGAATCTTGGCGAGAGAGTCCTTTAGGCCGACAAATGCGCAGATGTTCGTTTTCATAGCTGTTTAGCGGTCGAATGACCGTGCCTTCCCCCAGCAACGCTTCAATAATCAACTGCTCATCCGGTTTGGCGGGGTAGTGTTTTTCAATTAAGCCTCTCATTTCGGGTGCATCAATGTCGTGTAAGCGACCAATGTAGAGTGCTGAGTGTGTCCAAGAGCTTAAGGTAATGCATTTGATTACTTCGCTGACACGGCTGCGTCCTTCGACCAGTAGGACATCTCCTGGTCGAATCTCGTAACTGAGGCGCTGATAATCGGACAGAGGTGGCTGTGTGCTGGGTTTTTCATCATTGAGCCATGATATGGCACGATTCCAGAGCCATGTTTTGATATTGAAGCTCATTGGACAGACTCCCTTTTTTTATCTCTTTTTAAATAGAAGGCTGTAATGTTGTCGAAGTTCAGTTCCTAAAAAAATTATAGTTATCACATAATTAATATTATGTTAAATATATGTCTAAAAAATTTAAATACTGGATAAAAAAATGGAGCGGGAAACGAGACTCGAACTCGCGACCCCAACCTTGGCAAGGTTGTGCTCTACCAACTGAGCTATTCCCGCATTTTGATGGTATATAAATTGGTGCCCGGGGCCGGACTCGAACCGGCACGGAGTTGCCTCCGAGGGATTTTAAGTCCCTTGCGTCTACCAATTTCGCCACCCGGGCAAGGGTAAGCTTTGGCATTTAAATATATGGAGGCTGAGGCCGGAATCGAACCGGCGTCCACGGCTTTGCAGGCCGCTGCATAACCACTCTGCCACCCAGCCATATAAGTGTGGCAAAAAGCTCTTAAAAATCTAAGAACCCTTTTAAAAATGGAGCGGGAAACGAGACTCGAACTCGCGACCCCAACCTTGGCAAGGTTGTGCTCTACCAACTGAGCTATTCCCGCATTAAGTCGGCGCTATTGTAATGACAACCATTTGATAGTCAAGCGCTTATTTTTCTTTCAAGAGCTGCGAGTTGAATACCGTTTTTAGGTACAAAAACATCGACTGCACAGTCAAGAGGGCGGCAATATACAGTAAAATCTGGCCAATGTAAAACATTGAAAAGCCGCCAATATCGTCATGATACAAAAGAAACAGCAAAGCCAACATCTGTGCGCTGGTTTTTATTTTCCCTAACATGGAGACGGCAATCAGATTACGGTGGCCTAACTCTGCCATCCATTCACGCAATGCTGAAACAACGATTTCACGGCCAATGATGACCATTGCGGGGAGAGCAATCCAAGGAGTTGGGTTTTCTTGTAAAACCAAGATCAATATCACCGCAACCAACAATTTATCCGCCACGGGATCCAAAAAGGCACCAAATGCCGACTGTTGATTGAGGCGGCGTGCCAGATAACCGTCCAACCAATCGGTGAAACCAGCCAGCATAAAGATCAAAGCACTGACGGGGTGTGCCCATTCGTAAGGTAGGTAAAAGATGAAAATCAAAATCGGCATCAAAAAGATGCGCAGTAAGGTTAAAAAATTGGGAAGATTTAAACTCATAGTGTTGAATGGTGTTCTGTTTTTCAAAGATGGAGGGAATCATAAATTAATTGAGCCAATTTGCCACTGATTCCTGACACTTTAGACAAATCTTCTATGCC
>JAUZRS010000200.1 GCA_030950195.1 Gammaproteobacteria bacterium | reverse complement strand
CTCAACGCCCTGCTCTTGATTGTCGCCGCCAACGCCGCGCCGGTGGTCGCCCGTCTGCTGCTCGGACGGCGTTTTGAATTCCCTGTGGATGGCGGACGACTCTGGTTCGATCAGCGCCCACTGTTCGGCAGCGCCAAAACCGTTCGAGGCTTATTGGCCTCGCTTCTGGTCAGCACGCTGTTGGCGTTGCTGCTCGGTTACGGCGCTCTATTGGGGTTTATTGTTGGTGTTGCCACCATGTGCGGTGATCTGCTGACCAGCTTTGTCAAACGCCGTTTTGATCTGCCCGCACACCATCAACTCTACGGTTTTGATCAATTTTTTGAAACCCTGCTGCCGCTGTTGGTTTTACAGCACCCTCTTGATCTCAGCGGCAGACACCTGTTGCTGGTTTATTTTTCCTTCACCTTACTCAATTTATTCCTCACTTACGCCTTACGCCACTGGCACCACAAACATCAAGCGCAATGCAAGTGATGCAAGGTAATTTCCGCCGGACAGTTGAGACGCACATCCACCACCGAAACCCCCGATCCCGCTGAGGTGTAACCCTGCATTCCCTGATAAACCCACGCACCGTTGCACATGCGCCGTGGCGCATCGGCATTACACATCAGCGCAATGCCGCCTGGTAGACAGATCTGTCCACCGTGGGTGTGACCGCACAACATCAGATCAAAATCAGCGTAAGCGGCATGACGATAGACCTCCGGCGAGTGCGCCAATAAAATACTCGCTTGGCGATGATCCCACCCTTCAGAGGCTTTGTGCAGGTTGTCTGCGCGGTAGTAGTGTGGATCATCCACCCCCGCCAGATGCAGCACCTCGCCGTCGCACTCCAAGGTCACCGACTCATTCAGCAGCAGACGCATATCCAACGCCTCTAACTCCGGTACCATTTTAATGCTGTCATGGTTACCTAAAATAGCGTAGGTGGGCGCGTGAATAAAAGGCCGCACCTGCGCCATCCCCGCAATGGCGTGATCGTAACGACCAAAGGTTTTAGCGCGAAAATCACCGGTCAACACACAGAGATCGTACCTCTCTTCAATGCGGTTTAAAGCCTCAATCAGCGCGGCAGGAATATCCGCTGCCATATCCAGATGCAGATCACTGATCTGCAACAGGGTGTAGCCTTCAAAGGCCTTGGGTAGATGGGGAATCACCACCGTATTGTGTTTGATCCGAATGGCACGGGCGTTACGCTTGCCGCGTCGATGCAGCAACGCAAGGCGCAAGGTGGTGCGAATCAGGGCGTGAATCGAATACCAATTTTCAATGTGAAACAGAGTACGACCTTGGCCAAACACCTGTGACTCATGTTCGATCTCAATCCCCAAACGCTGTTGCAGATGCACCCGCCCCAGCCGCTGTTGCAATTGCTGCAACGGATCGTTGTTCTGCTCGTTTTCTGCTACGTCAGTCCCTTTTTTGGGCTGTAACGCCACCACTTTGCCCATAATTTTGCTCCCTTTTTATTCTGATCCTTAATCAAGGTAGATTTACCCCTGCACTGCGTTTAAAGTAGGCCTACTTTTACTGTAGGCCGAGCAAGCAGAAGCTGCTGCACATTTTTGCTAAAATGAGGTCTAACACAACACCTTCATCTCTGAATTCAACTTGAGAACACATTATGAACGCATTCAATTCAACCATCAGCAACGAAATCGCCATTTCACCCTCCGCCCACCAGCAACTGCTCGGCTTAGTTCAACAAGAGGACGACGTCCTCGGTCTGCGCATTTTTGTCTCTGGCGGCGGCTGTGGCGGCATGGGTTACAGCATGACCTTCGCCACCGAACAGTACGACCACGACGCGGTGCTCAAACAAGACGACCTGAACGTCTACGTTGACTCCGTGGCACTGCAATTCCTCAACGGCGTTGAAATCGACTACCAAGAACGCTCCATGGGCGGCGGCAGTTTTGTGTTTAAAAACGTCTTCAAAGCCGTGGGTGGCTCTGGTGGTTGTAATGCCTGTGGTTCTGCGGGCGGTTCAGGTGGTGGCTGTGGCTAGATGGCAGCCCGCCTCCTTCTGATCACCCCGCGTAACAGCTACCGCATTGCCCCTTACCTTCGCGCTGCCAAGCAACTCGGCATTGAGGTGCTGGTTGCCTCCGATGGCGAACACTCCTTAATCGGCGCACTCAGCGAAGGGCTGCACATCAACGCCAACGATCTGGACGGCTCTGTCGCACTGCTGCAACAGGCCGCTGGTCAACACGGCTTTCAAGGCATCATCGGCACCGATGACAGCGTCAGTGAACTGAGCGGTGCCATTGCTGAACGGCTCAATCTGGCAGGAAATCCGCCTCAAGCGGCTCGTTACAGCCACCGTAAAGACCTCGCCAGACGCTGTTTGCAACAAGCCAAGGTCGCCATTCCCGATTTCCAAACCCTCACTTTTGAGCAGATCGCTGCCGGTCAACGGCCTCATCTCGCCTACCCCTTGGTGCTCAAACCCCTCTCGCTCTCCGCCAGCCGTGGCGTGATTCGAGTCGATGACGAGGCTCAATTTCAACGCGCCGCTGAGCGCATTCGTCCCCTACTCACCGAACAAAACAACGACGAAGAACGCAACACACTGCTGCTGGAGCAATTTCTGCCCGGCCAAGAGGTCGCACTGGAAGGCATGTTGGATCACGGTCAACTGCAACTGCTGACCCTGTTCGACAAACCAGAGCCGCTCAACGGCCCCTTTTTTGAGGAGAGTTATTACATCACTCCCTCCCGTCTGCCCGCAACGCTGCAAGCAAAAATATTGGCTGTCACCGCCGATGCGTGTCGCGCTTACGGACTGCGTCACGGACCGATTCACGCCGAGCTGCGCGTCAATGCTGATCAGGTTTGGATTCTCGAAGTGGCGGCTCGCACCATCGGCGGACAGTGTGGCCGTCTGCTCACCTTTGGCAGTGGCCACACCTTAGAAGAGCTGGTGATTGCTCAAGCGATGGGAAAACCACTGGCGCTGAAAAAATCGCCCGAAGCGGTGGGGGTGTTGATGATCCCGATCCCGAAAGCGGGTCTATTGCGGCGGGTGGAAGGGGTGATGGCCGCAGAGAAAGTGCCTTACATCACCTCACTGGAGATCAGTCTCTACAGCGGTTACGAACTGGTGCCACTGCCTGAGGGCAGCAGTTATCTTGGTTTTATCTTTGCCAAAGCCCCCACCCCCGAATTGGTCGAAGCGGCGCTGCGTGAGGCACACGACTGTTTGAAAATTGTCATTGCGCCGCTGTGGAAAATTGGCTAAATGCTCAAACCACGCCGTTACTTGCGTAACAAACGCCCCTGTTTTTCAACCCGCATCTTCTGCATCTTTTCCAAACCACGCGAACCAAAATAAAAACCGTACATCACCACCATCAAGATTTGGAAAAAGGGAATCCACTCTTCCAATGCCGACAATTGGGTCGCGGTAAGATCGCCGCTAAAGACCGTATAAAAGGCCAGCACTGAAACCACTGCGGTCATAAAAATCAACGCCATCGGGCGAATGTTTTTTGACAGAAATGAGTCACTTTTCATATCGAGTTTAAGCCGTTCCGTCAGCTCACTCTCCATCTTCGCTTCATGATCCGCTGCTTGGCGATCCAGCTCAATCATCAACTCCTGAATTTTGATGTCGTAGGCGGCTTTAATTTTCGCCTGCTGAATCTCGGTCAAAGCAATCTCTTCGTCACTGGTAACCAGGTCATCAACGACTTTACCCACGGATGAAATAAGGTCCACACCAACGGAACTGAATAAGCTACTAAACCACCCCATAACGTCTCTCCTCGATTTTGAATTATTTTTGCTCACCCTCTGCCGTCCAAAACACCAGCAGAGCTGGCATTGAGTATAACGAATCAAGCTTAATTAAGCCTCCAAATAGGCTTAACATTTTGTTAAGATTGTCTCTGCACGGTAGATCACAAGTTCTGCTTAAGTATAGGCCTTACCTCACGGCGACCGGCAACCACAGGGAACACACAGTGAAAATACTACTCGTTGATGATCATGCACTGTACAGATCAGGTCTAAAACTGGTGCTAAACCAACTCAGTACACAGATTGAATGGATCGAAGCCAATTGTGCTCAAGCTGCCCTGCATGCCGCCAAACACCATTTTGACCTTGACCTGATCCTGCTGGATCTTATCTTGCCTGACACCAGCGGCTTACAAACACTGCGTCAATTGAACCAAATATTACCTACCGTCCCAACCGTCATCATCTCCTCTTCCGAAAGAGAGGAAGACATCAATACCGCTGTGCTTGCCGGAGCACAAGGCTATGTACTAAAAACCTACAGCAATCAAAAAATATTCAATGCCCTAAAAAGCATTCTGCGCGGCAATATTCATATTCCTAGTAAACCATTTCAACAAAAATTCACCTCCGCAGAACCGCAGACACTTAAGTTAACCGAACGTCAACAAGAGGTGCTGAAATTGATGGTGCAAGGGCACTCCAACAAAGAGATCGCCACCAGTTTGGCCATTGCCGTCAATACCGCAGGCATTCATGTCACTGCCATTTTGAAAGAGTTCAACGCCAGCAACCGTACTGAAGCCGCGTATTACGCCGCTCGCATTGGTTTAATATAGCGATGGCTAAAAAACAACAGCGTTCCTATCAACCGCAAGCGATCGAGGCTCTGTTTCAATACGAACCTTTTGTTTTCATTGTCTTTCCCATTTTAGCTTGGCTCATCACCCTTGGTCTTTGGCAGGCCGTTGATCACAGCACACTGTTGATTTGGTCAACAAGCATCAGCTCACTGGTGCTCGTCCGTTATGTTCTCTACCACAAATACAAAACCCGCCCAAACGACCTCCATATCAGCCGCTGGGCTTGGTATTACACCGTCATCACGCTGCTCTACGGTCTTGCATGGGGCATTGCAGGCGTTCTTTTTATCAACCTAAATCACCCCAATGCGACCCTTTTTTGGTTCACCGTTATGATGGGCAACTACATTTGGATTATTCCCATTAGCGGCTACTGGCTCCCCAGTTATTACGCCTATGTACTGCCGGGTGGCTTGGCCGTGCCCGTTTATCTGTTATCGCAAGAGACTTACGAATACAACGTATTGGGTCTGTTAGCACTGCTGTTTATTGTGATTTGTTTCTACGTCACCCATCTGTTCCAGCGCTTTTTTATCAGCAACATTCGTTTGCGCTTTCAAAACGTCTCTTTGGTTAAAAAACTGCAACGTGAAAAAGAGAGTGCCGAACAGGCCAACAGAGCCAAAAGCCTCTTTTTAGCCGCCGCCAGCCACGATCTTCGCCAACCCCTGCACGCCGTGGGTCTCTACGCCGAACTGTTGCAGCAAAAACTCAAAGAACCTGAACAATTCGAGCTGTTAAAAAAACTAAACAACTCCAATACCGCACTCAATGGACTGCTGAACTCTCTATTGGACATCTCGCGTCTGGAAGCAGGCAGCTTGCAACCCGAACTAAAAACCATCAGCAGCCAACAACTGATGCAACAACTGCAAGAAGAATTTTCGCCCCAATTTAAACAACAGCATCGGCAGCTGCGCTTTCATTCAAACGACCTGAAAATCGTCAGCGACCCGACTCTTTTAGCGCGTATCCTAAGAAACTTCATAAGCAACGCGCTGCAATACGGCCAACAAGGTAAGGTGCTGGTCAGCTGCCGAAAACGCGAAAACAGCGCCCTATTTCAAGTTTGGGATCAAGGTGCTGGCATTGCCAAAGAGCAACACTTCGAAATATTTGATGAATTTACTCAACTGAAAAATGCTCAACGAGACCGCAGCCAAGGCCTCGGCCTTGGGTTGGCGATTGTTAAACGCCTCAGCCGCCTGTTAACCCACCCGATCAACTTAAGCTCACAACTTGAACGCGGTTCGGTGTTTTCTGTGTCAGTACCCAGCCACCAGCAAAATATGAAATCCGTTTCTATGGCAACAGCGCCAACCGTTGTTGACACACAGATGGATCTCATCGTTTTACTGATTGACAATGACCACGACATTCTCGATGCCACCAGCCAATTGATAAGCAGTTGGGGGTGCCAAGTAATCCAAGCCAGCAACTATGAACATGCAAAAACACAACTAAACAGCGACCATCTACGCCCACAGGTCATTATTAGCGATTTTCGCTTAGGCAAAAAACTCACTGGCATTAACGTCATCCAGAACATTCGACAACGGCTTGATAAGCGCCTCCCCGCTCTGCTCATTACCGGCGACACCTCGCCAGAAACACTGCGAGAATTGCGTGACAGCCAACTGCCCGTTTTACACAAACCCTTACAGCCGATGCGCCTGAGAGCCTTCTTACACAAAATCAACATTGAATAAATCAAGCGACTGAAGCACATTTTCAAGAAAAATAGTGCATTTACACTATAGACATAGAAATCCTATCCAATAGAGTAACGTCCCAAATATGTAACACTCTATTGGGGAATCTGCCTGTGTCCAAACCTGCCTTAACACTCCTGCTCAGCCTACCGCTGTTGCTGCTCTCACCTTCAGCTTGGGCGATCCCCTCTCCTGATTTAGTCATCAACCTATTTGCCAGTGCTGGCCAGCTGCTCGGTATGCTCAGTTTGGCACTTGGTGGCGCTGCCATGACCTTACGTCGTCGCTCCGCTAAAAAAGTAACCTCCCCTTGGCCCTTGCGCATCACCCTTGGCCTGCTGTTTGTTACCGCCTCCGGTTTTGGCCTTTACGTCAGCAACCAATCGGATCTGGACAACCAGCGCCTGCGCGCCAATCTCACTCGCCCCTCAACGGAGGCAGGCAAACAGGTGGGCGATGTCTCGCTGAAAACCCTCTCCTTTAGCAAGCAGAAAGAGCACCCTCTTGGCATCAGCACCGATACCTTGGATGACTGGCTCGATTCGGGTCAACAACTGAACATCATCGACGTGCGCGAACCCGAAGAGACCGAAGCAGGCATGATTACCGACGCGCTCTCTGTCGGCTACCCTGACCTACTCAAAGACCCGAACCTGATTGGCAATAAAAACAGTCAGACGCTGTTCCTCTGCTTCTCTGGCAACCGCAGCTCCGAACTGTGTGAAACCCTCAACGCCCAAGGTGTTGACTGCCGTTTTCTGGTCGGAGGGTATGAAAAATGGCTGGCCGAAGGCCGCTCCCTTAACAGCAGCCGAGATGAAAGTGAAGAGCTGCGCTCCCTGCCCTACTTCCCCGAACAAGAGATTTTATTAGAGACCCCAGAAGTTCAAACGCTGTTCAACGAAAAAAATGCCCAGTTTGTTGATGTCCGTTACCCAGGTGACTTTGCCCAAGGCCATCTGCCCGACGCCATCAATCTACCCCTGCGTAAACTGACCCGCATTGAAGCCGTAGACAAACTCAGCGCCCTGCCCAAAGATCGTCCCATTGTCGCGCCTTGTTACGACAAACGCAGCTGCTTCTACGCTCGCATTCTTGGCCTGCGCCTGCACCGCCTCGGTTACGACTTCCGAGGCCGTTACAGCGTCCCACACGAATTCACTGCCGCACCGAAAAAAGCCCGCGTCCACGTACAAAACTGGCAAGCACAGCAACAAGACGCGACTCTATTTGGCCTCATCGGCCAACCGCTAAAATGGCTGCTCTATGAACTGACGAATTTAAGCGGCAATTTTTTCTTTGCCATTCTTTTTACTGTCCTTACTCTGCGCTTGTTATTGCTGCCTTTCAGCATCAAAGCGGAGCTGGATCGAGTCAAAGAGGCGCGTCGTGCTCCCGAAGTGAAAAAATTAAAAAAGAGCCTGCACGATCACCCCGCTCGCCTGCAACGCACCCTGCGCCGCTTCAATAAAGAGGACAACATCACCCCACTGCGAAATACGCTGGGCAATGTCCTGCAATTGATTCTGTTTCTGGTGCTGTTCACCGTCATCGACAACGCCGCTAACGCCTTCGGTGGCGCTTTCCTCTGGCTGGACTCCATCGCCATGCCAGACCCCTCCTATCTGCTGCCCATATCGGTCTCATTGATCATTATCCTGCACCTGACCTTGAGCAGCGCCAGCCTGACACCACTCAAACATCTGATGAATTTGGGTTTTGGCCTACTGCTGCTGCTTTTGACCATCAACATCTCTGCCGCGTTGAACCTCTACCTTGTGATGAGCATTGGCCTACTGACCCTGCACGGCATCGCCATTCGTAACGTCTTGCAGCGCCAAGAACAGAAAAAAAATCTGCAACCCAAACGCGATCCACAGGATATTTCTGCCGGCATCATTCCTCTCGCTTCGCTGATCCCCAGCGACGGCGGCGGCAATAAAGGCCTCAAACTGGGTGAAATGTTGCGCATGGGTCTGCCGGTACCCGACGGCTTTGTGGTCACCCATCAAATATTGGCCAAAGATGAATTCAGCGAGCACGACAAAATGGCCATTGTGAATGCCTGGAACCGCATTGATGCCCATAAAGTGGCGGTGCGCAGCTCAGGTCTGAATGAAGATGGCGCGGACAAAAGTTACGCCGGAGTCTTTGAATCTCTGCTAGAAATCGGCTCAGATCAACTGTTCTCCGCTCTGGATGAAGTCAATGCCTCGCTCAACTCGCAACGTGCCAGTGCCTATTCTGGCCAAGAAGAGAGCGGCGGCATCGTCGTACAAAAAATGGTCGATGCCCAATACGCAGGTGTGATGTTCACCGAACACCCCGCCAACGCAGGCCAACTGATGATCGAGATGGTCGAAGGTCTGGGCGAAAGTCTGGTCAGTGGCCAAGCCACCCCGAACTCCTATCTGTTTGGTCGTTTCAGCCGCACAGCTCATTCCAGCGAAGCGGCTCCCATTGACCTCGCACCGCTGATTGAACTCGGACGTAAAATTGAAGACCATTACGGTCGCCCGCAAGACATCGAATGGGCCTACGCAGACAATCAATTTTATCTGTTGCAAACCCGCGACATCACCTCCAATTCACGCAGCCTTGGCCAACCTCACGCATGGATGGAACAAGAACGTTATCGCCTATTGGATCTGTTTCGCCACTCCGACCCGGAACAGCCGATTCTGAAACAGAACGACCTCAGTGAATTGATGCCACACCCAAGCCGTTTTAGCAGCTCCTTTATGGAACGCCTCTGGGCAGCCGGTGGTGCGGTGGACATCGCCTGCGGTGATCTGGGCATTCCTTACGAAGTGCATGACGACTCACCGCCCTACGTCGTACCGGTCTTCGGCTCGCTCTACATCAACATCCAAGAAGAAGAGCGGCGCAGCGGCAAAGGCCCTGGCATGTTGACCACCTTCCGTCTCTCCCGTGCCGCTGAAGCACTGGAAGAGCAATTCCGTGATGAATTTTTGCCTGACTATTTAGAAGAAGTGCGCATTCGTGAAGCCCTTGATTTCAGTCGCTTGCCGGTTCACGAATTGGTGCGCCTGCTGAAAGACTGGAGCTACAACTTTGTCCACGAGACCTACGTGCAAGCGGAGATGATCAACATCAGCGCCGAATATTACTTGCAAACCGCCCGTCAAGAGCTGGAGAAAAACGGCCACGATCCGGTGCAGTTTATGTCTCAAATCTCTGAAACCGTAGTGCGTCGCGCCATGTCACTGCTGCCCATGATTAAAGCAGGGCAAGCAGAGGCGAGTGAATTCATCGACCTGTTTGGTCATCGTGCGCCCCACGATTTTGAGCTTTCCCTGCCCCGTTACAACGAAGACCCTGAACTGGTGCAACGCTTGATTGATCAAGCGCAGCCACAGAGCAATAAAAGCAACGATATCAGCGCTCCTCCCGAGCTGGAAAGCAAAATATTGCGCCTCAGCGTCAGTCGCGCGCAACGCTTCCAAACCCTGAAAGAAGAGGCCAAACACCACTGCCTGCGTGATTTAGCGCTGCTGCGCGGCATTTTATTGGAGATCGACAGCCAACTGGAGCTGAATCAAGGCATCTTTGAACTGGAGTTAGACGAAGTGCTGCAACTGGGTAAAGAGGAGAACATCGCTCAGCTCAAAGAGAGCGTTACCCAACGTCAACAGGAACAACTCTCATTTGAGCACCCTCTGCCCCTCAACCTTCACTTGCATCAGCTCGAAACCCTCGGCCTGCTGGAAGAGAGCACCAGCACCCTCTCAGCAGACGACCTCAGTGGCAAACGCATTTCTGGCAACGGCGTTACCCGTGGGCGAGTACGAGTGCTCAGCGATCCCGAGGACATTCCCGAGTTTGAACAGGGTGAGATTTTGGTGGCGCGTTTCACCGATCCCAGTTGGACACCGGTCTTTTCCATCGCTTCCGGCATTGTCACGGAAGTCGGTGGCTGGCTCAGTCACGCTGCCATTTTAGCCCGCGAGCTGAATGTGGTGGGCATTGTCGGTGTGGCAGATGCCACTCGGACACTGCGCAGCGGAGATGAGATCAGTTTGGCCGAAAACGGCTCCATTGAGGTGCTCAAACGCACCCGACGTGAAATGCCACGCTATCAAATGGATCTGCCACTGGAATTAAAACTGGACGGTCAAGAAAGCCCTTCTCAACTGATGGACATCAGCCGTAACGGGGCGCAACTCAAAGGCACTCTTGGGGCAGAAAAAAGCGGCACTAAAGGTGAGTTACGCTTGCCCAACAGCGATCAGTGGTTGACCTTTATCACCGAACGCAACGAGCAAGATGCCATTGGCATTCGCTTTGACAAACCACTGAAACAAGCACTTATTCGCCAAATGATGGCGCAATGCAAAGCAACGAAAGCCTTGGTGTTGGATGCTGAAGCTGAGCCTGTAGCGGTGTAAAACAACCCATCACCCGTAAGTTGGGGTTCGTACCTCACCCCAACCTACAAACCCGCGTTTGTTTCGATTCTTTCGAGTTAGAACAGATGCGGAAATCATGATGGGTTTATATTCTCATCAAGCAACATAGCCCCACCGCTTAAATTGGCCTTGAAGGCTTTCATCATCAATGAAAGAGAGATAAAAAAGATACTCTGGAGCCAAATCCAATTCGTTAGACCAGACAACCGTGTCGTGATCAATTTTAAAATCCACAAAATTAGACTTTTCTTTTAACTCGGAAAATATTTCACGCCTATCATTAAAAACAACCTTTTCAAGATCGGCAACACCATCCTTTTCATTGTTAAAAAACAGATGAATTTTATACCCCCCAACGTATTCTGCTTTATTCACTGCCAACATGACTAATAACCCCATCAAACTAAGGGCTTAATTTTATGGTACTTACCTTCACTCTGCATGCTGTTCCAATTTTCAAGCAATTCACCCTGATTCTCCTGCGCCCATTCAACAACTAAGCTCATAACTTTTGACGGCAATTTCCCCTCCATAAGTCCC
This sequence comes from Gammaproteobacteria bacterium, assembly GCA_030950195.1. Lineage (GTDB taxonomy): Bacteria > Pseudomonadota > Gammaproteobacteria > JAUZRS01 > JAUZRS01 > JAUZRS01. The sequence continues at coordinate 4,446 of JAUZRS010000200.1, read as the reverse complement.
AAGTTTTTTATCTCAATAGAGGCTTTAAATTCATTGTACTCTGCATGAAAGTGGGGCGGATTATGCTCATTAAAATACATATAAATTACAATCCCAAGAAACCGGCTCAACTCTGGCATATATTTATCTCCACTCTCACTCAAAAACCCGCTCAAAAGGCGGCAATCCCGCCAACAACAACGCCCCATAACGCTTACTCACCAAACGCCGATCCAAAATGGTAATGGTGCCTTCATCATCTTCACTTCTCAGCAAACGACCACAGGCCTGCATCAGACGAATGCCCGCATCGGGTACCGAAATTTGCATAAAAGCATTGCCGCCACAGCTCTCGACCCACTCAGCAGCCGCCTCTTCTACCGGTGAATTCGGCACACTGAACGGCAGCTTGGCGATCACCACATGGGTACACAGCTCCCCCGCCAGATCCAAACCCTCAGCAAAACTGGCCAGCCCAAACAGAATCGAACGCTCGCCTTTGCCACACGCTTTGACGTGCCGTTCCAACAACTGCTGTTTAGCGCCACTGCCCTGAATCAACAGCGCATCGCGCCACGCCAGCGGCAAACCGTCCGCCACCCGCTGCATCTGCCAACGAGACGAAAACAGCACCAACGCCGCCTTATCCTTCTCCAACAATTTGGGCAGAAGTTCAATCAACTCCTCCGTATGAGCATTGGCTTGAGTCGGTTCTGAGGCCATTTTTGGGATCACCAAACGCGCACGATTGGGGTAATCAAAAGGCGAGAGCAGACGCACGTATTGTGTTCCATCCCCCTCATGCAAACCCACTTGCTGGCGAAAACGGCTGAAACTGCCCGCCGCCGTCAAGGTCGCCGAGGTCAACAACGCCCCCGCGCAGCGCGACCACAACAGTTCTTCATAAATATGCGCCACATCAATAGGGGATGCAGCGATCAAATAATCGCTCTCGCGGCTCTGAGTCATGCGCTCCACCCAGCGAGACAGCGGCGCACGTCCCGCTTGATCCTCTTGCGCCATCAACGTCCACAATTGGCTGAAATTTTCCAAACGCTGATTCAGCACCCCCAGCGAGGGCAACAGCGCATCCAGCTCCGCCGTGGAAACAGCACCGTCGTCTTGGGCTTTATTCAATCGCTCCTGCAACTTTTGAAACGCCTTAAACAGCGCCTTGGCCAACATCGCCAACTCAGCGGAAAAGTCCAACCACTCCGCAGGCAGTTTGCCATGGGAAAAACGGTGGCAGTCGTCATCCTCAGAAAACCAACCGCTCTCATCCAACAGAAAATCGAGGCTTTTTAACAGCTCACGAGTTTGGCGCACGTCCTCTTCAATCTGCTCCTGAATCAGATCATCAGAGGGGCTGTCCAGCAGGGCAAACAACGTATCTGCACTTTTCGGCGCGCCTTTGAGCCAATAACGGCTACCGCGCACCTGCGCCTGCGCGCTGAAATGCGAAAGGGCTTTATTGGCCAGATGGTGCGCCTCATCAAAGACATAAAAGGCCTCCTCCGGTTTGGGCAAAATCACCCCACCGCCCATCATCAAATCCACCAGCACCATGTCGTGATTGGCAATAATCACATCGGCGCTGCGCAGCCCCTCACGCGCCTGATAAAACGGACAATCATCATAATAATCACAACGCCGACCGGTGCATGTGTGGCGATCACTGGACACCTTCTGCCAGAGGCTGTCCTCCAAAGGCTGATGCCAACTGTCTCGATCCCCCAACCAACTCATCTTGCGCCACGCTTTGAGCATCGCACTCAAACTCTCCAGCTCACGCTGTTGCGGCGGTCTATCCCACAGCGCCTCTTCGCCTTCAAACAGCGTCCCCTGACCGTGTTCCGCCTCATCAGCACCACTGTAACGCACCAGATCCCGCGTGCAGACGTAACGCCCTCGGCCTTTGGCCAGCACCGCGACAAAATCCAAGCCGCTCAAACGCGCCACATCGGGAATGTCCCGCAGCAGCAACTGCTCTTGCAGCGCCACCGTTGCCGAGGCAATCACCAACTGCTTGTTCTGCGCCATCGCCACCGGAATCGCCGAGAGCAGATAGGCCAAGGTTTTGCCTGTACCCGTGGGCCCTTCAACACAAATCAAACGCCGATTTGATTCATACTCACCGGCAAAGGTTTTGGCGATTTCGGCAATCATCAAACGCTGCGGATAACGCGCCCGAAAACCAGGCAATTTCTCTCCCACCGAGGTCAAGGCATCACGAATGTGCTGTTTGACTTCACCAGCCAGAGGCACGGGGTTTTCTATTACTTCAGCGTTCATACAGCCTCATATTTTTTCAGTCTGCGTTAAAACAAACATTGCAGTCAGCTTATTCACCAATCCACTTGCAGTTATTCGGCTTCAGCAATTTTTCACTCCAGTTATAAAACTGGCGCTCGTAAATCGTGTTGGTCATCAACTCCACATCAAACGGCTTGCTGATCTTTTTCAAGATAAACTCACGAATCACGTGTTTCAGTGTCTCTTTGCGCCGCGACTGAAACAGTTCACGCACCGGACGGCCATGACAAAGAGAAAAGGAGTGGAAATTAATCACCATAAACTCCATCTGCTTCAAGTAGGTTTCAATCGCCTCGTACTCAAAAAAGTCCGGCGACAAGTTAATCGTATCTTCATTGCCTTTGACCGAGTTCAGAAACACCGAGGTAACGGGATACTCGGTAATGCCACCCTCCTTGAAAACCCCATGCTGCTTGTCTACTTTTTTATTCACCAGATCCATCGCCGGTTTCAGATCCTTACGCATGGTGCTGCTGTAGGTGAACCCCGCCTCCTCCAGTGATTCGTAATACGTTGGGCTGTTTTTAAAGCCACCTGGGCGAAAACTGTCCACCTCAACACCGAGATCTTCCATAAAGTGTTTAGAAAACTTGAGCATTTCCACTTGCTGTTTGGGTTCGTAATCGAGGAAAAAATCACTCTGCTTAGCGTACTCAAACGGCAAATTCAGGCAATGCAGATGGGGCTGTAGGCGAATGTAGTCGCTGTAGACGCTCTGATTGATGCGAATGATCTGTTTCAGACAGCGCTGATAGTCATCCCATCTGATGCCCAACGCTTTTGGGGCGATGCTCAAATAGAAGGTGGATTTGATCTCGTTTTGCGCCAAATACTCCGCTAACTTCACATAAGGCAGCAACAAATTAGTATCTAAATTTTCAGAATAGCTCAAACGATGGTCGGTGATTTCCACATCGACGCTAAAAAATATATCCATATCCGCTTCTCCACGTGGTCTTAGGGCAAATTTGCCCAAAATAGTACAACAAAGTTGACCTGAAAAGGGAGGCATTATAGCCTCCCACCCCAGACATCCACAGAAAAAGCCCAACCAGCCCAATGACAACCGCTTCCCCCAGCACAAACCAGCTCACAAAAATCCTCTTTGGCGTAGTAGCTCTATTGCTGTTGCTCTACCCTGCCACTGCTTTAGTGATCAAAAGTGCTCACAGCGGCGCGTTTTATCTGCTGGCCTTATTCGGCTTACTTTGGGCGACCTTTGGGCAGCAACGCGGACAGGCCACTCTGGATGAAAAACGGCTCTTTTTTGCCGTCTCTCTCTTTTTTGGCATCAACCTGCTCACCTACCTGCTAAGCGACATGAACTACGATGGCTTCAAAACCCTCGGTAAATTTCTCAACTTACTGCTTGCTATTCCCCTCTACTTTTTACTGAAAAAACTCAAGGTAAGCCAAGGGCTGTTTTGGTACGGCTTGGTTCTCGGTGCCAGCGTTGCCGCTGGCATGGCCATTTACGAACTGATTCACGCCAGTGGCCCACTGGCACAACGCCGCGCCCACGGCATCACTCACCCCATCCTGTTTGGCGATCTGGCTCTGAGCATGGGCATGATGGCGCTGGCCGGTTGGGGTTATTTTCGCGAGCGCAGCCGCTGGTTACTGCTGCTGCCAATAATGGCCGCCATCGGTGGGCTGATCGCCAGCTTTTTGGCCGCCGCTCGTGGCGGCTGGCTCGCCATTCCGGTGTTGTTGCTGATCCTCGCGTGGCAAGCGCGCAAAAGTCTTAATCTACGCCATGTTCTAACGGTGCTGACCATCGTCGTCCTGCTGCCCGTCGCCGCCTATTACAGCCCCAATTCAGCCGTTAAAACCAAAGTAGACAGCGCCGTCTACAACCTCAGTCACTACGCTGATAGCTCAATGGATGCTGCCGTGCGCGGCACCTCCGTTGGCACTCGCTTGGAGATGTGGCAAGCCAGCTGGACTATTTTCAAACAAAATCCGTGGCTTGGCATCGGTTGGGGACACTATCAAAGTGAAGCACAAAAACTGGTGGATGCCGGTCTGCGTCACCCCTCCGCCTCCCGCTGGAACAACCCACACAGCCAATATTTTTCCTCACTGGTCAATGCCGGTCTGCTCGGTTTCAGCGCACTGCTGCTCTTCTTGATCCCCTTAGCGGTCTTTGTGCGC
>JAUZRS010000020.1 GCA_030950195.1 Gammaproteobacteria bacterium | reverse complement strand
GCGTTTAACCGGTAAGTTTAATATCCGTGGCGGCATCAATACCGATGTGGTGGTTGAACATCGTGCTGAGGGGTGGGTTGCTCCGGCTAAGGTTGAATTGCCTTAAAAAAAGATCATTACCAAAACCCTCTACGAAACTGTACGACCATCTTTACTTGACAACAGCCTAATTATAACTACAATTAGGCTGTTGAAGTAACATATATAAAAAACCTTAATAGACTCCTCTTCACTCGATCATCTTAAAACCCAGTGATCATAACCAAAAAAGGATCCGTAATCTTGCACACCACCGTAAGTCACCCGCCGTACGAATAGAATGAAGATAAAAATCAAAAAAATATAGAAAAACATGGGGTTAACTTCCATGATGCTAAATTATTCGAGTGGGATTATGCCTATTCCGGCTATGACACCCGACAGGAATACGGTGAAAAGAGAATCATCACCTTCGCTCCTATCGGCAATCGCATTCACTGCATGGTACACACCCCTAGAGAACCTGATACAGTTCGTATCATCAGCCTTAGAAAGGCAAATAGAAAAGAGGTCGATAACTATGAAAAGAAACTTTTATCTTCCCAGTGAAACTGAAGATGCAGCAATCAATGAAGCCATCTCAAACGATTCTGACACACTGGAATGGAGCGACCAGATGTTTCAGCAGGCAAAACCTGCTGAGAGTCTAATTCCAGAAGTGGTGGAAACCTACAAAAAAGCGCATCGGGGGAAACAACGCTCTCCAACAAAAGTGCAACTGACCGTACGCCTCAGCCCTGAAGTTATCGCTTACTTTAAGGAAACCGGAAAAGGCTGGCAAACACGTTTAGACGATGTGTTGAAAAAACATGTCCATAGCCACTAAGATCTTATACACAGCACTCTTGATGCTCCCTTTGCCAAACAACTCATTCATAATATTACCCTATGGCCAGACAAAAAAAGAAACCCAGATCCAGCGGTAGCACCATCGCCCTCAACAAGAAGGCGACGCATGACTACTTTATCGAAGACCGTTACGAGGCGGGACTCTCCCTGCAAGGCTGGGAGGTCAAAAGCCTGCGTGATGGGCGAGTACAACTGAGTGAAAGTTACGTCTTTGTGCGTGACGGTGAAGTCTCTCTCATCGGCTGCCACATTTCACCGTTGCTCTCCGCCTCCACCCACATCCACCCCGCACCGATGCGCGCGCGTAAACTGCTGCTGAATCGCGCTGAGATCAATAAACTCAGCAGCGCCGTGGATCGCAAAGGCTTTACCGTCGTGCCTCTGGCACTCTACTGGAAACACGGTCGCGCCAAACTGGAGATCGGCTTGGCCAAAGGTCGCAAAGACCACGACAAACGGGCGCTGATCAAAGATCGAGACTGGCAACGGGACAAACAACGCCTGATGCGAGATCGAGGATGAGCCGTTTTTGGAGCCAAATTGTCTCCAAACTCTCCCCCTACGTGCCAGGAGAGCAGCCCAAAACCGAACAGCTGATCAAACTCAACACCAATGAAAACCCCTATCCGCCCTCGCCCAAAGTGCTGGCGGCACTGGCACAAGAGGCCAGCGAACAACTGCGCCTCTACCCCGACCCCAACGCCGAAAGCCTAAAACAGACCTTGGCTGACTACCACCAGCTTTCCCCAGATCAGGTGTTTGTCGGCACCGGTTCCGATGAGGTGCTGGCGCACACCTTTCAAGCTCTCTTAAAACAAGACAAACCGCTGCTTTATCCCGAGATCAGTTACAGTTTTTATCCCGTCTACTGCGGTCTGTATGAGGTCAATGCGGAAAAAATACCGCTGAATGACAAACTGGAAATTGACCTAGAAGCCTACCGCATCGACAACGGCGGTATTATTTTCCCCAATCCCAACGCCCCCACCGGCCAACTGCTGCCGCTGGATCAGATTCGACAATTACTGGAGTTCAACCGCAAATCCGTCGTGGTGGTTGATGAAGCCTACATCGACTTCGGTGGCCAATCCGCCGCCAGTTTGGTCAATGACTACCCTAATTTATTGGTGATTCAGACCTTCTCCAAATCTCGCTCACTGGCCGGTCTACGGGTCGGTTTTGCCTTGGGTCATCGGGATCTGATCGACGGGCTGGAGCGGGTCAAAAACAGCTTCAACTCCTATCCACTGGATCGTTTCGCTCAAGCAGGCGCAGTGGCAGCTCTGCACGATCAACGCTACTTTGAGCAGAGCTGCCAAAAAATCATCGACTCTCGCCAATGGCTGCAACAACAATTGGAAAATCTGGGGTTTAACGTGCTGCCATCGAGTGCCAACTTCCTCTTTGTCAGCCACCCCGAGAAAGACGCTGAGCAGATCAGCCAAAGCCTACGCGAACAAAGCATCATTGTGCGCCACTTCAAACAACCCGCTGAGATCAGCCAATATCTGCGTATCACCGTTGGTACACAACAAGAGTGTGAACAGTTAATTACATGCATGAAAACCCTTTAAAAAAATATTGGCAATTCTGGATTGATCGTGGCGGCACCTTTACGGACATCATCGCCCAAACCCCACAGGGCGAGCTAATCAGCCACAAACTGCTGTCGGAAAACCCCAAAGCCTACGAGGATGCTGCCCTGCACGGCATTCGCCAACTGATGCAGTTGGGTGACAACACCCCCCTGCCCACCGAGCAGATCGAAGCGATCAAAATGGGCACCACCGTCGCCACCAACGCCCTTTTGGAACGCAAAGGAGAGCCAACGCTGCTGGCCATCACCGCCGGTTTTCGAGACGCGCTCAAGATCGCCTATCAATCTCGCCCTGATCTGTTTGCGCTCAATATTCAACGCCCTGAAATGCTCTATTCCGAGGTGATTGAAATCAGTGAACGCCGTGCCGCCGACGGCGATCTGGTCACCCCCCTTGATCTAGAGCAGAGTCGCCAACAGTTGCAAACGGCCTTTGATCGTGGCCTGCGTTCCGTGGCCATCGTCCTGATGTTTAGCTACCGTCATCCCGAGCACGAACACGCTCTGGGTAAATTGGCCAAAGAGATCGGTTTCACCCAAATCTCCCTCAGCCACCAAGCCAGTCCGCTGATCAAACTGGTCAGCCGTGGCGATACCACCGTGGTAGATGCCTATTTGTCACCCATTTTACGCCGTTATGTGAATCGCATTGAAAGCGCACTGAAACAGACCCCGCTGCTCTTTATGCAATCCAACGGCGGTCTGACAGAAGCGCACCGTTTTCAGGGTAAAGACGCGCTGCTCTCCGGCCCTGCGGGTGGCGTAATCGGCATGATCCAGACCGCCCACAAAGCCGGTTTTAAAAAATTGATCGGCTTTGATATGGGCGGCACCTCCACCGATGTCTGTCACTACCACGGCGAGCTGGAGCGCACGTTTGAGACCGAAGTGGCCGGTGTACGCCTGCGCGCACCGATGATGCAGATCCACACCGTGGCTGCTGGAGGAGGGTCGATTTTGCACTTTGATGGCGCACGACTGCGCGTTGGCCCCGACTCCGCCGGAGCCAATCCAGGGCCTGCGGCCTATCGCAACGGCGGGCCGTTGACCATCACCGACTGCAATTTGCTGCTGGGAAAACTGCAAGCCGAGTTCTTCCCGCAGATCTTTGGAGCCGAGCAAAACCAAGCCCTTGATTTGGCAATCGTACACCATAAATTTCAACAACTGAGCCAGCAGATCGAACGCCAAAGTGGCAGCCACTTCAGCCCCAAAGAGCTGGCCACCGGCTTTCTCGCCATCGCGGTGGAGAACATGGCCAACGCGATCAAAAAGATCTCCGTGCAGCGCGGTTACGATCTGAGCGACTACACCCTCTGCTGCTTTGGTGGCGCTGGAGGGCAGCACGCCTGTTTGGTGGCCGATGCACTGGGGATCAAACGCATCTATCTGCACCCCTTTGCTGGAATGCTCTCCGCCTACGGCATGGGGTTGGCAGAACAGCGCCAGATGCGCCAAAAAGCAATTGAACAACCGCTCTCAGAAAATTTACTTGGCAACCTCAACGACAATTTTTCCCAACTGCGCCAAGCAGCGTTTGATGAGTTAAAACCCAAACCCAACGCCCCACTGCACGAGCTTCGTCAACTGCACCTGCACTACCAAGGCTCCGATACCCGCTTGCTGCTGCCGCTGGATAATTTGGCGACGTTACAGCACACATTTGAGCAGCAGCACCAGCAGCAGTTCGGCTTTATCAGCCCCAATAAACCCTTGATGGTGGAAGCCATCCAGGTGGAACTGATCCTAATCAATCAGACCCGCACGCAGCCAGCCAAGGTCACTGAACCCGAGCCAATAAAAAACCGACGCACAACCAAAGTAGATTTTGCCGAACAAAATCACCGCACACCCATTTTACAACGTGAGCAACTCTCTCTAAAAACCCCACTCAATGGCCCCGCACTGATTCTGGAGCACGGTGCCACCACGGTCTTAGAACCCGACTGGCACGCCAGCCGTACCGACCAGAACGATCTGATTTTAAAGCGTGTCAAAGCACGGCCCAAACGCCACGCCATCGGCACCACGGTCAATCCGGTCATGTTGGAAATTTTTAACAATCTTTTTATGGCCATCGCCGAACAGATGGGCTCGGTGCTGGAAAAAACCGCCCACTCGGTCAACATCAAAGAGCGCCTCGATTTTTCCTGCGCGCTGTTTGACCAGCAAGGCGAACTGATCGCCAACGCCCCCCATGTGCCGGTACATCTTGGCTCCATGAGCGAAAGCATTCGTTGTGTGATGCGTGACAACGCCGGAACGATGCGCGCAGGTGACAGCTACCTGCTCAACAACCCCTACAACGGCGGCACTCATCTGCCCGACATCACCTTGGTAAAGCCGGTCTTTCTGCCCGCAGCCACAGAGCCGCTGTTTTACGTCGCTGCTCGTGGCCATCACGCCGACATCGGCGGCATCACCCCCGGTTCCATGCCGCCCAACAGCCAGCATTTAAATCAAGAAGGCATTTTGCTCGACAACGTCAAAGCAGTCTCTGAGGGTACCTTTCAGGAACAGACACTGCGCGAGCTGCTCAGCGCCAGCGAACACCCCGCGCGCAACATCGAACAAAACTTAGCCGATTTTCAGGCGCAAATCGCCGCCTGTGAAAAAGGCCAGCACGAGCTGTTAAAGATGAGTGAGCAGTTTGGCCTAGAAACCGTGCAAGCCTACATGCAGCATGTGCAAGACAACGCCGAAGAGTCGGTACGGCGGGTACTGGACGTGCTGCACGAAGGCCACTTTTGCCAAAAACTGGATGACGGCACAAAAATCCAAGTGACCCTTCGACTCAACAAAACAGAGCGCAGCGCGCAAATCGACTTCAGCGGCAGCAGCCCCCAGCATCCGGGCAATATGAACGCCCCCACAGCCATCACCACCGCTGCGGTGCTCTACGTTTTTCGCTGTTTGGTCAAAGAGCCGATCCCCCTCAACGCTGGGTGCCTTAAACCACTGGAAATTTTGATCCCCGACGACTGCCTACTTAATCCCCGCTACCCAGCGGCGGTGGTGGCGGGCAATGTGGAGACCTCGCAGGCGATTGTGGATGCCCTGTTTGGCGCGCTGGGGGTCGTGGCTGCCTCGCAAGGCACAATGAACAACCTCACCTTTGGCAACCAAAAATACCAATATTACGAAACCCTCTGCGGTGGCAGCGGAGCAGGCCCCAATTTTGACGGCTGCGATGCGGTACAAACCCACATGACCAACTCCCGCCTCACCGATCCCGAGGTATTGGAGTCGCGCTACCCCGTGCGCTTAGAACGCTTTGAAATCCGCCCCCATTCGGGCGGCCAAGGCGAGCACAAAGGCGGCAACGGTGTCCTGCGACAACTGCGCTTTTTAGAGCCAATGAGCGTCGCTATTTTAGCCAATCGGCGCATCGAAGCTCCCTACGGAGTGGCCGGTGGTAAAGCAGGTGAAGTGGGTCAAACATGGGTGGAACGTGCGGATGGAACACGAGTTGAATTAAGCAGCCAAGATCAGATTGATCTGAAGGCCGAGGATTGTTTGATTTTGGCAACCCCCGGTGGTGGTGGATTTGGGAAGAGGAAAAAACAAGCTTCGTAGGTTGCGGTTAAGCGCAGCGCAACCCAACAAAACCCACCACACAATCCAATAAAACCGATT
>JAUZRS010000002.1 GCA_030950195.1 Gammaproteobacteria bacterium | reverse complement strand
GAGATTTATGTCGGTAATTTAAACTCAGGTAATGTCTCTAATTTACTCGGTCAGCCTAATATTTTATTTGTTGTTGATACCTCTGGCAGTATGAAGGCCAATGTGGATGCTTACGATTACATCTCCAGCGTGACCTATTCCGGTAGTTTTGTCAGCAGCAGTGTGTATTGGTCTCAAAGTAGTGCGGTGATTACTGATCCCGCTACGGCTCATGTGATTTCTGCGGCCAATTTTCATTGTCAGGCAGCCCAACCTTCGTTTTCTCAGTCGGGCCGTTATTTTGGTGCCGTGGCGGCTTGGAATCCAGTAGCGAAGGTGTGGCAAGGCATGGATCCAGCCCAAAGTGGCCTTGATGTGGAGTGCCAAGGAGATGAGGGTGTGCATGGTTCCAATATGGCCCCAACCCCCAAGACCTATTTGGTTAATGGTCCGAGTGGACCTTGGAGTGCGGCGAGTGGTGGACAAGTCGTTTGGCAGAATAAGACATTCTACAGCGGTAATTATCTGAACTGGAACAGTTTGGCCAACAAACCTTTGACCGGTCGCAGTACCCGTTTGGGTATTGTGCAAAAGGTGGTTTTTGATCTGATCAACAGTGCCAATAACATCAATATTGGCTTGATGCGTTTTGACTCAAACAGTAACGGTGCTGAAGGGGGGATGATTCGTTCCTCCATGCAAGATGTTGTGGCTTCAAGAGCAGGCTTCATTGCTGAGCTGGGAGTATTGCAGCCTGGGGGCGGGACACCTTTGTCCGAGGTGCTTTATGAGGCGGCTCGCTATTTTCGCGGTGAAGGGGTTGTGTATGGAATCAACTCTAATGCTCGGGTGAACGGTAACGATGTGTTGTTGCCCAGCGTGGCCGCATCTCGTTTGTCAGGTACCGAAACAGCCAATCCAGACAGTTATGTTTCGCCGATTAAATTTGAGTGTCAAAAAAGTTCTTTAATCTTTCTGACCGATGGTCGGCCAACCAGCGACGGTGGGGCGGACAGTGCGATTCAAGCGTTGCCTGGTTTTGCAACGGTGACAGGGCAAGCCGCTTGCAATGGCAACTGTTTGGATGAGCTGGCTCAATACCTCTATCTTGGTGATCAATCAACGCTGCCCGACAGCCAGAATGTATTGACCTATACCATTGGTTTTGCCTTTGGTGATCCGGCTTTATTGTCTCAACAGGATCAAGATGCGTTGCAGTTATTGCGAGACACGGCGACAAAAGGCGGTGGGGCTTATTTTTCAGCAGACGATACGCAAGGCTTGACCGAGGCATTTGCTGCGATTATCAGCGATATTCGAGCGGCGGGCAGTACTTTTACCGCGCCTACGGTACCGATTAACGCCGCAAATCGCGCTCGACATCGCAATGAACTGTACATGACGATGTTCAAACCCAGCTCTCGTCCACGCTGGGACGGCAACCTGAAAAAATATCGTCTCGCGTTTGATGCGATTACGGGTAACCCAAAAATTGTTGATGCCAATAGTATGGCTGCGATTGATACGATTGGAAGTGGGGAATTGTTGGATACAGCACAGAGTTATTGGTCTACGGTAGTGGATGGCAAAGAGGTTGTTAAGGGTGGTTTTAGCAGTCGTTTGTCGTTGCCGAGAAAAATGTACACTTATTCGGGTGTGGCAGCCGCCAGTAACGTCAGCTTGGCTGCCATTACCGGCGCGCATTTTTTAAATGAAAGCAATCAAACCCGTTTGTTACCTTATTTGAATATGTTGGCTACAGATGCAAACCCAACGCCTGCGGAGTTATTGCAGTGGGCGCGTGGGGTGGATACCAAAAACGAATTTAATACTGTGAGCGCGCCGGGGCCTCGTTTGCAGGTCAGTGACCCACTGCACTCACAGCCAGCGGTGATTACTTACCCATCTCAGACGGCGCTCTTTTTTACTACCAACAGCGGTTATTTACATGTGGTGGATGAGTCGAATGGCGCTGAAATATTTGGTTTTATGCCACAAGAGTTGTTGCCTAATTTGCGGACGCTTTATATTAACAATGCGGCCAGTAATCGTATTTATGGCTTAGATGGTTCAGTACAAACCTGGGTTGATGACGGTGGAGATGGTGTGGTTAACCTTACGGATAAAGCCTATCTTTATTTTGGGATGCGACGCGGAGGACGTAATTATTATGCTCTGGATGTAACCAATCCTAGCTCCCCCGTCTTGAAGTGGACGATTAAAGGCGGCACAGGTGTGTTTGCTGAGTTAGGCCAAACGTGGTCTGACCCGGTAATTAAAACCATTAAATACAACGGTGTGGCCACCAAGGTGCTGATTTTTGCTGGGGGGTATGATCCAGCGCAAGACAGTAATCTACTGCCTGCATCAGACCTTCAGGGCAGAGCGATTTACATCGTAAATGCAGAGACAGGCCAGCGAATTTGGTGGGCGGGTCCCAGTGGCTCGGGGGCCGACTTGAGTTTGACCGATATGACCAACAGCATACCCTCTAAAGTCAATGCGATTGATTTAGACGGTGATGGCCTGACAGATCGTATTTATGTGGGAGACACCCGTGCCCAGTTGTGGCGTTTTGATCTGAATCCTAATAATACTTCTGCTGCTGATTTAATGACCGGTGGAGTGATTGCTAAATTGGGAGGCGCAGCGGATGTGGATAA
>JAUZRS010000199.1 GCA_030950195.1 Gammaproteobacteria bacterium | reverse complement strand
CTGGCTCCATCCAACAAGGCACGATGGTAATGACCGGTTTTTCTGAGCAAATCCATAGAGTCATCCAGATCACCCAATTGAAAGGCGTGATGGCCAAAGGTCTCGGCCAACAGCAGATCCGCCTGCTGCTGCACCGCCAGCGCAAATTGCTGCCCCAAGGGCTTGGCATACCATCTGCGTAAATGCGCCATTGAGGCGACATATTCTGACATTAAAATGAACCTTTTAAAAATCGAAAGCGTAGAGTTAAACCATGCCCCAAAACAGCACCGGTTAGCCCCCTTTTTAGGCGGCAATTTATTGCAGTTTTGGCAACCCATCCGTATAGTGGCGGGCAACGTCAAGACGGAAAATCATCAACCGCCGTTAGGCAGACAAGGACACATGGACAGAAGTCACAACCCCTTATTTTTATTGCTCTTTGCACTGCTGTTAAGCACTCTGCAAGGCTGTGTGCAACATGCCAGCAAAAGCAGCCCATTACAAGCCAACACCTCCAGAAACATCACTCTACCACCAGCGGAACACAGCCAACAAAACTACCTCCTTACAGCTCAAAACAACCCACACGATCTTTGGCAACGGATTCGAGATGGCTTTCAACTGCCCACCGTTCACCAGCAGCAGTTTCGTTCACAAATGCACCATTTTCTTTCACTGGAGCATTTTTTTGAAAACGTCAGTCAACGTGCTGAACCGTTTCTCTATTTCATAGTTGACAGTCTAGAGAAACGCGGGCTGCCCACGGAGTTAGCGCTGATCCCCGTCATTGAAAGCGCCTTCAAACCTTTGGCACACTCCAGCAGCAAAGCCGCCGGTATTTGGCAATTTATTCCCTCCACCGGTCGTCTCTACGATCTGAAACAAAACCACTGGTACGACGGTCGCCGCGACATTTACGCCTCCACCCTGGCGGCGATAAACTTGCTGGATGATCTGGGCAAACAATTTAACGGTGACTGGTTGCTGGCCATCGCAGCCTACAACGGCGGCCCAACTATGGTGCTTAAGGCGATGGCAAAAAACCGCCGTCTGGGCAAACCCACCGATTTTTGGCACCTTGAGCTGCGCTCCGAGACCCAACGTTATGTACCCAAATTGCTGGCGATCCGTAAAATCATTCGCAACCCCAAACGCTATCGCATTAACCTGCCCTTGATCCCCAATCATCCGCAGCTAGCAAAAGTCAATTTAAGTGCGCAAATCAGCCTTAAAACCGCAGCCACCCTTGCCGAACTTTCGACAGCGGAAACCACGCACCTCAATCCCGCGTTCAAACGCGGCATCACCTCCCCTCATGCGCAATATCTACTGCTGCCGATGGAACAAGCAAAAATTTTTAGCTTCAACCTAAAGAGGATCCAGCGGCAACGTCTTAAAAAAACAGAGCCAAGCAGAGAAAAATCAAGAAAAAATCATTACCGCGTACAGCAAACAGATACTCTCTGGAGCATCGCTTATCGCTTTGGCACCACGGCTCCACAACTGGCGCTCTGGAATCAAATCGATTTACAGTATAAAATTCGCGTCGGGCAACATCTACGCATAGCAAGTGGTCGGGGGAAAACCACTGAAGTTACCTTTAAAACTCGTCACCCACTGCACTACCGGGTCAAGAAAAACGAGTCACTGTTCCTTATTGCCAGACGATTTGAGCTAAACATAGCCGATCTGCGCCGTTGGAACCGGATCGATTACGGTCAGCAGCCGAACGTCGGTCAGTTGTTGCGCCTCACCCCAGAGCGTAAGGTGAGATTAAACGCGAGTTAAAACACCTGTTTGGTTGCTTTCTACTGATGCAACCGGTACCTTTTAAAGCTTTCTCGACCCACTTGGAGTCGCTCTTGGATCTATGGATCACATTGCATTATGGGTAACCCTGTTAATAAACGGCTTCTCACCACACTGATACCGTTAAATGCGTTGCGGCCTGAAAGCCTCAATGAACTGGCGAACAAAGCAAAAAGCGCCAAGTTACGTTCGGGTCAGTTCTTGTTCAAAGCCGGTGATCACGACAAACAGCACATTTATCTGCTTTCAGGCAAGGTAGAGCTGCTCTCGGATCATGACGTGGTCTCCAATGTGAAAGGGGGTACCGATGCGTCTAAACACGCCATCGGTCACACGCAACCGCGAACCCTCTCTGCGCGCGCCAAAAGCGATGTGCATTATCTGCGTATCGACAGTGATCTGCTGGATATTATGCTCACTTGGGATCAAACGGGCAGCTACCAAGTAGAAGAATTGCAGGCTGACAATCCCACCTGGGTTAACACAACCAGCGCCGATTGGATGACTCAGATCCTACAAACCCGCGCTTTCCATCGTATTCCACCGGCCAACATTCAGGCCATGTTTATGCGCATGGAGTTGATCAGCTACAACTCGGGTGATGTCATTATTCGCCAGGGTGAAAACGGCGACTACTTCTACACCATTACCGACGGTCACTGTTTGGTCACCCGCGCTACCCCATCACAACCTCGCGGGGTAAAATTAGCGGAACTGGGACCCGGTGACAGTTTTGGTGAAGAAGCGTTGATCTCCAGTGCCAAACGCAACGCCACCATTACCATGCTCACCGCAGGCACCATGATGCGCCTTTCCAAAGAAGACTTTATGTCACTGCTCAATGAACCGCTGCTCAACTGGGTAAACTACGCCGATGGCCAAGCAATGGTACTACACGAACGCTCCGTTTGGATTGATGTACGTCTGCCGAGCGAATATCAACACGGCCATATCAAGGGCAGCATCAATATTCCACTGATCTTTTTACGCATTAAGATCAAAAATTTAGATAAAACACGTAAATATCTTTTATGCTGTGATACCGAACGGCGCAGTTCAGCCGCCTCGTTTATTTTAAACGAACACGGTTTTGATGTTTATTTGTTGCAAGGAGGCATACCCAGCATTCCCGCTGCTAATATTGTCACGGGAAAACCGCCTGTAGCAAAAACAAGCCCCTCGTAGCTTAGAGCGACCGCAACCTTAAATGAAAACAACACTGTGGCGACAAGATTGGTTTATTATTCTGCTTATATCGCTGGCCGTGCTGCTCTTTTCTGGTGGTGTTTTTCTACAAGATCTGGAGCGCAATGCCTACGACTGGGGCATTCGCAACGCGGATAAAACCCCTTCCAAAGAGATCGCCATTATCGCCATTGATAAACGGAGTCTCGAAAACATCGGCCGCTGGCCTTGGCCACGCAGAGAACATGCCGATTTTATTAATCTTCTGAACAGTAAAGCTCAACCCAAACTGATTGCCTACAGCGTGCTTTTTTTAGAGCCACAGACCGATCCTGGGCTGGCACACATCAACGACCTCATTAAACAGTTTGATAACTCTGGTCTGCAAGAATATGCCGACAACAACCGTTCTACCGCAAATCAAAATACAGCGCGCAGTCTCAATAACCTAAGAGTAAAATTGTCACAAGCACAACAGGATTTAGAACAAGATAAACCCTTTGCTCAGGCCTTGAAAGAAGCCAACAATATTGTTCTACCCACACTGTTTGACATTCGACCTTCTGTCAATAGGTATAACAAAAAACTCACAAAATCCTTACAACAATACACATTAAATTACCAAGACAATGACAACGCCATTCAGCGCGGCGATCTGCCTCTCACAGCCTACAATGCCATTCCACTCTACGAACCTTTTGCTCAAGCCAGTAACGGTATTGGTCACCTCAATATCGAACCCGACCCTGATGGCAGCATTCGCAGTGAACTGCTAGTCATCAACTACAACAGCAAACTCTATCCTTCCATTGCTCTACAAATTGCTATCAAAGCACTCAATCTTAAACCGCAAGATGTAGATGTACTGCTTGGTGAAGGGGTCAGATTAGGACATGTGCGCCTGAACATTAACTCTGATATGCGTATGTTAATGACCTTTTACAATCAAGATAGATTTTCCATCGACTCCTACTACGATGTGATCAGCGGCAAAATTAATTTAGCAAAATACCGCAATAAAATCATTTTGATCGGCTCCACCTCCTCGGGCTTGGGTGCCAATCAATTAACGCCTATAGACCCTACAATGCCTCCTGTTTATCTGCTCGCCCATGCGGTTTCCAGCATCTTACAACAAGAGTATTACTCCACTCCCCACTGGAGCGCAGCGCTCAAATCAGCACTCATTCTGCTTGTTGCACTCTATTTGATCCTACTCGTACCCCAAGTTAACAGTCGTACCGCACTTTGGTTATCGTTCTTTATCGGCAGCGGCTTTATCACCGCACACTTTATACTGATGCTGCAATACGATCTCTGGATACAGTTGATGGCCCCCTTGTTTCTACTCGTAATAGGGCACTTAACCCTGCTAACCAAACTCTGGTTAAGGGCTGAAAAGGGCATTTTACGTTCCGATGCCGCCTCTGCAGAGAGTAACCGCATGCTGGGTCTCTCACTGCAAAGCCAAGGACAACTGGATGCCGCTTTCGATAAATTTCGAAAATGCCCCCTAGATTCCTCACTGTTGGAGATCCTCTACAACCTAGCCTTGGATTTCGAACGCAAACGACAATTCAATAAAGCGTCGGAACTCTATCGTTACATCAGTGACTTTGACGACGGCTTTCGAGACGTGAAAAGCCGCATCACTCGTAACAAAGCGATGGAAGATACCCTCATTCTGGCCGCTGCCGGTGGCACCAATGCCAGTCTTCTGCTCAACAGTGACAACGGCATCGCCAAACCAAAACTCGGGCGTTATGAGATAGAGCGAGAACTGGGCAAGGGGGCAATGGGCGCAGTCTATTTGGGCAAAGACCCCACCATCAGTCGTACCGTAGCGATCAAAACATTGGCACTTTCAAAAGAATTTGATGGCGACGAATTAGTCGCAGTTAAGGAACGTTTTTTCCGTGAAGCGGAGACTGCTGGCCGTCTCAATCACGCCAACATTGTCACCATCTACGATGCCGGTGAAGAACACGATCTGGCCTACATCTCGATGGAATATCTAAAAGGCCACGAGATGTCACGTTACACCAAACCCGATGCCCTGTTGCCCGTTGCCAAGGTGTTAGAGCTAATGGCTCAAGCCGCCGATGCACTCCACTACGCACATGACAATCAAGTGGTGCATCGAGACATCAAACCGGCCAACCTAATGTACGAGCCTAAAACCGATACACTGAAAATCACCGACTTTGGCATCGCTCGCATCACCGATTCCAGCAAAACAAAAACCGGCATGGTCTTAGGCACCCCTTCGTACATGTCACCGGAACAACTTTCAGGCAAAAAAGTAGACGGGCGATCAGATCTATTTTCCTTAGGAATCATGCTTTACCAACTCTTAACGGGAAAATTGCCCTTTTATGCAGACTCTATGGCTACTTTAATGTATAAAATCGCCAACGAGAAACACCCCGATCCGCTTCTGATACGGCCTGACCTGCCCTCTTGCGTACGCAGAGTGCTGAATAAGACCCTCTACAAAGACGCAGAACAGCGCTATTCCAGCGGCAATGAATTAGCTCGTGACATTCGCGCCTGTATGAAACAGCTGATCATCAATTAACAAAGTGTCAAGATAAGGCAACAACATGATGGATTTAACGGGAAAACTGGAAATTGTGGGCAGAACCGACAAAGGCATGGTTCGCTCCCACAATGAGGACAGTTACGGCAGTGAAATCGGCAGTGGTATCACCGTGCTTGCCGACGGCATGGGCGGCTACAAAGCCGGCGAAGTCGCCAGCGCCCTTGCGGTCAACACCATTATCGGCGACATCGCCAGCCGTCTGTTTGAGCTTGATCACAAAACCCTGCGTGAAAACACCGGCTTTCGTGCCGAAAGCATCGCCTGCCGCCTGACCGTTGAAAAAGCCAATGAAGTTATTTATCAGACCTCACAAAATCAACCGCAATACAGCGGCATGGGCACCACCTTGGTAATGGCGCTGTTTTATGACAATCGCATCTCCATCGCCCATGTGGGTGATTCTCGCCTCTATCGCTTTCGCGAAAACAGCCTAGAACAGATCACCGTTGACCATACCTTGTTGCAAGAACTGGTGGAACGCGGCTTTTACACCCCAGAGGAAGCGAAAGCCTCTCTTAATAAAAACTTAGTCACTCGCGCTCTGGGCATCGAACCCTTTGTCAAAGTTGACCTCCGAGAAGACATTGTCCTACCAGAGGACATCTATTTGTTGTGTTCTGATGGACTTAACGATATGTTGGAAGACAGTGCGATAAGCTTAACGTTACAAAAATTTAGTGATAACCTTGAAGAGGTTGCTAAGCAACTGATTGATCAAGCCAATGCCAACGGTGGAAAAGACAATGTTTCCGTCATTTTAATCAAGTCTTTGAAGACCTTTCCAGCCAAAAAACGCTGGTACCAAAGATTGTTTTCACGTTCTAACTAGAGACCCTGGTGGATAATGTAAGATGTCCAAGTTAATTCTTAGTCTCGGCGGAGACACCCTCGGCGAGTACCAGCTCAGCAAAGAGCACATCGTCATTGGGCGTAAATCCGGCAATGAAATTCAAATCGACAACCTGTCGGTCAGTGGTGCCCATGCCAAAATCATCACCATTCTCAACGACTCTTTCCTTGAGGATCTCAACAGCACCAACGGCACCTACGTCAATGGCTCGTTAATCAAACGCCACGCCCTACAAGACGGCGACATTATCAGCATCGGTAAACACCAGCTGAAATACGCCAAGCAGGGTCACCCCATGAATGAAACCGACGTTCATGATCGTGCCAAAACCATGCAAGCCGCTGGCATTGCTGAAGTGTTTCCTAATGCAGAAGACGGTGAGACCGCTGGGCGTATCGGCACCCAAGCCTCACCGGACATCTACACTTACGCCGCGCGTTTACAAGTCGTCAGTGGTAAAAATCGGGGTAAAAAATTACAACTCACCAAAGCCCTCACCACTGTCGGTAAACCAGGCAAACAGGTCGCTGCCATCACCCGTCGCCCACACGGTTATTTTATTATCCATGTGGAAGGCGGAAAAGGTGCCAAATACCCTTCCGTCAATGGCCAACTGATCGGCACTCAAGCTCAAGCACTCAGCGACAAAGATGTGATCGAAGTGGCTGGGGTAAAAATGGAGTTTGTCCTCAACACCTAAGAGGAGAAAACGTTGGTGGAAAGATAACGGTCACCCCGATCACAAATGATGGTGACGATCACCGCATTCTCCACCTCCTGATCCAACTGCAATGCAGCGGCAACGGCACCTCCCGATGAAATACCACAAAAAATACCCTCTCGCTGCGCCAAATCCCGTGTCGTCTGCTCAGCATCTTGCTGACTCACATCCAAGGTACGATCCACTCTTGAGGCCTCAAAAATGGTCGGCAAATACGCCTTTGGCCAGCGGCGAATACCCGGAATCTTAGAACCTTCCATTGGCTGCACCCCAACAATTTGAATCGCTTCATTCTGTTCTTTCAAGTAACGTGAGACCCCCATAATCGTACCCGTGGTACCCATCGCACTGACAAAATGAGTCACGCGCTGTTCACTGTCAGACCAAATTTCTGGCCCCGTGGTCTGGTAATGCGCCAACGGATTATCAAAATTAGCAAATTGATCCAATACCTTGCCCTGCCCCTCACGCTCCATTTGTTTGGCCAGATCACGCGCGCCCTCCATGCTCTGTTCTTGAGTCACCAAAATGATCTCTGCACCGTAACTGAGCATTGCCGCGCGGCGTTCAACGCTCATGTTATCCGGCATGATCAGTTTCATTTTGTAACCTTTGATCGCCGCCGCCATCGCCAAAGCAATGCCCGTATTGCCACTGGTGGCCTCAATCAGACAATCTCCCTCTTGAATATCACCACGGGCTTCCGCCTGCTGAATCATGCTCATCACCGGACGGTCTTTTACCGAACCGGCAGGATTATTGCCCTCCAATTTCAATAAAATGGTATTGGAACTGTGACTCAAGCGTTGCAGCCGCACTAAAGGCGTATTTCCCACACAGGACTCAATCGTAGCAAACGACATACTTTTTTCTCCTATTCATAAACTTGATTTTTCGATAGACTTGCAGTGAATAACTTCAAAACACAAGTACAACAATCACAATAAAAAATCACACAATGACCAAAATGGCTCTCCACCTCTTAATCGTCGATGATCACAACATCAATCTTGAACTGTTAAAGCAATTTTTACTGCTGCTCGGCCTGCAAGTAGATTGTGCACAATCGGGGCAACAAGCCATTGAAAAACAGTCAGCCAACAAGTACGACCTGATTTTTATGGATCTGCACATGCCGATGATGGATGGCCTACAAACCACCCGACTGATCCGCCAATCCAACAGCATCAACTGCAAAACCCCCATTATCGCCTTGACCGCAGATGTGCTCGCCAGTCGTTTAGAAAAAGCTCTAAAGGCTGGGATGAACGACATCATGGTCAAACCGGTCATGATGGCAAAACTGCAGGCCATGTTAAAAAAATGGTGTGCCTCAACGGACTTCGAAGCAAAAAAACCAGCTCCCGCTGCCAAAAAAAAACCGATCAGCGAAACAAACCCACTGCCCCTCATCGACCCAGATCTGGCTCTGCAACGAGCGGCGGGCAATCAAAAACTGGCCAACGAGATGCAGGCCATGTTGATCAACATGCTGCCAGAGCAACGCCAAGCGTTGAAAGTGGCCATCCAACAACGACACATCCAACAAGTGCATTTTCACGCCCACAAATTGCACGGTGCCAGCAATTACTGTGGTACACCCGCACTGACCCACGCCGCCAACCTAGTGGAAACGCAGATCAACGCCCGTCAGCTGGGCAAATTAGACCACCAAGTGGGCATGTTACTGATCGTCATTGATCAATTGATAGCCGCACTCAAATCCCCTCAAACAGCACCATCCCAACCACATATTCCTTCTCATCCGAAACAGTGACGTGGTTGCTAGTCACACCCATTTTCACAGCCTGCTGCTGTGCTTTACCCACTAGAACCAGTTGAGGTTTCCCCAATTCCGTATGCGTCACACATAAATCCTGCCAACCAATGCCATTGCGAAATCCCGTACCTAACGCCTTGACCGCCGCTTCTTTAATTGCAAAGCGTTTCGCCAGCAATTGCACCGGATCGGCTACCATCAACGCTGTTTTTTGCTCCATAGGAGTTAAAATACGCTGCACAAAACGTTCACCGTAACGCTGCCAAAGTCGCTCAATGCGCGCCACCTTAACAAGATCCACCCCCATGCCTAAAATCACCGCTGCCGCGCTGCCCGCATCAACATTTTCATCTCAGCAACCGCTTCCGGCAAGCCAGTAAACAGCGCCCTAGCCATAATCGCATGACCAATGTTCAACTCATGCAGTGCTGGAATTTCAGCGATTTTCTCAACATTATGATAATGCAAACCGTGTCCTGCATTGACCACCAAACCCTCGGCCACCGCCAAATCCACCCCGGCCACAATGCGCTCAAACAGACGCTGCTGCTCTTCACCAACTGCATCAGCATAATGCCCCGTATGAATTTCAATCACTGGCGCAGCACAACGCGCAGAGGCTTCTATCTGCGCCGGATCGGCATCAATAAAGAGCGAGACACGCACCCCAACATCGGCCAAACGCACACACGCCTCTGTAATCGCAGCTTCATGCGCCACCACATCCAAACCACCTTCGGTGGTCAGCTCTTCGCGTTTTTCTGGCACCAAACAGCAATCTTGCGGACGAATTTTTTCCGCAAACGCCAACATCGGCTCGGTCACCGCCATCTCCAGATTCAATTTGGTCTGCAGAGTCTGCTGCACCAGCAACACATCCCGCTCTTGAATGTGGCGGCGATCCTCACGCAGATGCATCGTAATGCTGTCCGCTCCCGCCTGCTCAGAAAGCTGGGCAGCAAAAACAGGATCAGGATAGACCGTGCCTCTGGCTTGACGCAAAGTAGCAATATGGTCGATGTTCACACCAAGAAAAATCTGTTTACTCACGCGCTGTTCCTATAAATTTCGGGTTACATTGGCCTTGGCCAAAATCATGGAAAGATTGCCGGTTGAATTACCTTCGCACGGACGGCATCATCCCACAGCAATTAACAATAAAACAGCGCCGATCCCATTTAAACGCCACTCAAATTTGGCTGAAGTGAATTATGTTAGGCTGATCTCGCTTTAGTTGTAGAAGAGCACACTATTTATGCCCGCACCGTCATCAGGGAGTCAAGAGTGATCCGTCAACAGAGCACTCGACTGCTGTTCAGTTTATTGATCGTTCTGGTTTTTCTGCTGCACACCGCAAACCTGTTTCCCATTTCATTTTTGCAAAAATTGGAGAACGTCTCCTACGACGTGCGCCTCAATACCACCTTGCCCAAAACCCAAGACAGACGCATTGTTATTCTCGACATCGATGAAAAAAGTTTGGCCGCCCTCGGTCGCTGGCCCTGGTCACGCAATCGCATGGCAACTCTGGTGGATAATCTCTTCGACAAATATCAAATCAAAGTGCTCGGTTTCGATATTTTGTTTGCTGAGCAAGATACCAGCTCCGGTCTGCCTCTGTTGCAACAGCTCGCTCGCGAACAACTGCACGACAACCCTGCCTTTTTACAACAACTGGAACAACTGCAACCTCAGCTTGAATACGACCAACTGTTCGCCACAAGTCTGCAAGGACGCAAGATACTACTAAGCTATTATTTTAAGGGCAAAGACAACGTCGATGGCCACAGCCGCATCGGCCAACTGCCAACAGCCATCAGCGAAATACCGCCCCTGTGGCGCGGTCGACTGCTGTTTAAAGAGCCTGCTGGTTACAGCGCCAATCTAGCTCAACTACAAAGCGCCGCCTTAGGCGGCGGCTTTTTTGACAACCCGCTGGTTGACATCGACGGCATTTTTCGAAGGGTACCGCTGTTGCAACTGTTTGAAAACCATCTTTACGAATCCCTCGCCCTCGCCGTTGCCCGAGCGGCACTGAACGAAAACAAAGTTCAAATTGTGGTCGCCTCCAATAAAGACAAACAGGGCGACTATTCTGCTCTGGAAGCGATCAAGCTGGGCAATTACACCATTCCAGTGGACGCGGAAGCGGCGGTTTTAATCCCCTATCGCGGCCCACAAAACAGCTTTCCATATATCTCCATCATCGACCTGTTTAATGATCAGGTCGATGAAAAATTGCTTAAAGATGCCATCGTACTGGTGGGCACCACCGCCCCTGGACTGCTGGATTTGCGTTCCACCCCAGTACAAAATATCTACCCAGGAGTGGAAATTCACGCCAACATCATCTCCGGCATTTTAAATCAGAACATCAAACACCAACCGGCCTACACGCTGGGCTACACCTTCCTACTCTTGATTCTGATCGGCCTCATTATGAGCACTCTGCTGCCCAAAATTTCCCCGTTGCACACCTCCCTACTAACCCTTGCGATGGCCACAACCATCACCGCCATGAGCTTTTACGCTTGGAACCGTTGGAACTTGGTTTTGCCGATGGCCACCCCACTGCTGTTGACCCTAAGCCTCTTTATTCTGCACATGTCTTACGGCTTTTTTGTTGAATCGCGCAGCAAACGTCAGCTGGCACGTCTGTTTGGCCAATACATTCCTCCCGAATTAGTTGATGAGATGGATCAACATCTCGATGACGAAGTTATTTCACTGGAAGGCCAGAGTCGTGAAATGAGTGTGCTGTTTTCCGACGTGCGCGGGTTCACCCCCATTTCGGAAGGGCTGGAACCCAAAGAGCTGTCCCAGCTAATGAACGCCTTCCTCACCCCCATGACCCACACCATTCACAAACACCGTGGCACCATCGACAAATACATGGGCGATGCCATTATGGCCTTTTGGGGTGCTCCCCTCAAAGACAAGCAACACGCCGAACATGCGCTGAACTCTGCCATGGAGATGATAGAAACCCTAGAAGGAATGCAAACAGACTTTCAAGCCAAAGGCTGGCCAGAGATCAAAATCGGCATCGGCCTCAACAGCGGCCCCATGAGCGTCGGCAATATGGGTTCGGAATTTCGCATGGCCTACACGGTACTCGGTGATGCGGTTAACTTAAGTTCACGCTTAGAGGGCCTGACCAAAACCTACGGTGTCAACATCATTGTCAGCGACAACATTCGCCATGCCGTACCCAGCTACCTCTACCGAAAACTGGATCAGGTACGAGTGAAAGGTAAACAGCAACCAGTGGCAATCTACGAACCGCTGGGGCAAAAAGAGCAGGTGCGCTCCTCGATAAAAAGTGAACTCTCCCGTTACCACAAAGCGCTGCGACTCTACCAACGCCAACAGTGGGATCTGGCCGAACGTGAATTTTTTGCCCTCACTCAACAAAACTCAGCGTGTTACGTCTATCGACTCTACCTCGACCGCGTCATTTACTTCAAAACTCACCCACCAGCAACGGAGTGGGATGGGGTCTTTAGCCACCATAAAAAATAACTCAGACGCTGTTTTTTAACAGCGTCAATTTTAACCGCAAACGGCGTAGCTGCTGTGCATCAGCACTGTCTGTCCATAAAATCAGCACATGTCTTTTAGACTTTTCAGTAGAAAAATTGAGCAACAACAACTGCCCCAACATCACACCGCCACTCAACTGTACTGAGTGACGTTCTCCCACTTGATCCAGCAAAAACCACTGGCATTCATACAGGCAAGTGAGGGATCGGTAAGCGGCCAACTGCCGTCGATAAAAAAGCAGACTGGCCAGCAATAATAAGCCCATCACAAGCAGATAAATAGGCTCAAGCACAAACACAAGCGCGAAAAAGGCGCTCAGATGCAACAACAATAAAAACAGAGAAAGACCATAGGAAGGCGATAAATCTAGACGAAGAGGCTCTGCTGTGTGCATTAACCTAAACCGTCACGCACACAACGCACAAACGCCACCGTACCCGACCACGGTAACAAATCCCCCACCGAAGATTGCTCATAAGGAACCGTCAAAACACCATAATAATCGCCATCCAGCGCCACCGAAATCGTCGCTGGACACCAGCTTGGAGCCGAATAATCGAACTGAATACCCTCATCTGCATTCACTTTTCTAACGATTTGATTCAGCTCAGCTGGGTGCGGCAAACGCCAATCGTCATAACCGGCAGAAACCAAATTATCGCAATACGCTGGGGCATTATGAAAATCACCAATGCTCTTATTCCAACTGGAGATCGACGCATCGGCGTTATCCAGCCAGGTTAAATTGCTGCCACTGTCCTCAATAACACCGCGATTAAAATCCGCCACCAACTCCGCCGAGATATTTAAACCACGAGGGTAAAAGGGCGCAGGTGTTCCCGCCACCATCGGCACACTTTGAGTCAAGCGGTAATCCCAATTGGCATTGGCATCAAAGGCATTCAGCACCACCACCGCAGCAAAACGATAACGATGTCCATTAATACTAAACGGCCCTGTCGCCAGCCCCAGACCCATCACGCCCTCATCCCCCAGCAAAGCCGTGTTGTCGTTATAACCAGTATAGAGAATAAAATGGCGGTGCTGCCAACCTTCACCCGCGTCGTTATAGAGCCAGTTAAACAGAGACCGTTCCACCAACATCTCAGGCAAAATAGAATCACTGGCAAAATAGGCCAAATTTTCACCAAAATGAATTTTCTCACGTCCGCGTTTAATCTCATCATTGCCGTCCATACGAAGCCAAGGTGTCAGACCATCGGCACTGTGTCCCTGCTGGTCCCTACCCTGTAAAAACTCGGCATACTGTTGCGACACCTGATTCAAGCGTGAATCAAATCCAGCCAAAGCCGCTTGTCCGCGATCCAGACGTTCACTGTTGATTAAATACAACATTTTCTCAACGGGAGTGTATGAATCCCACACACTTTGTGCAGGCAACTGCATGTCCTTAATAACCGTACCATCTTTACGACGAGCTTTATTAAAGGCATTGGCAATTTCCAGAACCGAGCGGCTCTTGGCTTGCCAAGGTACATCATTTTTAGGGTCATCAGGATAAAGGCATTGACAACGTTGAGCGTAATCCGAGCTGCTCTGTTCAGCGCTAAGCAGTGGATTATAAGAGACTTCCAAGCCATCACAGGCCAGCAACAACAGTGCTGAGCCAACAATAAAAACCACACGACTTATTTTTCTAATCATGACAAACGTTCCTGACGTTGCCACATCCTTGTGTAAATAGTAACCCTAAATGGCAGCTTAACGCTGCTCTGATGAACGGCAGCTTAACGCTGCTCTAATAGGATCTATGCTAAATGAAATAGAGCACTAAGAATGCCACCCCCATCTCACTTTTGCTAAAACACAACAAAATGTACCACAAATACAACTACAAACCAACAAATAACAATAATAGTTGTTAAAAAGATACAGGCCGCCTGATCTTCAAGCCAAATTTCGCTCTAAAATCCCTACTGACAGAGTCAGGAATATTCACTAAACTCCAGTTTTCTCTAACAAAAATAGCCACACACCTTATGAAGACTCACACTCACACCGACTGGTACGACTTTCTAACGGATCTGGGCGCTGTTGTAACAGACGATCACGTTCAACACTACGGCTCTGCGACCGACGAGCAACAGGCCGCACTTAACGGCGCGGTGCTCTGCGATCTCAGCCACGAAGCGGTTATTTGTGCCGGCGGCAAAGAGGCCGAAACCTTTTTACAGGGTCAACTTAGCAACGACACCCGATTGATTGATGCACAGCACAGTCAACTGAGCGCCTACTCCACCCCCAAAGGTCGCATGTTGGCTCTGCTGCGCCTCTTTAAGCACACTGACAGCCTTCATCTGCGCCTGCCCCATTCATTGCTGGAGATCACCCTTAAACGCCTGCGCATGTTTGTTATGAGATCCAAGGTCACATTGGAAGACCGCAGCACGCAGTTGGTTCGTTTTGGCCTCAGCGGCGCTCAAACAGAAGCGTGGTTAAACACGCACTTGGGTTCAGTGGCCAAAAATAATGACGAAGTAGTGACAAGCAATGGCATCACCCAAATTCGAGTCGCCGGAGCCGTACCGCGCTTTGAACTCTACGGCGAGCCAGAAGCGATGATCGCCCTCTGGAAAAACCTACAACAACACGGTGCCATGCCCGCAGGCGCAGACGTTTGGGCGCTGCTGGAGATTCAAGCGGGCATTCCCAGCATTCACCCCGCAACCCAAGAAGCCTTTGTGGCGCAGATGACCAACCTGCAATTTCTCAATGGCATCAGCTTTAAAAAAGGCTGTTATACCGGCCAAGAAATCATTGCGCGGATGCAATATTTAGGCAAAGTCAAACGCCGTATGTACCTCATACATATTAATACCGACAGCGCCAAAGCGGGCGATGGACTTTTCAGCCCGACAGAAAAATCAGCTCAAGGCACAGGAAAAATCGTTGATGCTCGTCCCCACCCCGACGGCGGTATGCACGCCTTAGCGGTTATCGCTATCGCCAGTGCAGAAAACCAGAGTGTGCATCTGCACAGTATTGAAGGCCCCAAAGTAACTATTTTAGATCTGCCTTACTCACTGGAGGAACAGTGAGATAAAGCGTTACAGTTCTCTTTTGAGTTGAGGTGAAGGTGATGGAAAACAGCGCAGCAACAGAGATCAATTCCGTCTTATATTTTTGGTTTGGTAAGCTGGGGAAGCCAGCAGACTACCATCTGGCTAAAATGGACATGTGGTTTAAAAGCGGTGCCGAGTACGACCACGAAATCAGCACTCGCTTTGGCCAACTGCACCACGCCGCTGTTGCCGGTGAGCTGAATCACTGGTGCGACCATGCTCAAGGCAGATTGGCGCTGATCATCCTGCTCGACCAATTTTCGCGACACATTTATCGAGGCAGCACACACGCCTTTAGCCAAGACCACAAAGCACAAGAATGGGTTATCACAGGTTTGGAAAAACAACATGACTTAGAGTTACGTTTTATCGAACGCAGCTTTTTTTATCTACCACTGGAACACGCGGAGAACATCACCCTGCAAAATCTCGCCGTGGAACGCTACGCCCATCTGCTGGAAGCAGTACCCGACGAACTCAAAGAATATTATCAAGGCACCTTGGAGTACGCCGAAGCACATCATAAAGTAATTGAACAGTTTGGCCGCTTTCCAGAACTGAATCAAATCCTAAATCGCTCCAGCTACCCTGAAGAGGAGCAATTCCTGCACAACCACAAATACCACTTTTTATGAAATGCTCACCACCCGATCCAAACGCTGACGCACCCGATTTCGACCGGCTTTTTTTGCCAATACCAGCGCGTCAATGGCCAACTGAATCATGGCATCCACACTGGAGCCTTGCGGGTAACGACAGATCCCCACCCCAACGCTGACCGTCATCTCCAACTCAAAACCAATTTTAGGGCAGACCACCTGCTCCGCCACACATTTACGAAAACGATCACCCAGAGCCAACATTTCCCGATCGTTACCCGCCGACAGCACCACCAAAAATTTGCCGCCCGAGTAACAACCCACGCTGTCCTCTTTACGACAGACTTTCAACAACCGCTGAGCCACGGTTTTCAAAACCTCATCGCCCATTTGATGACCGTAATAATCATTAACCCGTTTTAGGTCATCCACATCCACCATCACCACCGCAAAACTGCGCTGCTCACGAACGGTACGCGCCAACTCTTTGGCCAACAACTCCTGAATGCTGCCAAGGCACCATAAACCGGTCAATGAATCTCGAGTGGACTGCCGCTGCAAGCGCAAATCCGTCTCACGCAACTGACGTTGCAACTCTGCAATACGCAGCTGAATGGGCTTGATCAACAACAACAATGGCTCTAACTCTTCGGCAGCCAAACCCGACTTCCGCAATAGCGATTGCAACTGTCGCATCAGATCAAGCAACATCCCTTGATTTTCATCAACACACTCAGTCGCCAACATCGACTCCAGACCATCCACTTCGGCATTCTCCCAGATCAGCACAACAAGGGATTCAAAGTAGCAAACATTACGCCAGTTAAACCCGAGCATGAACCATAAAAAAACTAATAGACCCATAGGTTAATTCAAACGGACTCTGGGAGAAAAAACGGGTATATTTCCCCCTGACTAAAATTCTCACCCACTTAAGGTAAATCACCATGAGACTGATTCTGTTAGGCGCACCAGGCGCTGGTAAAGGCACCGTTGCAAAATTATTGACCTCCGTTGATGGTTCTGTACAAATTTCCACTGGCGACATTCTGCGTGCCGCAGTGAAGGCCGGTACTGAACTGGGTAAGAAAGCCGAAGCCGCCATGAAAGCCGGTGAACTGGTCTCTGATGATTTGATCATGGGCATTATGGGTGAGCGCCTGCTGGAAGACGATTGCAAAGCGGGTTTCCTGCTAGACGGTTTCCCACGCACCATTCCTCAAGCGGAAGCACTGAAAGTGTTACTGACCAAACTGAACATTGAACTCGATGCAGCAGTCAACCTTGACGTGCCTCGTGACGTGATTTTGGATCGCCTCACCACCCGTCGTACCTGTGTTGATTGCGGCGCGATTTACAACGTCAAATCCAGCCCTTGCAAAGTCGAAGGTGTTTGTGATGTAGACGGATGCGGTGGCAATGTTGTACAACGTGACGATGAAACCGAAGAAGCCATCTCAAAACGCCTTGACGTTTTCAATGAACAGACCGCACCTCTGGTGGGCTTCTACAAAGGCGAAGATATGCTGCTCGACATCAACGCCACCTCCAGTGATGCCGTTGTTGATGCAATCAAAGCCAAAGTGGGCATCTAATCAATCTTACTGATTGACTCTGTTTGCCTCAAAAAAAGGCGGCCAAATGGCCGCCTTTTTTATTGCCCTCTCAATCAAAAATCAACTGTGAAACTTCTTTCCCTCCGGCAAAAAGTTATCCGCCAAGGTGCTGTAAATCGGTGTGCGACAGATCATTTTTGAAAATGCCGTACCAATAAACGCCGCCACCATCAACGGCAAAATCAACTCATGTTTGTCGGTCATCTCCATCACAATCACAAACGCGGTAATCGGTGCTTGCACCACCCCAGAAAAATAAGCCACCATACCAAACAAGACCAAAGCACCGTGTGGGTACATGCTCAACCAATCGGCAATCAAGGCACCCACACCCGCCCCTGTCGCCAACGACGGCGCAAAGATGCCACCAGGAATGCCACTCAAATAAGAGATCACCGTAGCCAAAAACTTCATCAAGGCAAACTCAGCTCCCAGAGAATCATCATTGGTGACCAGATGACTCGCCTCCAGATAACCGGTACCGTAGGTTAAATGCCCTGAAAAATAGCCCACAACCGCAATCCCCAAACCACAGACTCCTGCCACCAAATAGGGTTTTCTAAAACGAATCGGAGCCACCCAGCGATTACCCCGAATCAATAACAGACTGAACACACCGCCTAAAATACCGCCGATCACACCACAAATCAGTACCGGCACAATGGCCTCTTGTAGATCAATCAACGCCGATGTTTGACCAAAATAGGTGTAATTGCCCTGAATGCCCAGCGCCATAATGGAAGCTGCCATCACACCCGTCAGCATCAGCGCACGGGTGTGAACCTCAAAGGAACGACTCAGTTCCTCAATGGCAAAGACAATGCCTGCCAACGGGGTGTTAAACGCCGCCGAAACCCCCGCCGCGCCACCGGTCAAAATCAACACCCTTTCCATATCGTAGCGACGCATGGAGATCCAGCCACGCAAGGAGTACATCAGTGCCGCTCCCACATGCACCGTCGGCCCTTCACGACCAATAGAGGCCCCGCTCAAAAGCCCTAAAATACAGAGGAAAATCTTGCCAAACGCGATCCGCAACGACAGCAACGCTCCGCGCTGTTCTGCGTGCTCCAAAGAAGCCATCACCTGTGGAATACCGCTGCCTTCGGAACCGGGAAAATACTTGCGGGTCAGCCACAACACCAAAATCAGCCCCAGAGGCGAAACCACAAAAGGCATCCAAGAATAGTGTTCGACTCCGGTCAAAAACAGCTCATTGGCCCACTCACTGCTCCAGGCCATAAACACCGCCAGCAGCCCCACTACCAAACCACCAAAAGCAAAAGTAAAATGAGCACGCCAATCTTTATGGGTGCGTAACAAGCGGCCATAACGCTTTATCGGTTGCAACATAAACCGCTACTCCTCTGCCAACCAAGCAGGTAAGACGCGCGTCCACTGCTGTTTTTCAGCCACACAATCACCGCTCAAAACAAAACCTTGTAGCGTTCTGTTTTGATCCCAATAAAGCGCACGTTGGCCATTTTGCCGCGACTCTAACTCCACTTCACATTCCTCTACTTGAGGCGGTGAAATCACCAAAGGCATACTTTTGGTTTTTACTGTCACCGGCATCGCCGGATAAACCACCTCTGTGGGCACTCCGGCCAAAGTCTTGGCCAACGCGTGCGCGGATTTCATCAAGGGCAGCACAAAAGGAAGATGCAAACCCTCCACCTGCACACAATCTCCCAATGCATAAACAGAGTCCTGACTGCTGCACAGCATTCGATCCACACAGATGGCTCGTTCGGTCTGCAAACCGGCCTGTTCTGCCAACGCCACATTGGCACGCAAACCCAGCGCAGAAAGAATAAGCCCCACCTGCAAAGAAGTACCGTCCGCCAACCGCACTGCATAACCTTGAGCGGCTCGGTTGATACTCACCACCTGATTGGATGATTGCCAAACAACGCCCACCTGAGCCAATTTTTGTTGCAGATGTGCTGCCATCTCCGCAGGCAAGAGACGATTCAATGGCGTTGCTGCTCGACCTAGCAGAGTCACCTGCTTACCACTCAGTGCCAAATCATTGGCAAACTCACAACCCACCAAACCACTGCCAATCACCAACACCGACTGGGCGCTTTGCAAACGTGAAAAAAACCGCTGATAATCATCCAAATTATTGACCTGTAACACCTCGCCAACAGCATCACCGGCACACTTCAGCTTCAGCGGAGAAGCCCCCAAGGCCAGCACCAGCTTGTCATAAACCACCTCCTGACCATCCAACCGCAACTGCCGTTGCTGAGGATCAATGGCGCGCACAGAGGTTTCAGTCAACACGGTCGCATTGAGCTTTTCCGCCATCTGCACTGCCGATGCCATGCTCAAAGCGCATTTGTCTTTGCCTGCACTGAAGGCATTGGAGAGCATCGGTTTTGAGTAAGACTCACCCCCATCGGCAGTGATCATCAACAGCGGCTGATCGGAGTTTAATTTACGAAACTCCCGTGCCACGGTGTAACCTGCCAAACCGCTACCCACAATCACCAGAGGTTTTGTCACCCGTTAAAACTCCATCATCTCAAAATCAGACTTGGAAACACCGCAATCGGGACACTGCCAATCTTCGGGAATGTCCTCCCAACGGGTACCGGCCGGAATACCCTCACTGGGCAAACCCTGCTCTTCATCATAAACAAAACCACATACGGCACAAATGTACTGTTTCATTGTCATCTCCATTTATCAAAAAAAGAGACCTTACACAATTTATTCCTCTCCACCAAGCAAGAAAAGCCCAAGAATGCCTTTAAATCGGCACTCTTGGACTTTTTGTGATGCAAACCTCGCTTTGGGCGTTAACGCTTATCGAGACTCAATGCTCCCGCACCGTGTACCACCAGCAACAGCAAACCACCGGTAATGGAGACGTTCTTCATAAACATGATCATTTGCATTTTATCTGCAAAATCGTTGTGAAACAGAGCCGCTGCCACCAACGTAAAAATCGCCAGAGCCCCCGCCATACACTTAGTTTGCCAGCCGACAATAAGAGCCAAACCCGCACCCACTTCCAACAAAATCACAAAAGGCAGCAACATTCCAGGTACCCCCATCGACTCCATATAACCTTGTGTTCCCGCATAAGCACCAATTTTACTTAAACCGGCCAGTAAAAAAATATGCCCCAAAAACAGACGTGCAACCAACTGAGTTACTTTTTCCATCTTCAATCCCCTTACTTAAGATTCACTTCAACAAAAACAGACTAGCGCGTTTTGATCCACGCACGCTGGCGAACAAAATTATTCTCTTGAAAATCCAATAGAGCTTGATCAATCTCTTCACGGTTGTTCATCACAAACGGTCCATATTGCACCACCGGTTCATTAATCGCCTGACCTGACACCAAAATAAACCGCGCTCCCTGTTCTGAGGCAATCAACTCAATCGACTCCTCATCGGAGTCCAACACCGCCAAGGTATTCAAACCTAAATAACGGTCACCCAGACGCGCCTCACCCTCAAACAGGTAAACCAACTGCTGACGTTGATCGGACAGAGGAATTTGAAAATGCTGTCCTGCTTTGAGTTGCAGGTCGAAATAACGCACCTGAGTAATCTCATCCACAATCGGTGCATCTTGACCGGCAAACGAGCCGATCAACACCTTAAGCCGGTAGGCATCGGTTTCAATCAGCGGAAAAGAAGAGGCTGCGTATTCTTGATACTCAGGCTGCTCCATTTTGTGCCGTGCAGGCAAGTTAATCCAAAGTTGAAAACCACGCATCAAACCCGCTTTCTGCTGTGGCATTTCCGAATGAATTACGCCGCTGCCCGCTTTCATCCACTGCGCATCGCCAGAGGAAATTTTGCCCCGATTACCCATACTGTCTTCATGCTGCATCTGACCATCAATCATGTAAGTAAAGGTGACAAAACCTCGATGCGGATGAGAAGGGAAACCGGCCAGATATTCGTCAGGTTTATCGCTACTAAAATAGTCCAACATCATAAACGGGTCTCGGTTACGCAGTGCCGGAATACCGATGCTGCGATAGACCTTCACCCCTGAACCCTCTTGCACTTCCATGGCTGGAAGCAAACGTATTCGATCCGCTGTTGCCATTGGCTCCGCTCCTCAATCTGTGAGATAGAATCAAACCGACTCTGGATAGGGAGCAGTATCACTGTTGCAAAAAAGAAGATAAACAGCGAATATAAAAACTGTTTGTTCTCAAAATAGCAACAATTGGTTACATTATGAACCGTTTCGAAAATATGGAACACTTCGTCAAAGTGGTAGAAACAGGCAGCATCACCGCCGCTGCCGAGCGTTTAGAAATCGCAAAATCCGCCGTCAGCCGTCGCCTAAAAGAGCTAGAAACCCATTTGGGCGCAGAACTGTTTCATCGCACCACCCGCCGCATGACCCTCACCGACACAGGACGTACCTTTTATCACCAATCGATACACATTCTGGAACAGTTGCTAGAAGCGGAGCAAAGCACCACCCAAGCACACGGCATTTTAGAAGGTCGTCTAAAGGTCGCCCTGCCCTCCAGTTTTGGCCTGCTGCACATGGGCACTGCGATTGATGATTTTTTAAAGCTGCACCCGCAGATTAAATTTGAATTGGATTTTAATGACCGTGAAGTCAATCTGGTGCATGAAGGCTTTGATCTGGCGC
>JAUZRS010000198.1 GCA_030950195.1 Gammaproteobacteria bacterium | reverse complement strand
TTTTATGTCAGCGAAGATTTTTTTCTTGATGCAAGTTATGGTGTTTCTCAACTGCAAGACAGTGCGTATCGTCAACTGGGTTTGGTGATTTTCCCGCAAGAAGAGGAGCCGTTGGATTTTTATCAGTTGGCACTGGGCTATAATTTATTTCCTGGTGAGGCTTTTTTAGGTAAAAACCGTGCTTGGAACAGCGCGTTTTACGTGCTCGCTGGGGTGGGCAATGTGCGTTTTATTGAGCAGGATCATTTCAGTTACGGTTTGGGTTTTGGTTATCGAGTCGTGCCGATGGAGCGGCTTAATCTGCGCGTGGATGTCAGAGACCAGTTGTTTGAGAGTGATCTTTTGGGGGTTAAGAGTTTAACCCATAATTTGGAAGTGAGCGTTGGAGCCAGCTTCTATTTTTGATGTAATGATGTGTATAGGAAAGACAATGCAAGCAAATGGAGGCGGTATAAAAAACTCATGGATGAGTCTATGGGGTGGATTTTTGTTATTGTTCAGCGGTGCGACATTGGCACAGTTGCCGGAGGAGCGTTCGGATCTGAGCTACCGTTATTCTCAAGGGGATGGTATGGAGATGAATGCGCCTGGCCTGCTGCTGCGCAAGCACTTTGCTGATCGTTATGCGCTCTCTTTTGCCTATCAACAAGAGCAGATCAGCGGTCTGCCTGACGATCTGCTTGCCAGCGCGAGTCCGTTGCAAGAGCAACGTGATGCAACGGATTTTGCGATTGATTATCAGTTTAGCAATTCATTGATGAGTTTGACCTACAGCCGCAGTGAGGAGGCTGACTACCAGCGCAATCGTTTCTCTTTGGGTGTTTCCCACGATTTGGTCGGTGATCGTACCGTCAGTTTGGCTTTTTCTCGTGGGGTGGATCAGGTCTTGGATGTAAGTGATTCGGCTTTTGAAGCATCAGCGGAGCATTTTAATTATAAGCTGGGGGTGGCGCAGTTGCTAAACAAGGATCTGCGTTTGAGTGTCAATTTTGAGTCGATTAATGACAGCGGTTATTTGAACAACCCTTATCGTCGTTTGCAAGGCATTAACAGCGGTGTAGAGCTGTATCCTGAGACGCGCAGCAGTAATATATTTGCCTTTGGGGCTAAAAAAGCGTGGTCTGAAGGTCGCAGCGGGCGGATTGATTACCGTTACCGTGCGGATACTTGGCAGGTGGCGGCACAGAGTGTCGAGCTGGGTTTTAGCAGCAAATTTCAGCGTGACTGGTTATTAGATCTCTACTATCGTTATTACGCTCAAGATCAAGCCAATTTTTATCAGGACAGTTTTGAGCAGAATTTTAATTTTATGGCCAGCGATAAAGTGCTGAGCCGTTATCAGAGCAACACCCTTGGGGCTAAAGTCAGTTTTGATTTGGCATCACCGCGTCAATGGGGGCTGGATAAAGGCTCATTTAATCTGGCTTATGAGTTGATGGAGTTTGATTATGACGATTACAGCGATCTTGATGGCAATGCCTACCGTTTTGGTGCCAACAGTTTGCAGCTTTATCTCTCCGTTTGGTATTGAGCGGTTGAGTTAACGAGGTATGAAGAAGCAAATAGGTTTTGCTTTGCTACTGAGTTTTTTACTCACTGCTTCACTGCTGGCTGAACCGAGTTTTAAAGAGCTGGAGAGTCGAACACGGGCGTTAAAATGGCAGGTGTTGCAGCTTAACCAAGAGCTGCTGCAATTGGATGAGGCGCTGCGTTACCCTCAGCAGCAGAGAGTGACGGTGTTTGTGGCGTTGGATATTGGCTTTTTTTTTCAGTTGGACTCGGTGCAACTGAAAATAGACGGGGTGGCGGTGACCACATCAAAATACAGCTCATCAGAGCGTGGGGCGCTTAAAAAGGGCGGGCTTCATCGGCTCTACACAGGTAATCTTGCTGCGGGTGAGTATGAATTAAGAGTGATCTTTTATGGTCTTGGGCCTAATAACCGAGTCTATCAACGGGCGGCAACATTTAAACTGCATAAATTAGAAAAATCACAGTTTGTTAAGGTCTTAATCCGCGATAAAGAGCCAAAACAGCAACCTGAATTTGTCATCAGCCAATGGTGAAAATCGCGATTATTTGCCTCTTTGTTTTATTTTCTTTCTCTGCACGAGCAGAATCAATAGGGGTTAATCCAGCCCTAAAACCCTTGCTTGAGCCACACTACGGCGAAGTGCTCTATCACTTTTATCAGCAGGATTATTTTAGCGCCATTGTAAAACTGCTGGCGGCTAAACGTCAGCGCCAACTTTCTTATCATGAAACCGAGGCTGAATTGTTATTGGCGGGGCTGTATCTCGCTTACGGTTTGCATAAAAAAGCCCAGCCTATTTTTCAGCGTCTGTTACAAGGAGAGCCACGCGCAGTGCGTAATCGTGCTTGGTATCTGTTGGCTGAAATGAGTTATCGGCGCAATTATCGAGTGGCGGCAGAGGTGGCTTTAAAACAGATAACAGTTGTTTCTGATTTAGAAAAAGTAGGCAGTGAGTGGCAAGCCAAAGGTCGGCTGTTGTTGGCGCAGATTCAGAGTCAAACAGGTCGGGGTAAACAGGCTTTGCAGACTTTGAGTGGAATGTGGCCAGAGATGTACGCAAGGTACGCGGTTTAT
The DNA here is from genome assembly GCA_030950195.1 of Gammaproteobacteria bacterium. Classification (GTDB taxonomy): domain Bacteria; phylum Pseudomonadota; class Gammaproteobacteria; order JAUZRS01; family JAUZRS01; genus JAUZRS01. Next base: position 10,546 of record JAUZRS010000198.1, on the reverse strand, counting down.
AATCGCGCCATGATTGGTTTTTCACTGAAGAAAAAACAGGCGTTACAACAATTGCAGGACTTGGCTGCTTTGTCGGTGCAGAACAGCGAACAGACAGCGCTGCAAGACCGAGCCAATTTAAGTTTGGCGCTCTTTTATCTGCGTGAAAAAAATAATAGAGCAGCGGAAAAGGCACTGCTGAAGGTCTCCTTGACAGGACTGCACAGCAATCGGGCGTTATTAGCTTTGGGGTGGAGTCGTTTGCATCAAAAGCGTTATGCCGCTGCACTCAGCCCGTGGTTGCAGTTGTCTGAGCGTTCCGCTGATGATCTGGCGGTGCAAGAGGTCTGGTTGGCGATTCCAGAGTTGTTGATGCAGTGGCAAAAACCGGCGCGAGCGGCAGAGTATTATCAGCAGGCTGTGGCTCATTTGCAACAGAGTTCTGAGCAGTTAGAGCAGACACGTCTGTTATTGCGTGACGATGAATGGTTGTTGGATTTAAGCGTATTGGCTGAGATTCAAGGTCATTACGGATTGCCGCACTTGCTGGCCAGTCACGATCTGCAAGAGTCGTTGTGGGATTATCGTGAATTAAGTCAGTTGGAGGATAACCTTCAACAGTGGCGGAAAAAAATCATCGAATTAAAAGAGTTCGCGGAAAAACCTGCTGAAGAGATGTCCTTGCAAAATTTACAGCAGCGGTTGTTGAGTATTTCGAATCGCTTGCAGAGCCTGTTGCCAAAGTGGCGCAATTATGTAAAACAGTTGGCAGCTCGGCAACTGCAAAAACAGGCGGCTCGTTTACAGAGTTTAATCCAGCAGGCTAAATTGGCGCGAGCGGAGAGTCTTGAGCGGGTTAAGGGTGAGAGTTTGCCATGAGGTCTTTTCTGCTTGGCCTGACGCTGTTTTTTTTGCTTTCTTGTGCCTCTCAGCGCCCAGTAACCTTGGCCAGTTTGCCAAGCACTCAAACGTTGCCTATTCCAGAAAAAACAGTAAGTGTGGCTGTTGCGCCACGGCAGTTGGCTGTTCAGAGTTATCGTCAGCTTTTAGCGGAATCAAAAAGCCCCAGGGCTCGCCCGGAAATTTTGCGGCGATTGGCTGATTTGCGTCTGGATGAGGGCAGCGGGGCTGAAGAGGGTGGCAAACGTGCGCTGCGTGAAGCGGCGCAACTCTATCGACGTATTTTAAACCAGCACCCTCGCTTTATCCGCACTGATCAGGTGTTGTATCAATTGGCTCGGGCTTATGATTATTTAGCTCAGCCGGAGCAGGTTGCCACTGTTTTACAGCGTCTTTTGGCTGAGTATCCACAGTCTGAGTTGTTTGTTGAGAGTCAGTTTCGTTTGGCTCAACTGTGGTTCAGTGCGGGTCAATATGCATTGGCAGAAAAAGCCTATCAAGCGGTTTTGGCTCAAGGAGACGGCGGTGTTTTTTATCGCCAAGCTCTGTTTATGTTGGGTTGGAGTCAATTTAAACAGCAAAAATACAGTGCCAGTCGTAATCATTTTATGACTTTGTTGCAACAGCAATTGGGCGATGCTGAATTTCCTCAGAAACAGATTAAACAGCTCTCCCGTGCCGATCAAGAGCAGATTGATGATCTGCTGCGCGTCATGAGTTTGGGGTTTTCTGCTCAAGGTGGGGTGTTGGCGTTAACTCAGTTTGCTGACGCTGTTTTAAAAAAGGTGCCAAATGGAACGCGTTATGAAGCACTTTTTTATAACCGTTTGGCGCAGTTCTATCGTAAAAAAGAGCGTTTTTCCGATGCGGCGGCCAGTTATCAAGCCTTTATTGATCGTCGCCCTTTGAGTGTTCAAGCGCCGTTGTTTCACAGTCGTCTGATCGAAATTTATCAGCGTTCGGGTTTCAATCGACAGGTGATTCAAGCCAAAACCGATTACATTCGTCGTTACGGTTTGGATGCGCCTTTTTGGCAACAACATCAGCTTGAAGCCTGGCCTGAAATTCAACAGGCGTTGCAAGAACACTTGAATGATTTGGCACGTTATTATCATGCGCGGGGACAAAAACAGCGGCGTAAAACAAAACGGCAACGAGATTATCAGCACGCATTGGGCTGGTATCAAACCACATTGAATTTTTTCCCGCACTCTTCCAGCAGTGCCACCGCCTCTTTTGGTAAAGCAGAGGTGTTGGTGGTCTTGGGTCGTGATCGTGAAGCAGCACGGGCGTATGAGCAGAGTGCCTATGAATATGGTCTGCATCCCGAGGCGTTGGAGGCGGCCTATAAAACCATCATCACCTATCAGCGTTTGCAGCGGCGCGCAAAAAAATCGCAGCGAGCGTTTTGGCAAACTCAGGCATTAATAAATTCAGAGCGTTTGGTGTACTGTTATCCAGAGCATCCGCAGGGAGTGGCGGTGCTGTTGCAGGCCGCCGAGCAGCGTTTTCAGCGTGAGGAGTGGGATCAGGCGTGGCAACTGGCGCAGTGGCTTTTATGGCAGAAAAATCTGAATCAACAGCAGCGGCAGGTGATCTGGACGCTGTTGGCTGATGTGAATTTTAAACAAGGTTATTTTTCTGATGCCGCTTTGGCCTATGAACAGGCTCTAAAACAATCACATGCTAAAAATAGAAAACAGCGGCGGCAGCGTCTGGAGCTGCAAAAAAGATTAACCGTGGCTGAGCATAATTTGGCGCTGGAGTATCGGGCGGAAAAGCGGCATCAAACGGCGTATGAGCTGTTCAGTCGAGCGGCATTGCACGCACCGAATAAAACATTACAGGCGATTTCGGCTTACGATGCGGCTACGGAGTTGCTGGCCTTGCAGCAGTGGCGCAAGGCGGCGGCACGTTTGCAGGCGTTTCAGAAAAATTATCCTCGACATACATTGGCCGATGAGGTGAGCCAAAAACTGGCCTTTGTCTATCTGAAATCGTCACAATTTGATAAAGCCGCCTCTACGTATGAAACCTTGGCGCGTTCAAAAAGCAGCAGTGATATTGTGGCCAGAGAAGCGGCGATGCAAGCGGTTAAATTGTATTTACGCAGCGGTAAAACAGCAGCAGCGATTGAGATCAATAAATTTTATGTTTATCGTTTTCCTGCACCCATTGAGTTGAAAATGGAAGCGCAATTTCGTCTTTCGAGCTTGTATAAAAACGTGCGTAACAGTAAAAAAAGGCGCTATTGGTTGCGGCAGATTGAAAAGAGTTATCGCAGCGTACCTCGCCGTTCTCGCAGTGAACGCATGGTGTTTTTGTTAGCGCAGGCACAGATTAAATTAGCACAGCCCTTATTGGCAGATTATCGCCGTGTGCGGTTGCGTGAGCCGTTGCAAACAAACTTGAAAAAGAAAAAATCAGCCATGCAGAGAGCGGTTAAGGCGCTGGATTCCATTGCCAGCTTGGGCGTGGCGCAGGTGACGACGCAAGCGACCTATCAACTGGGTGATCTCTACACTGACTTTAGCCAAGCATTAATGAATTCCCAACGCCCCCGAGGTTTGGATGCTGAGGCATTGGAGCAGTACGATATTTTATTGGAAGAGCGGGCGATTCCCTTTGAAGAGCAGGCCATTGAATTGCACGAATTGAATCAGGGGCGAATTACCGAGGGTATTTATGATCATTGGGTGCAGCAGAGTTTGCAGAAATTGGCTCTGCTGTTGCCGGTGCGTTACAACAAACAAGAGCGTATGGAGGCGGCGTATGAAAGTGCTTATTAATCTGTTGCTGCCACTTGTTATTACGGCGTGTGCCGGTGTGCCTAACCTCTCTTTAGAGCAAAAAAAGTCGATTCCCAGTACGGTGGAAAAACCGTTTCAGCAGGGTTTGGCGCGGATGCGAGCCAAAGAGTATCGCGCCGCAGAGCGTCTGTTTAAACGGGTTGTTTCAGTGGATAAAACATTGCCAGGGGCGTATCTAAATTTGGCCATTGTCCAGACTCATTTAGGTAAAGACTCAGCGGCGATGGTGGCCGTGGAGACGTTATTGGCGCTGGATGAAAAACATGTGGCGGGGTTGAATCAACAGGGGCTGTTACTGCGCCGCAGGGGTGATTTTGAGGCGGCAAAATTGGTCTATGAAAAAGCCCTTGAGATAGAACCAAAATACGTTTTGGCGCGATTGAATTTGGGTGTTTTATGTGACCTTTATTTGAATCAGCCCGTTTGTGCGCTGCAAGCGTATCGTCAATTTCAACAGCAAAATGGTATTGAAGATAAACAGGTGGCAGGCTGGATTGTGGAGCTGGAACGGAGGAAATAATGCAGAAAGTCGGGTTAATCCTATTGTTTTTGTTTGCTCATCTGAGTTGGGCAGAACAGCGCATCGAGCTGCAAAGTACCATTGTTGGCAATAAAGAATTGCCCACCATAACCTATCTTTTACCGTGGAAAGCAGCCAAACCAAGTGAGCTCTCTGAGGTGAAGTTTGGCCGCGTTTTAGATCAAGAACTGTTGCCCTTGGAGCGTGAATTGTTCCAACGAGAGTTGAATTTTTATGGTTTGGGTGGAAGGTAAGTATGATTAAAAAACGGGCTTGGGTGTTGTTTTTGATGGGTTTTATTACCATCGCGTATGCGGATCATTGTGATAAAATAGGAACGTATGGTAATGCAAACAGTGACTTGGAGATTCGATTTTCTGAGGGTATCTGGTCATTTTTATTGTTGACAGTTTCAGAACGGGGGCGCACTGGGGATTTGGAGGCTGACTTTGCCCTCGACGGTGAACAGGGGCAGTATAAAAACAGTCAGAAAAACTGTGACATTCGGTTTCAATTTTTGCAGCAATTGGTTGTGCTTGAACAGATGGGCAGCTGCGAGATGGGGATGGGTGTGAATGCCTCAGGGGAGTACGCTTTGGTGATTATCCCCTGAGGTTGTTGTTTCTTAATGCCGTCTCAAAATCAACAGGCCAATAAAGCCGAACAGCAATATGGGCCAAGCGAGCAGACCGCTGCCATCAATGGCCGTGCTGTTATTGGTGACAATCACACTGCGTTGTAAGCTGACTTGATTACCGGCAGAGTCGCTAACACGGTAGGTGAGTAGGTAGGTTCCAGTTTGTTGGGTGTTGACACTGCCACTGATTACAATTTTGTTACTGAGATCGCCGTCTTCATTGTCAATGGCGCTGGCACCGTGTTCAAAATAACGATCACCGAGGTTTAAATTCATCGGGTTGGCACCGATTAAACTAAGCACGGGCGGGGATTGGCTGATAACTTGGTTGCTCACCTGATTGATCCAGCCAGTATCTTCGCCGGTCGAGATGGATGAATCTTTTGTATAGCGCCATACAATAATATGCTCACTTAGATCAAGAGGGTAACTTTTACTGGCCCAACTCTGAGTGCCGCTGATGCTTTCCATCAAAATATTATCAATATACAAGCTCAGTTGGTCGTAGCTTCTTTCTGATGAAACTTTCCAGTTAAAAGAGAAAGAGGTTTGGCTGCTGATTTGGGTGACAACGGTGCTGCTTTTCTGATCGCTGATGGTACCGCTGCGCAGAGCTGCGTTGCCATTTAAGCCGCTGCTGTCGTTTTGCCATGGAGTATCGTCTGCTTGGTACCAATTTAATCCCAGATTATCAATGGCTGGATTGAAGTTGATCGGAGTAGCAATGGTGCCGCTCAGTTGGCGGCTGATGGGAGGCAGTAGGTTGCTTAGGCTGATGCTGAGCTGGGCGGTGTGTGTCCCTGCTGTTGTGGTGTCCATGTTTAAGACGAGGGTGCAGCTCTGAGCGGAGGCTAGGGTGACACCGCTACAGAGATCCTGACTGATGCTGAACACGCTGATATTATCGAGGACGATACTCTGTATCTGTTGGCTGTTGTTGCTGTTGTTTCTGAGGGTAAGGCTGCTGCTGGCGGGGGAACTTTGTTGTGGAATAACGCCAAAGGCGGTGTTGCCTTCCAATTGAACGCCTTGGACAAACTCTTTTATCCAAGATTCGTAATTGGCGACGCGGGTGTAGACACCAGGAAACCCAGCTTGAGCACAGCCATTGCCAAAACTGACCACTCCCACTTGATGCCAGACACCGTTGTTTTGATACAGCAGAGGGCCGCCGCTGTCACCTTGGCAACTGTCTTTGCCACCCGCAGCAAAACCGGCACAGAGCATGTTGTCGGTGATGCCACCGCCGTAAGACTGATTGCAACTGCTTTGGCTGACCAAGGGCAGATCCACTTCTTGCAATGTGTTTGAGGCTCGCCCATTTTCTTGCAGCACTCCCCAGCCCATGACTCTTAAGGGCGTGGCAACGGCGACTTGGGTCATTAAGGAGGGGGTGGCGGTGAGCGTTGGTGTTTGGCTGCTTGTTTGTGACAGTTCTAATAAAGCGATGTCACTGTCGCTGCCGCTATTGTGGGTGTAATCGGGGTGTATGTGGATGGCTTTTACGGTGATAAGTTGGTTTGGGGTGACAGAGTCGAGCATGTTAATGCCGATGGCGACGTGCAATTGGCTTGCTGGAAGGGGGGTGTTATTGAAGTCGAATGTGCAGTGTGCAGCGGTGAGTACCCAACGATCTGCGATCAGTGAACCGCCGCAGAAGTGGCCCAAATTATCCTGTAAGCTCACCATCCAAGGGTAGGCTCCTGCTACGGAGGGGGTGCCGCCGACGATCCTATTCGTGACCTTCTGTTCGGCCTGACTGGTGTTAATAAGCAGCAGCAGGGGCAGTAGAATCAGCAGTAATCGTGAGTGTCGGCGCGTCATTCTGAATCTCTCCGTAGATAAGTCTTAGTACGATACGGGTTTATAATTCTGTTGTCTGTGAGCCAGATCAGATCGGCTTGTTTTTAAACCCTGTTTTATGAGAAAAATGTGTATTTTTGTTGCCTGGCAAGGTGCGTTGCTGGGTTTTTGATTGTGCTTAATGATTTGGGTGATGTGATGAAACAGTCGAATTTTCCGTATATCGGGTTGTTGTTGGGGGTGTCGTTGTTGTTGATGGTGATGGGTGGTCGTGAGCTGGATATTAACGGTGAGCCACGTCTGCCTCTATTGATGTTATTGCTGATGAATGAGTTTGCTTTTATTATCAGCGCGATTTCGGTTTTTATCGGCATCAAGCGGATGAAATCCAGTGGTATGGATCTTTTATTGGCGATTGTGCTGGGTTTGTCTGCCGTGGTGGGTGTTGTGTCGATTATCTTAGGGCTTCAATTGTGGCCATTGTAACGACACTGACACTGCGATTTCTGGTCTGGGTGATACTGTTGGTCGGAGTGATGCCTTCGATGGCAGGTGAACCCGTATCGTCACTGGATTTTTTGCAACCTGAAAACACAGATTCAGAGTTAACATTAGAGCAGATGCAAGCGCAAGAGGCAGTTGTGCAGAGTGTTTGGTGGTTTGAAAAAATGCTGGTCAAAGGGGGATTTCAGCACTACCTATTGATCTCTGATCCAGATCTGATCGAGCAGGTTTTACAGGATCTGCAAACGATTGGAGCGCTGAAAATCAAAGAATTACTGCTAGAATCAGTGACGATTGTTTATAACGGCTCGCCAGCAGAGGAACGTGAAAAACGAGTGCGTTTATTGGCGCAGTTAACCGAGCAACAGAACACTGTCTTGCTGAGGTTGAATCAACAATTTTTGCAGCAACGGCCTATTTTACGGCAGCGCATCGCTGTTTATCTTCAGGCTGGATAAAAACGGGTTTATTCTGTTTTTGTGAGCCAGTTCACTGACAGCGTTTGAAAAATTAATCTTTAGCTGCTATAGAACTACCCCTTCATATTAAGCCGTCCATCGGTCTTGTGGTTGTCTAAAATGGTCTGAAAAGGGTTGTGTCTTGATTGCAGTTGTAAAATAGTGGCAGTTTGTTTCGATTGATCCATTGTTGTGCTATTAAAATGCAAAATGGATCACTTAATTAAAATGGATAGGGATGTAAAGTGGAAAATAAATTGAATTGGGAACAACTCAGGATAAGGATGATCCGTCGCTGGGAGCGTGGTTTTATGTGGAAACAAGATCATCGAGTTCGTGCAAGTGCGGGTCTGTTTAGCAGTTTATTGCTGCTTTTTTTGTGGCTCTCGCCTGCGCTGGTGCAGGGTGCGGTCAAAGAGAAATTTGATCACTGGAACACCAGTTTTCCTCTCAGTGGTACTCATTTGTCGGTGGCCTGCGAAACCTGTCATGTGCGCGGGGTCTTCAAAGGTACGCCAACCCAATGTGCTGGGTGTCACAACGGAATTTTGGCCGTGGGCAAACATTCACGCCACATTGATACGGATGCGAGTTGTGAAGAGTGCCACACCACCACCCGTATGTCCGATGTGCGCTTTAACCATAAAAACGTTACCGAGGCCTGTTCCAGTTGCCATAACAATGTGAAGGCGACGGGTAAGTCAAAACAACACATCAACAGCAGTGAAAACTGTGAATCTTGCCATAATTCCCTCTCTTGGCGGGTGCGAGGTAAAGTTGATCACGACAACGTTAAAGGCAGCTGTGCCAGCTGTCATAACGGCACTGTGGCCACCGGCAAACGCTCTTTACACATTCCCAGCAGCAACAATTGCGAGAGTTGCCACAACACCAGCGGTTGGGCGGCCAATTTTACCCATGCGGATGTTGTGGGTGATTGTGTGCAGTGCCACAACTCTTTCACCGCCGTAGGAAAGCGCTCCAATCACATTGTCAGCAGTGATAACTGCGAGACTTGCCACAATACTTCCAGCTGGAAGCTGTCTAGTTTTAACCACATTGGCATCAGCGACAGCTGCGCCAGTTGCCACAACGGTGCGCGTGCCAGCGGTAAATCGAGCAGTCATGTGCGCAGCAGCAACAGCTGTGAATCATGCCACACTCCCATCGGTTGGGTGCCGATTCGTACCATGGATCACGCCCAAATTGTAGGCTCTTGTGTCAGTTGTCATAACGGCAGCATTGCCAATGGCAAATCGGCGCGCCACATCGTCAGTGGCAGTGATTGTGAGAGTTGCCACAACACCGGCAGTTGGAACACCACTTTTGATCATCGTGGTTTAAGAGGCTCGTGTGCCAGCTGTCATAACGGCGTGCAGGCGACGGGAAAAAGCGCCAAACACATTACCAGTGGCAACGATTGTGAGAGTTGCCACAGCACCAGTGGTTGGTCTTCGGGCAGCTTTAATCACAACAACGTTACCAGTAATTGCACCAGCTGCCATAATGGCAGTAACGCCACGGGTAAATCGACAAAACACATCAATACCAGCAGCCGTTGTGAAAGCTGTCATCGGGCGGGGGTGCAGTGGTCACCGGTCAGTGGCGTGGATCACAACGAAGTGATTGGCAGCTGTGCCAGTTGCCATAATGGCAGTACGGCCACGGGTAAATCGGCCTCACACATCACCACCGGCAACGATTGTGAAAGCTGTCATACGCCGGTGAATTGGTCTTCCACTAGCTTCAATCACGCCAACGTCAGCGGCAGTTGTGTCAGTTGTCACGACGGCAATAAGGCCACTGGAAAATCTCGCAGTCACATCAGCAGCAGCAACCGCTGTGAGAGTTGCCATACCGCAGGCATCTGGTCACCGGCCAAAACCGTCGATCACAATGAGGTGCAGGGCAGTTGTGCCAGTTGCCATAACGGCACCACGGCTCGTGGCAAAAAGCGGAACCATTTGGTCACCAATCAGGCCTGTGACAGTTGCCATACGCCCAGCAGTTGGGCAACGGCCAATTTCAATCACAGCGGTGTGGTGGACAACTGCGCCAGTTGCCACAACGGCGTGACCGCCACCGGAAAATCGGTGGATCACATCAGCAGTCGCAACAGTTGCGAGAGCTGTCATACCCCCAGCGGTTGGGGGCAAGTGAGTCGAGTGGATCACGCTGCGGTGATGGGCAGCTGTTTTACCTGTCACAACGGCACCATTGCCATGGGTAAGAAAACCAATCACATCACCTCAGGTAACGACTGCCAGACCTGCCATAACACCGTTGATTGGGCAGCGGGCAAGTTTGATCACAGCACGGTCAGCAGCAATTGCAGCAGTTGCCACAACGGTACGCAGGCAGAGGGTAAAAACAGCCGCCATATCGCCAGCAGCAACGTCTGCGAAGCCTGCCATGTGCCGGGCAGTTGGGATAACGTCTCAAAAGTGGATCACAGCCAAATTAACGGTTCTTGCTCCACCTGCCATAACGGTGTGATTGCGAAAGGCAAAAAAGCCAACCACATCGCCAGCAGCAACAACTGCGGCGATTGCCACACGACCGACAGCTGGTCGTCGGGCAGCGTCGATCACTCCAACATCACGGGCAACTGCTTCAGTTGTCACAATGGCGTTAATGCCCAAGGCAAACACCAAGCACACGCCAGCACCAGTAACAATTGTGAGTCATGCCATACTCCAGGTCGTTGGACACCGGTGAAACGGGTTAACCACAACGATGTGCTGGGCAACTGTTTCAGTTGTCATAACGGGGTGATTGCGATGGGCAAAAAGACCAATCACATCAGCGCAGGTAACAACTGTGAGGATTGCCACAAACCGGGTGGTTGGGATACGGGTACGTTTGATCACAGCACTGTGACCAACAACTGTTCCAGTTGTCATAACGGTGTTTCCACTTCGGGTAAAAGCCGTTC
>JAUZRS010000197.1 GCA_030950195.1 Gammaproteobacteria bacterium | reverse complement strand
CCTTTCTAAGGTAAAGCACTAAAAACAGGGTCTTTTGCCTCTGTTTTGTTAAAAAGGTGAAGTTGTAGCGATAAAACAGACTGTTTTAACGGCCTTTGGCCACGTATACTCTTCCCCTTCTTGCGGCAGCCATCAGGCTGCCGTTTTTGGTTTAGCTAATTTTTAATTGATGGTGATGTATGAGCAAACCCGTATTGATGAACACCTACGCACAATTGCCTGTGACCTTTACTCGGGGTGAAGGCCCTTGGTTGTGGGACGAACAGGGACGACGTTATTTGGATGGCTTGTGTGGTATCGGGGTGACGGGTTTGGGTCACGCTCATCCTCGGGTGACGCAAGCGATCTGCGAGCAGGCAGGCCGTTTGCTGCACACCTCCAACCTGTATGGCATTGAGGTGCAGCAGCAGTTAGGTGAGCGTTTATGTCGATTGTCGGGCATGGATCGGGTCTTTTTTGCTAACTCGGGTGCGGAGGCCAACGAGGCGCTGATCAAATTGGCGCGGCTGCACGGCCATCAACAGGGCATCGAGAACCCCGCTGTGATCGTGATGGAGAACAGCTTTCATGGGCGCACTATGGCCACCTTGACCGCCACAGGCAACCGTAAGGTGCAGGTGGGATTTGAGCCGTTGGTGCAGGGGTTTATCCGTGCGCCGTACAACGATCTGGCGGCGCTGAAAACCATTGCTGAGAACAGCCAAAATGTGGTGGCGGTGCTGTTGGAACCGATTCAGGGCGAAGGCGGCATTAATATTCCCGATGCCGATTATTTGGCCGAGGTGCGCGCCCTCTGTGATCAGCAAGGCTGGTTGATGATGCTGGATGAGGTGCAGACGGGCGTGGCGCGTACCGGTGAGTGGTTTGCTTTCCAGCACAGCGACAGTGTGCCCGATGCGATGGCGTTGGCGAAAGGCTTGGGCAACGGAGTGCCGATTGGGGCGTGTTTGGCGCGCGGCGCGGCAGCAGAGCTGATGCAGCCTGGGCATCACGGTTCAACGTTTGGTGGCAATCCTCTGGTCTGTCGGGCGGCTTTGGCGGTGCTTGATACGATTGAAGAGGAGCGGTTGTTGCCGCGTATTCAGCAAATGGGTGAGGCGTTGTTTGCAGCCTTTTCAGCTGAGCTGAGTGAGTTGGAGGGCGTGTTGTCGATTCGATGTGCCGGTTTGATGGTGGGCATCACCTTGGATCGAGATTGCCCACAGTTGGTGCAACAGGCGTTGGAGGCGGGGTTGTTGATTAACGTTACCGCCGGTTCGACGGTGCGTCTGTTGCCGCCGTTTATTTTGTCTGATGATGAGCTGAATCTTCTTGTGGAAGGGGTGTGCAGCTTGATAAAAACAGTCCTTACGGAAGCGTAGTTTAGGAGTAAGTATGAGCGTTCGACATTTTTTGACTTTGATGGATTTGAGCAGTGATGAGTATCGTCAACTGATTTACCGTGCCATTGAGCTAAAAGAGATGCAGCATCGAGGCGAGCTGTTTCAGCCGCTGAAAGGCAAGGTGCTGGCGATGGTGTTTGAAAAATCTTCCACCCGCACTCGGATCTCGTTTGAAGCGGGCATGGCTCAGTTTGGTGGCCATGCGCTGTTTCTTTCGCCCCGAGATACCCAATTGGGTCGGGGTGAGCCGTTGGAAGACAGTGCGCGGGTGATGTCGAGCATGGTGGATGGCATTATGATTCGTACCTTTGGTCACGATGTGGTGGAGCGTTTTGCGGCGGCCTCTAGCGTGTCGGTGATTAACGGTTTGACGGATCGTTTTCACCCTTGCCAGTTGTTGGCGGACATGCAGGCCTATTTTGAGCAGCGCGGCGACATTCAGGGCAAGACCGTCACCTGGGTCGGCGATGGCAATAATATGTGCCACTCTTATATTAATGCTGCGCGTTTACTGGATTTTAAGCTGCGCATCGCTTGCCCTGCGGGCTACGATCCCGAGCCAGAGATCATGGCGGCGGCAGGAGATCGGGTGGAGATCATCCGTGATCCGATGGCAGCAGCGACAGACAGTGACTTGCTGGTGACCGACGTTTGGGCGAGCATGGGCCAAGAAGAGGAGCAGAAAAAACGCGAGCGGGCTTTTGCCGATTTCCAAGTGAATGAGGCGATGATGCAACAGGCAAACAACGATGCACTCTTTATGCACTGTTTGCCCGCGCATCGGGGCGAAGAGGTCAGCGCAGCGGTGATGGACGGCGAGCAGAGTGTGGTTTGGCAAGAAGCTGAAAATCGCCTCCATGCACAGAAGGCTCTGTTAGAGTTGTTGTTGGCAACGTAGGGGCGAAACATTTTTCGCCCTTTTTTAGAGGGCTTTGCTCTCTGTTTAGAGGGGCGCAATGCCCGATCTGGAGGCGTGAGATGAGTGAAAAAAAGTTGAAATCAGTAATGCCCAAAGAGGCGTATGAGCTGATGCAAGAACGCTCCAATGCGATTTTATTGGATGTGCGTTCGACGATGGAATTTCTCTTTGTGGGTCACCCACAAGGGGCGGTTCACATCGCTTGGATTGATGAACCCGACTGGGAAGTGAACCCCAACTTTGTGCGTGAAGTGCGCGAGCTGATGCTCGGTGGTGCGGCCTGTGACGGTGAGGGCTGTGTGCCGGTGATCTTGATCTGTCGCAGTGGCAAACGTTCGGCTTTGGCGGGGCAGAAGCTGGTCGATGCCGGTTTTGGGGATGTGTACAACGTGCTGGATGGTTTTGAGGGTGATCGTGATGAGGGTCATCATCGCAGCACTTTGGCTGGCTGGCGTTTTGAGGGTTTGCCTTGGGAGCAGTGTTGAGTTTCAAAGGTTTAGTGGGCTTTTGGTAAAGGTTTGCAGCTTCCGTATCTAAGTTCGATAAGCTTGCCACGTTTTTGGAGAGTAGTGGCGGACTTTTATAGCAGACTCAAGTTTGTCATAGATCCAGATCCAGTCTTTGCCGGTGAGATCTTTGTGGACGTCTTTAGTCTCTTTATTTTGAACATTTTGTGCCAGATTCAAATAGAAAAGCATAACAAGGCGCATTCACTCGGACAATTTAAAGCTGCGCCACTACGTTCTGCTGCTTTAAATTTCCGGTGATGCGCGGCGTTATGTTTAAAAACCTTGATTTTACGTACGTATTAGCGTGCGCTCAATAAAGAGGTAAATAATCATGACGATACTAAATGTTACTGAGGCTAGGTCAAAGCTGTATAGCCTTATAGATGAGGCCACTGAAACCCACCAACCTATTGTAATTACAGGAAAAAGAGGTAATGCAGTGCTGGTCTCAGAAGACGATTGGAATGCAATATCTGAAACCCTTCATCTACTATCAGTACCGGGAATGAGAGAGTCTATCCAGGAAGGATTGAAACAAGATCTATCTGAAAGCTCCAAGGAGCTTGATTGGTGACTTGGGAGATTGTGTATACAAAACAAGCTCAAAAGGATGCTAAAAAACTAGCGTCTTCTGGGCTAAAAAATAAAGCAAAAAAACTATTAGATATTATTCAAAAAGACTCTTACCAAAATCCCCCCCCCTGTGAAAAGTTGGTTGGTGATTTGTCAGGTGCTTATTCACGCCGTATCAACATTCAACATAGGCTCGTATATCAAATATACGAAAAGGAGAGAGCCATTAAAATTATCAGGTTCTGGACGCACTATGAATAAAAAGTCTAGCGAATAAGGTTAGATCGTGATTCACGCGCAGCGTGAGTCCACAACCTGAACCGTTTGTTGGGCAAGCCCGTCGGTTGAGTTATTACACGCTATTGGTAAGCGCTCAATAAACCCCACCTAAACATCCCAGAACGCCTGAGTTACGGTACCTCCACACTCACAGGAGGCTATTCGCGGTTAAGTTAAAAAATACTCGGCTGTGGTATCAGCATTGCTACTCCGGCTCATAGGCCAAATTAGGCGACAACCAACGCTCAATCAGACTTAACTCCATTCCCTTACGCGCCGCGTAATCCTCCACCTGATCGCGGTTGAGTTTGCCCACGGCAAAATAACGCGCCTGTGGATGGGCGA
>JAUZRS010000196.1 GCA_030950195.1 Gammaproteobacteria bacterium | reverse complement strand
AATATCCAGATCAAAATCGGGTTTAATAGCAAAAATTTCCAAGGCCTGATGCAGCATCTCTCGATGCTGTCCAGTCACCGCAATCGCGGTTTCAAATTCATCCGTTTTCGCCTTCAAAGCCTGAATTACGGGAGCAAACTTAATGGTTTCAGGACGAGTACCAAAGATAATCAAGATCCGTTTTTTTTGTTTCATATCCGCCTATCTACCTCATCGGTTCGAGTAATGTAACCCCTAAATTGAGGCGTTAATTTACCACACAGCTGCCAACAACTACCTTAAAAAACTCGCCATTAAGGATTATTTAGCAACCCAAAATTTAAATAACCTTGCCGTAAACCTGAATAATAATCACGCCCAAAATCGACATCATCACCGCAATAATTATATTACGATCCCATTTAGTAAATTGGGGTCGTGGATAGTCCTTGCTGCAATTGAGCGCCGTCACCTGCGTCGCTGCGGCCAGACCAAAAAAGTAAAACAGCAGGTCATTCTCCATTACCACAAAGAAGGTCGATGCCATGTAACCGATAAAGGCAGCGACCATCATTCGGCCTGCCCCCGCCACTTCATCAGGCACCTTGTACTCTGGCCTGTCCATAACCATGTTGTACCAGATGGAGTACCACAACAGCGCCATAAAGATGTAATAACCGGGAAAACCCGACTCACCAAAATTCTGCACATAATTGTTGTGTGCGATCAGGCGCAATTTGGAGTGTTTAGAAAATTGCCCCTTGCCGACCCCCGTTAATGGATGAGCACGCAACATATTAATGCCGTTATCCCAGAGCTGAATGCGTTCGTGTGCCGACTCCTCTTCCGAGTTCACCTCCGTCATTCGTGACGGCATTAAAGCAATTCCTATCACAAGCGCCGTCCCGCCCAACGCCAAAAAATAGGGCTTAACCATCTCCTTACGAAAAAAGAACAAAATCCCCACCAAAGTGGCTAAAATAGCGCCACGAGAATTGGTAAAAAACATCGCTTGACCCGCATAACCAATGCAAGCCAAGGCCACCAAGCGGGTAATCAAGCCATGCTGTTTCCACGGCCCAAAGGCGTATTCCAACATCAGTGCAATGCCGACCACAAACAGAATACCTAAAACATTAGGGCCATCCCAATCGCCGTACCAACGGATGCGAATCTCTTCATAACCTGGGAAAACGGTCATACCGCCCCAACACTGCCCTGTCTCGCCTTGCATAATGCCTTGATAAGCCAAAAACAGAGTCAAACCGATGGTGAAATTAATCACGCTTTTCAGCCGTTTGGGCGTATCCACGTTCCAAACGATCATAAAAAAGACCATTCCGCGCAAAAGAACCTCAATAAATTCACTCATGGCTGTGCCAAAATCAGCCGCAATAGTGGTTCCCACCAAAATCATAATCAGATAATAAGGAATCAAGGTGGTTTGCGGCAGAATATAGAGATCAGGGTTTTGCTGTTTGCGCAGAAACCCCGCCAACAACCCCATTGGAATCACTGTCATCGCGGTGGGGAAACCATAAAAAGCCGGAACCCAATCTTGCGGACGAATGTAGAGAAAGATCAAATAGAGATAAATAAAAATCATGGTTTATCATTGGGGGAATCAAGCTCCCCTCCTTATTATACCTGCCGGTTTGCCTCTCTCCCTACAGCAAAACACGAACAATTAACGTCTGCCAATCCACTGACGCGCCTTCACCATTGCCACTCGAACCTCTTCATCAAGAAAATAGAGCAGCACAAAAAAAGCAACCAATAACGTACTTTTAAGCAACAAACTGAGCCACACAACACCACTTGGAATCAACAATGAAAACAGGTAGGTTAAAACACCCAGAACCAACACCATCGACATTTTCATAAAGGGATAAGGCACCGCGTACAAACGCTGTGATACCACATTGGTCAACAGCGCGGTTGATAGCGTGCCACAAGTATACGCAATCGCCGCACCATAACCTGCCAACTCAAAATAGACCACCATCAAGTAATTCATCATCAAGTTGACGCTAGTCGAAGCCATAATAATGTAGAGAATATATTGGCTCTTTTTATGGATTAATATTCCTGTTTGAAAACAGTACGAATTGGTTTGAACAATCACGCCCAACAACAAAATGGGCACAATACCCGCCGCCGCCCAATACTCTGGTGCTGACAAAACCCGCAGCAGATCAGAAATAAACAGCGACAAACTCAAAGCCACAAACACCGCTGCAAAGGTTAAATATTTCGCCACCGACGCATGAAACA
>JAUZRS010000195.1 GCA_030950195.1 Gammaproteobacteria bacterium | reverse complement strand
GTGATTAAACGTATGGAGTTGAGTGAACGTGGCAAAGAAGAGTAACAGCAGTGGTCGCTGGTTGGATGAGCACTTTCAAGATGAATATGTGCAGCGTGCAAAAAAAGAGGGTTATCGTTCACGGGCGGTGTATAAATTGATTGAGATTGATGAAAAAGATCAGTTGCTCAAACCTGGGCAGTTGGTGCTGGATCTGGGGGCGGCTCCTGGAGGCTGGACGCAGTACGCTGCGGAAAAGGTGACACATCGTGGACGAGTGGTGGCGACGGATATTTTGCCTATGGATAGTTTTAGTCAGGTTACGTTTGTACAAGGGGATTTTCGCGAGCAAGTGGTCTTGGATCAAATCCTGAATGCATTGGGTGGGGCGCAAGCAGACCTTGTAATTTCCGATATGGCCCCCAATATGAGTGGTGTAGGCGCTGTTGATCAGCCGAAGGGGATCTATTTAGTCGAGTTGGCGCTGGAGATGTGCAAAGAAGTGTTAAAACCTTCTGGGGTGTTTTTGTGCAAGTTGTTTCAGGGGGCGGGCTCTGATGAATTTTTAAAAGAAGTGCGTCAAACCTTTGCCACGGTGGTGATTCGTAAACCAAAAGCGTCGCGGTCTCGCAGTCGTGAGGTCTATGTACTGGCACGACAGCTGAAACTGTAGTAGGGTCTGATGATCTTGAATCGTATTTATTTTAACCATTTTTGACAAAATTATTGAGGTGTGACATTGAACGACCTGCTTAAGAATGTGCTGTTATGGGTTGTGATCGCGGTGATTTTAATGACCGTCTTTAACAACTTGGGCACCCAAAGGTCATCCAGCCAAGCTTTAACCTACACGCAGTTTTTGACTGAGGTGAAGTCGGGTCAGGTGAGTATGGTGGTCATTGATGGCCGCGAAATCGAGGGACGATTGACCAGTAGCGAGACCTTTACTACGTACAGCCCCGAAACCGATAATCGTTCAATGATCGGCGATCTGATCGAGGCGAATGTGGACATTCGAGGTGTACCGCCGGAGCGGCCTTCGATGTTGACGCAGATCTTTATCAGCTGGTTTCCTTTCTTGCTCTTGATTGGTGTTTGGATCTTTTTCATGCGCCAGATGCAGGGCGGCGGCGGTGGTCGAGGGGCGATGTCCTTTGGCAAAAGCAAGGCTCGTTTGTTGGGTGAAGATCAGGTCAAAGTGACGTTTGCCGACGTGGCGGGGGTTGAAGAGGCTAAGGAGGAGGTTAGCGAGCTGGTTGAGTTTTTGCGTGAGCCGAGCAAGTTCCAAAAACTCGGTGGCAATATTCCGCGCGGCGTGTTGATGGTCGGTTCACCTGGTACGGGTAAAACTTTGTTGGCAAAAGCCATTGCCGGTGAGGCAAAAGTACCGTTCTTTACCATTTCCGGTTCTGATTTTGTCGAGATGTTCGTTGGTGTCGGTGCCTCGCGGGTGCGAGACATGTTTGAGCAAGCGAAAAAACACGCGCCGTGCATCATCTTTATTGATGAGATTGATGCCGAGGGTCGTCCTCGTGGTGCCGGTGTGGGTGGCGGTCACGATGAACGTGAACAGACTCTGAACCAACTGCTGGTGGAGATGGACGGTTTTGAGGGCAATGACGGTGTGATTGTGATCGCGGCCACCAACCGTCCTGATGTACTTGATCCTGCGCTGTTGCGTCCCGGTCGTTTTGACCGTCAAGTGGTGGTGCCGCTGCCTGATGTGCGTGGACGTGAACAGATTTTGAAGGTTCATATGGGTAAAGTGCCGTTGGGTGATGATGTTAAGCCGGCTCTGATTGCGCGAGGAACCCCTGGTTTTTCTGGTGCTGATTTGGCCAATTTGGTTAACGAAGCCGCATTGTTTGCAGCGCGAGTGAACAAACGTACAGTGAATATGCTGGAGTTTGAAAGCGCTAAAGATAAAATCATGATGGGCGCTGAACGCAAATCAATGGTGATGAGCGACGACGAAAAAAACCTCACCGCGTACCATGAAGCGGGGCACGCCATTGTTGGGCGTTTGGTGCCAGAACACGACCCGGTTTATAAGGTCAGTATCATTCCTCGTGGTCGTGCTTTGGGTGTGACGATGTTTTTGCCCGAGGAAGATCGTTACAGCCACAGTAAAAAACGTCTCGAAAGCCAGCTTTCTAGCTTGTACGGCGGCCGGATTGCCGAGGAGATGATTTTTGGTGCTGACGCGGTTACAACCGGCGCTTCTAATGACATCGAACGTGCTACGGACATCGCGCGTAGCATGGTGACCAAATGGGGTTTGTCCACCAAGCTGGGACCCATGACCTACAGCGAGGAAGAGGGCGAAGTTTTCTTGGGACGCTCAGTAACACAGCACAAGCAGATGTCTGATGAAACCGTTCACGTTATTGATGAAGAAATTCGTTCGTTGATTGATCGTAATTACCAGCGTGCTCATGATCTGTTGGAAGAGCACAACGATAAATTACATGCGATGGCCAAAGCGTTGTTGAAGTATGAAACCATCGATGCAACGCAGATTGATGACATCATGGAGGGGCGTGAGCCAGGCGATCCCAGTGGTTGGGATGATGATGACAACTCCCCGAAAACGGGCGGTGATGAAAAAAGTAGTCCTGATACTACTGAAAAAAAGTCTAAAGACGGTTCTATTGGCGGTCCTGCCAGCCTGCATTGATTTGTTGCCGTGACAACGTTATCTCGATAAGGTTTTTGCCTGTATCGGGGTGGCGTTTTTTTACGTCTGGAAATTGTCTGTAGTGGCAGGATATAACCTCCTTTCTAAAAGATAGAAGTCAGTGAATGCCAGTTCTTCAGTGTGGAAATAAAATCGTGGATCTTTCTGAACCCGTGGTGATGGGGATCCTAAACGTCACCCCTGATTCTTTTTCCGATGGTGGCTGTTTTATCGAGCTTGAGGCCGCGTTGGCGCAAGGACGGCAGATGGTGGCGGAAGGTGTGGCCATCATCGACATCGGCGGTGAATCGACGCGCCCAGGAGCCGAAGCGGTTTCAGTGGCTACGGAGTTGCAGCGCGTGATCCCGCTGATTAAATTGTTGGCGCAAGAACTGTCGGTGCCGATCTCCATTGACAGTTCTAAACCGGAAGTGATGCGAGCCGCAGTAGAGGCGGGAGCAGGTATGGTGAACGATGTTTTTGCTCTGCAAGCGCCGCAGGCTCTGGAGACAGTAGCAGAATTAAAGGTTCCGGTTTGCTTGATGCACATGCAGGGCGAGCCGCGCACCATGCAGATGTCACCTTACTATGGGAATGTTGTGCAAGAAGTGGCCGACTTTTTGAATCAGAAGGTGGCGGTCTGTTTGGCGGCGGGTATTGAGGCAAAAAATATTCTACTGGATCCCGGCTTTGGTTTTGGTAAAAGTCTGCAACATAATTTAGTGTTGCTGAAAAACTTGAGTCAACTGCGTGAGCTGGGTTTTCCACTGTTAGTGGGGCTTTCGCGTAAGCGCATGATCGCTGCGGTGTTGAAGAATGCGCCGCTTGAGGCGCGTCTACAGGGCAGTGTGGCGGCTGCGCTGATGGCGGTGATGCAAGGGGCAAAAATAGTACGTGTACACGATGTAAAAGCGACGGTTGAGGCTTTGTCCCTCTATCGAGCAGTGAATAACGCATAAATAAAAAAATTAGGAGAAACACCATGAGCAGGAAATATTTCGGTACCGATGGCATTCGTGGCAAGGTGGGTGATGCACCGATGAACGCCGAGTTTGTATTGCGCTTGGGTTGGGCTGCTGGTCGTGTTTTGGCTTCTCAGGGCAAAAAAGAAGTTTTAATCGGTAAAGACACTCGTATTTCGGGTTACTTGTTTGAGGCAGCCTTGGAGGCCGGTTTATCTTCGGCGGGTGTGGATGTGCGTCTGTTAGGGCCGATGCCCACTCCAGCCATTGCTTATTTGACCCGCACCTTTCGTGCTTCGGCAGGCATTGTAATCAGCGCCTCGCACAATCCTTATTATGATAACGGGGTGAAGTTTTTCTCCCACGAAGGCACTAAATTGCCCGATGAGGTGGAATTGCAAATTGAAGCATTGCTTGATCGTCCCATTGAAACGGTAGATTCGGCTGAGTTGGGTAAAGCCGATCGTGTTTTAGATGCCGCTGGGCGTTACATTGAATTTTGTAAAAGCACGATTCCTTTCGGAGCCTCGTTGACGGGCTTGAAAATGGTGGTGGATGGCGCTAATGGCGCGTCTTATGACATCGCAGTACGCGTCTTCCGTGAGTTGGGTGCGGAGGTGATTCCTATCGGTGTGGAGCCGGACGGTCTGAACATCAACCAAGATTGCGGCGCGACGGCACCGGAGAACATGCGTGCCCATGTGTTGCTGGAACGGGCGGATCTGGGTGTGGCGCTGGACGGTGATGGTGATCGTTTGATCATGGTGGACAGTCGTGGTGACATTGTTGATGGCGATGAGATCCTCTACATTTTAGCGCGGGCGCGTAAGTCTGAAGGGGCTTTAAACGGCGGTGTGGTCGGTACGGTGATGAGTAATTTGGGTCTGGAACACGCTTTGGCCAAAATGGACGTGCCTTTTGTGCGTGCCAGTGTGGGTGATCGTTATGTGATGGAGCAGTTGAACGAAAAAGGCTGGATTTTGGGCGGTGAGTCCTCTGGTCATATTATCTGTTTGGATCGTACCACCACCGGTGATGGCATTATTGCGGCCTTACAGGTACTGGCCTATCTAGTGGCCTCAGAAAAAGGTCTGCATGAGCTGAAAGAGGGCATGCACAAATGTCCACAGATTTTGGTTAATGTTCCCATTCCTTATCGTGTGGATCTGAGTACCTTGCCTGCGGTAATGAAATCCGTAGAGGATGCAGAGGCAGAGATGGGTGAAACAGGACGTGTTTTACTGCGTGCTTCGGGAACTGAGCCAGTGGTGCGTGTCATGGTCGAGGGTGAAAATGAACATCAGGTGCGCGAGATTGCTGAGCGCATCGCCTCAGTGGTACGTGATTCCGTTGAGTAAACGCAATGCTTAAGGTTTTATAAGGGTTGCATTTTTATTCCCAGTGAGGCATCTTCTGCCTCGTGGGCTTTTGCAGCTGGTTGAGTGCGAATAAGCGTTGAAAATTTTATTCAGGTCAAAGGGTGTGCCAACAAGTGTCACTTTTGTCCGATTTCAAATTGATTTATCGTTGCTGTAAAGGTAAGCTTGCCTGCCTTTAGGAATGGCTTGTAGAGAGGCTAATATGCGTCAACCGATGGTTGCTGGAAACTGGAAGCTGAATGGTTCACGGGAAAGTGTCGCGGCACTGATTGCGGGCATTAGCGCAGGCATTAGCGCGGTCAGCAAGAGCGAAGTCGTGGTTTGCCCAGCCTTCGTGCATTTGGCTGATGTGCAGCAAGCCATCGGTGATAGCGGCATCAAACTCGGTGCTCAGAATGCAGCCGATCAAGAGAGCGGTGCGTTTACCGGTGAAATTGCGACCAGTATGTTGCAAGAATTCGGTTGCGAATACGTGATCTTAGGTCACTCCGAACGGCGTAATATTTATGGCGAAGACGATGCGCTGGTGGCAAAGAAATTTGCCGCTGTGCAAGCCGCAGGTCTGAAGCCGATTTTGTGTGTGGGTGAATTGCTTGAAGAGCGTGAGGCCGGTGCCACAGAAACGGTAGTGGCGACACAATTGGATGCCATTATCAACAGCGCAGGCGTTACGGCGCTGACGAATGCGGTCATTGCTTATGAACCTGTTTGGGCGATTGGTACGGGTAAAACCGCCAGTCCTGAACAAGCGCAAGAGGTACATGCGTTTATTCGTCAGAAACTGGCGGTACTGGACGGTTCTGTAGCTGAAAAAGTGCAAATTTTGTACGGCGGTAGCATGAACGCAGGCAACGCGGCAGACCTGCTCTCTATGGCGGACATTGATGGTGGTTTGATCGGTGGTGCGTCACTGCAAGCAGAAAGCTTTTTAGCCATTTGTCAGGCAGCGGGTTGAGGCTGAGTTAAACGATGGAATCTTTCTTTTTAGTGGTACATGTTTTTTTGGCCGTTGGTGTGATTGCGCTGGTTTTGATGCAGCACGGTAAGGGCGCTGATGCTGGGGCGGCGTTTGGCAGCGGTGCATCGGCGACGGTGTTTGGCTCTCGTGGTGCGACTTCCTTTATGGCTAAGTTGACGACTACATTTGCTATCCTCTTTTTTGCCAGTAGTTTGCTTTTGGCCTACATCGCTGCCTCTCGTACTCAAGCGGGTAGTATTTTGGATGTGGCGGCAGAGTCACCTGTTTCGGCACCGATGGTTGAAAAACCCTCGATTAAAAATGATCTGCCGCCGCTGATTCCCGCAGAGGGCAGCGAGAGTGGTGTAGGTGAGCAAGATCTGCCCAAAATGAAGTAACTGTTTTTTGGTTGAGCCTTTGGTTTGACCTTTAGCCGACGTGGTGGAATTGGTAGACACGCTATCTTGAGGGGGTAGTGGCGTAAGCCATCCCGGTTCGAGTCCGGGCGTCGGCACCATTTTATTGAAGCTGTCAGTACAGGAAGAGGCGATACAAATCGCCCTGCTGTCAGGTTTTAAATTTTTTATTTTTTTGGGTTCTTGCCCTATTCGTAAACCGTTTTTTCTACACTGCTAAAGGTAAACCGGAAGAGCTTCTGGTTTGGGAGTACCTTAATGTTAGAAAGCTATTTGCCTATCTTAATCTTCCTGATAATCGGTTTGGTGGTTGCCGCTGTTGTGCTCTCTATGGGGCTGATGATCGGGCCGAACAAACCGGATAAGGAAAAAAATTCAACTTATGAGTGTGGTTTTGAGCCTTTTGAAGACTCGCGCTTGAAGTTTGATGTTCGTTATTATTTGG
>JAUZRS010000194.1 GCA_030950195.1 Gammaproteobacteria bacterium | reverse complement strand
TGGTGGTCATTAAAACCCCGTCGGTCAATTTTTAGGATGATCCCGCGTATATTGACCGCTTTTTTCACGAAGTCTGGATTGGACGACGCATTGATGACCCTCATGTTTTTAAGGTGCAAAAATTAGAGGAAGAACGCAGTTGTCTTTACTATATTACAGAGTACATTGAAGGACGTTCATTAGCACAGTGGATTTTAGATAATCCAGAGCCTAATTTAAGCAAAATCCGCGACCTTACCGCTCAAATCATAATGGGTTTGCGTGCATTTCAACGTCGAGAGATGGTACATCAAGATATTAAACCTGAAAATATTATGATTGATCAGCATGATAATATAAAAATCATTGATTTTGGTTCAACTCAAGTGGCCGGATTGAAAGAGATCTACACACCCATTCAAAAACAGTCGAGCGCCATGCAGGGTACGGCAAATTACATTGCTCCAGAATTGTTTGAAGGCTTTGAAGGAAGTTTTCGCAGTGATCTATATTCACTGGGGGTAACCATCTACGAGATGCTCAGTGGTGGTAAGTTTCCCTATGGAAAACTAGAAAAAGCACAGGCGCATAAAAATTACGACTATCGTTCAGTTCGTCAATACAACAACAATGTACCGATCTGGATGGATGGAGCAATTCAAAAAGCGGTACATCCGGATCGCCACCAGCGTTACGACAGTTTTTCTGAATTTCAGCACGACCTTTCCACACCCAACCCCGATTTTATGAAAACCAGCTTGCCCTTGATAGAACGTCATCCACTGGCCTTTTGGCGCAGCGTGTCAGCGATTTTATTACTGACCAATTTTTTTCTGTTGGCGCTGTTATTAACGTAACAATGCCCTTGTAAAATAGGGATGATCTTATTCTGGTAGCAGTTGTGGCGGTAACCACGTCTGCACAAAAGCTGCCGCCTCCTCCTTAGTAAGGTGATGGTTCATAAAAAAGAGAAAATCATCCAACGCCATCTGCCTGTTTTCTTTATGCCGGTTCACCAAACTCCTAAAATAACTGAGCATACTCTGACGGGTTTGCAGGCTCTCTTTACCTAAGGATGCAAACCAAATGGTCAGCGCTTGTTTCTGATACGAAGCAGCGCTGCTGTACAGCTCCATTTCATCGTGCAACAGGGCTAAATGATTTAAGGTTGCAGCCACCATCGGGCTTTCAGATCCGGAAATTGATTTCTGTAGCGCCAGCGTACGTTTGAATAAGCTTGCGGACTTGTCGTACTCTTTGCTTGATTGGCATAACAGAGCGTAGTTGGTCAAAGTGGAGGCAACGCTCATATTGCCACTCTTGCCAAAGACCTCTTCTCGAATTACCAAAGCGTCTTCGCATAATGGCAGGGCCTTTTTATAGTCGCCCATGAGCCGATATAAAACAGAGAGGTTGTGCATACTTCTGGCTAAGGTTCGGCTGCTTTTGCAAAACAGTTTTTGTCGAATGGCCAGTGATCGTTTACCCAGTGGCAGAGCTTTTTTGTAGTCACCCAACAACATATAAAGCTCTGTTAACTTGCTCAGAACCGATGCCACAGAGGGAGAATTAGCACCAAAAACACGTTCGCGAATGTTCAAAGCACGTTGATAGAGGGGCAGAGCTTGTTCGTATTTGCCGCCCAATTTATACAACATGGCCAGTTTGACTAGCGCAGCTGGCACAGAACGATCCTTTTCACCCAGCGTCTCTTCCAGATTAGCGAGCATCAACCGATAGGTTTCCAGATTTTTTTCCAAATCGTGGGGGAAGGTTTCTCCCGAGCCATTTTCATACAAAAATTCCAATTTTTCTCGCAACGCCAGTACCGTCAATGAATCTTCTGGCAGACGCTTTTCATCAATATTAAGGATACGTTCGTACAGTGGCAACGCTTCATCGTATTCGAACATTGACTCCAACTGACGTGCCATTTTCTCCAGAATGTTGCGCACGGTGTTGTCATTTTTACCGTAATAACGTTCACTGAACTTCAAGGCACGTTCATATAAAACCAGTGCTTCGTCGGGTTTATTAGACTCAAGATAGAGTTCGGCCAGATCATTTAACAGCTGATCATTCGCCAGCCCTGCATGACTGAGAGCCGCTTCATAAACTGCACCGTATTGTTCATATAATGCCACCGCTCTGTCCGGTTCGGCCATAAATTCATACATCGCCACCAGTTTTCTTAAAATAGGATGCAATTGGCTGTTGTCATTGCCTAAGGCTTTTTCCATCAAACCCAAGGCGCGTTCATACAACGGCAGAGCTTCATCCAAATTGCCCAAAACCTCATACGCTTCGGCTAAACGGTATAAAAGTTCAGCTTGATGTTGCAGGGTGGTTGCACTCATTGAGGCTGAATAATATTTCCCCGCCGTCTGTTGATACACACGCAAATATTGCTCGCAGCGGGGTTCATACAGCACCGTATGATCATCAAATACTTGACTCTCACGGTATTTTTCAAAGACCTTATCTCTAAAATCAACGCACCGGCGATGTAAGTTTAATTGTTTACTGGGTTCATGCTGAGCATACAACTCAGCTAAGGCGCTTGCTTTCTGGTGCAACGTAGCCAAGTCGGTCAATAGGTTTTCAACGGTGTGGTGTTCTCTATTGAATTGTCCTTCAGCAAAGAAGAAGGACTGTTCGTAAAAAGAGAGCATGTTGTCCAGTTCGCCATTACGTTCGTACAACTGGGCTAAATCACACAACAGTTCTCCAATGACCGGTGGAGTCTGAGTTTGATCAACTTCTTGATAACGATGCAAGGCACTGCTGTATAACCTAATCGCTTCATCAATATTGTCCGCTTCGCCGTAGAGTTTCGCCAAACAAGCTTCGGTTTCAGCCAGTGCTAATGGTTGTGTTTTCACATTCTGTTTTCTAAGCTTCAAAACCCGTTCAAACAGAGGCAGTGCCTTAACCGGCTGTTCCATTAACTGATGCAACAACGCCAAATTATTTAATCCTGCCTCCATTTCTGGGCTGTTATGCTCAAATAACTGCTCTTGTAAGGTGAGCGCCTTCTCCAACAAGGGTCGAGCTTTTGAGTACTGTTTTAACACTTTTAGAGCATTGGCGGTCTGATCCAAGTACACCAGCAAGAGGATTTTATTTTCTTCAGAGGGCACTCGGTTCAGTAGGCTGTCAATTAAATTGAGCGCCTGTTGAGCGTGCTGAGCACGTTCAAAATGAGCACCTTGTCTCTCTTCTAACTCGCTTTGCAAGGCCGCTGAGCTGGCAGCCAAGTGAGTTGACTTTTCAAACTCAAACGTAAGTCTGTCAATTTGTTGCAGTGTGCTTCGGGCGCTCTCTTCATCCGTGCTCTGCGCTTTTGCGAGACGTGAGAGAGCCTGCTTTAACTCACCTTCAGCGATTAACCTTTCCACTGAGTCATGCATATTTTCAATTATTCTTCTAAACACCTGACAATTCCAATTCAGCGATGGCAATCGAATATTTTATTCCTGAGAAAGAGGGGACTGCAAGCACAAACAGGCTGAAACGTGTGCTTATTCTGATTAACTGTGAGATCTGCCTCACAGTTTAGTATATTAAGTCTTTATGTTCGTAACCATGAAAGACCAAATAGAGCAGCGATAAACACTGGGTTCTCACTCCACACACGTTTATGATGCGCTTCACAATTTTTTATTCGCTCAGCTCAATCGTTCAATTGGGGGCACTATGTTTACAGGTATTATCGAAGCGGTCGGCAGCATCAAAGCGTTGGAACCCCGTGGGGGCGATGTGCGTTTGCACATTCGGAGTGGCAAATTGGATCTCAGTGATGTGGCTTTAGGAGACAGCATCGCCACCAATGGGGTGTGTCTAACGGTGATCGAGCTGC
Organism: Gammaproteobacteria bacterium; assembly: GCA_030950195.1. Classification (GTDB taxonomy): domain Bacteria; phylum Pseudomonadota; class Gammaproteobacteria; order JAUZRS01; family JAUZRS01; genus JAUZRS01. The sequence goes on along the minus strand of JAUZRS010000194.1, from coordinate 4,959 downwards.
CAGGTGACGGTTACGCTGCCGATGTCTCATTGGAAACCCTCTCTCTGACTACTTTAGGCACGCTGCGAAGCGGCAGCCCCGTTAATCTGGAAAAAGCCTTAACGCTCCAGACTCGCCTTGGTGGCCACATGGTCAGTGGTCATGTGGACGGCTTAGGCAACGTGGTGGAGCGAGTGGACTCGGCGCGCTCGGTGAAATTCATTATCGAAGCGCCGCAAGCGTTGGCCAAATACATTGTCCATAAAGGCTCAATCACCGTGGACGGCATCAGTCTGACGGTAAACGCCATCAATAATAACCGCTTTGAACTCAACATCGTGCCACACACGGTGCAAGAGACGGTCATCGGCCAATACCAAGTTGGTACAAAGGTGAATTTAGAGGTGGATCTGATTGTCCGTTATCTGGAACGATTGCTCTGGGGTGCGGAGCAAGAAAAACAATCAAACGGCATCACTGAGCGATTATTGACAGAAAATGGCTTTATGAAGTGATCTATTGCCCTCGGCTCTGTTAGAATCGCGCCTTCGCTGCACAGCACCCCCTTATTTTGAAATTTTAAAGATAAAGAACTGTTATGGAATTAAATACAACTGAAGAGATCATCGCCGACCTGCGCCAAGGAAAAATGGTCATCATCATGGACGATGAAGGACGTGAAAACGAAGGTGACTTGATTATGGCGTCCTCTACAGTCCAGCCCGACGATGTCAATTTTATGGCGCGTTACGGGAGGGGCTTGATCTGCCTGACGCTGACCCATGAACGTTGTCACCAGCTGCGCCTGCCTTTGATGGTGACCCACACTCAAGACGCTCATGGCACGAATTTCACCGTTTCCATTGAAGCGGCGCAGGGTGTTACCACCGGCATTTCTGCTGCGGATCGTGCCGTGACCGTGCAAGCAGCGGTGGCCGCTGACGCGAAACCGGAGGACATTGTGCAACCTGGGCATATTTTCCCCTTGATGGCACAAGACGGTGGGGTACTGAACCGCGCTGGACACACCGAAGCAGGCTGTGATCTGGCGCGCTTGGCCGGTTTTGAGCCTTCTTCCATGATCGTCGAAATCCTCAACGAAGACGGCACCATGGCGCGTCGCCCTGATTTAGAAATATTTGCTCAAGAGCACGATCTAAAAATCGGCAGCATCGAAGATCTGATCCGCTATCGAATTGAAAACGAAAAGAGCATCGAGCGCGTGGCCGAAACGCCGATGCCCACCAAACACGGTGATTTTCATCTGGTGGCCTATCAAGATCGGATCGAAAGCGGTCTGCACATGGCGCTGGTTAAGGGCAAAATTGACCCTGAGACCGCCACACCGGTACGGGTGCATGTGGAAAATGTGCTCTGTGATGCGCTCGGTGCCAGCCACGCCTGCGGTTGGCCGTTGCAAGATGCAATGCAGCGCATTGCGGAAATGGAGTCGGGCGTGTTGGTGATTCTGCGTAAACCCGAAGAACCTCGTGATCTTGTCCGCCAGTTGCAGTATTACCAGATGCACAGCGGCAAACCCGAAGAAGCCAAACACGACGAACCAGAAGACCTGCGTACCTTCGGTATCGGCGCGCAAATTCTCTCTGATCTGGGGGTACGCAGAATGTCACTGATGAGCGCCCCGAAAATCTTCCACGGTCTGGCCGGTTTTGGCTTGGAAGTGGTCGATTACATTACCGATTAATTTAGATTTAGGACACCTCCCATGAGCAACATCAACACCGTACACGGTGACTTAACCATCGAATCCGGCAAATTTGGCATTATTGTCGGTCGATTTAACGGCTTTATCGTTGAAAGCCTGCTCGCAGGCGCACTGGATCTGTTGGATCGTTCCGGTATTGCTGAGTCGCACATCACCATTGCACGTATGCCGGGTGCCTTTGAGATGCCTCTGATTGCCGACAAAATGGCCGCCAGTGGCAATTACGATGCAATCATCGCCTTGGGTGCAGTCATTCGCGGCTCCACGCCGCATTTTGATTTTGTCGCCAGCGAATCCGCCAAAGGGCTCTCCAGTGTGGCGCTGAAACACGGTCTGCCTGTGATCAACGGCATTCTTACCACCGACAGCATCGAGCAAGCCATTGAGCGTGCCGGTACCAAGGCGGGCAACAAAGGCTCTGAAGCCGCTCAAACCGCAGTGGAGATGATCAGCTTGTTACGCAAGCTGTAAACCGTAATGGCACGAAAAAATTTACCTCATGCTCGACGCATGGCGCGGCGCAAAGCGTTGCAAGCCCTTTATCAATGGCAGATGAGTGGCGACAATCTGGCGGACATCCGTGAGCAATTTTCTCACTCCCAAGCGGATATGCACAAAGCCGACCCCGATTATTTTATCGAGCTGGTAGAAGAGGTGCCAAAAGCACTGAGCCTTTTGGATGGTCTGATTACACCTCACATTGACCGCACAATAGAGCAAGTCGATCCTGTTGAACGGGCTGTTTTGCGCCTTGGGGCGTACGAGTTGCGCTACCGTTTAGAAATTCCCCATCGGGTGGTAATCAACGAATGGGTCGAGCTGAGCAAACTGTTTGGTGCGGATCAGAGCCATAAGTTTATCAATGGGGTGCTTGATAAGGTCTCAAAACAGGCGCGAAAATCAGAGCGAAACGCTTAATCTGGACAGATCCCATGTCAAGTGAATTTTCTCTGATTGAGTACTATTTCAAACGACGGGCGGGGCGTACTGAACATGTGCCACTGGGCATCGGTGACGATTGCGCCTTACTCAACGTTCCCGCTGGGCATCAACTGGCGGTCTCTATAGATACCCTCGCTGCGGGGGTGCATTTTCCTCACCACACCTCAGCGTTTGATGTTGGCCATAAATCCTTAGCCGTTGGTCTCAGTGATCTTGCTGCGATGGGAGCAGAGCCCGCTTGGGCAACCCTTTCACTTTCTCTTCCTGAGCTTGATCCTCATTGGCTAGAGGCCTTCAGTGAGGGGTTTTTTCAACTGGCGGAGCGCCACCAGCTGACGTTGGTGGGCGGCGACACCGTCAAAGCCCCTTTGAGCATTACGGTGCAAGTGCATGGTTTTATTCCCGTTGGGGCGGCCTTAAGACGCGATGGTGCTCAGGTAGGTGATTTGATCTGTGTTTCTGGGCGGGTGGGGGACGGTGCTTTGGGGTTAAAAATGGCCTTGGGTGAATTAGCCGCTGTCAAAAATCCGCTGCAAAAACTCAACCGCCCCGAAGCTCAAGTGGTCTTGGGTCTGGCGTTGCGCGGCAAAGCGCACAGTTGCATTGATGTCTCCGATGGCTTGGCTGCCGATTTAGGCCATATTCTCACCGCCAGCAAGGTAGGTGCGCTGTTGCAACTCGATAAACTGCCCCTTTCTGCTGAATTATGCCAACAGCCTGCTGAAATTCAAGAAAAAATGGCGCTGTTTGGCGGTGATGATTATGAGTTGTGTTTTACTCTGTCGGCCAAGGCGTTGCATGAGTTACAAGCGCAATTTGATTTGCCCAAGATCAGTGTCATTGGCCAAATTGAGCCAAAGCAGGGGTTACGTTTGCAACGTCCACAAAGCATTGAAGCGTTACCCATAATGGGGTTTGATCACTTTGATAGAGCATAAAACATGAGTAAAACCAGTAAACGCTTGACATTGAAAGACCTCAAACACCCCATCAATTTTTTGGCTTTGGGCTTTGGCAGTGGCCTTGCGCCCAAAGCGCCAGGTACCTTTGGCACCTTGGCCGCCGTGCCGCTCTATTTGATGATGACCTCGCTCTCTAACCTTCAGTATCTGTTGGTGACGGTCTTTGTCTGCTTGATTGGCATCTGGATCTGCGGGGTTTCTGCGGATATTTTAGGTGTACACGACCATTCGGGCATTGTTTGGGATGAGATCGCCGGTTTTCTGATCACCATGTTTATGGCTCCCAGCGGTTGGCAGTGGATTGTGTTGGGGTTTATTTACTTCCGAATTTTCGATATTTTGAAACCGTGGCCGATCAGTTGGTTGGATCGACAGGTGGGCGGTGGTTTTGGCATTATGATTGACGATGTGATTGCCGGTCTGTTTGCGTGGTTCTGTCTCTGGATAACGGTAAAAATAGTGGCCTAAGACGAGACTTATGTTCATAGGCTGTTGAAATTCCCGCTTAGTGGAGGTGACACTCCACTCAATATATGGATAATGGAGAGCGAATTCAGCCACCCAGAGTGAGTTTTTGATGTCAGTAGTTAATGTTGTGATACCGAATGAACTGGATGTTCGTTTGCAAAAGCTAATGGAATCCAATCACTCCTCTCGCAGCAGCCTGTTGCTGGATGCTCTGCAACGTTATGTGGAAGGCCAAGAATTGTTGGCGCGAGTGGAACAACCTACTCAAAAACACGTCGAGACTGAAGAGTCTTATTATGCTCCACAGCAAAAATTGAACAACTGGTTGGCCAGTTTTTAGCTAATCAAATCGTTCGTTTCCACTTCTCTAAAAACCATCTCACAGCGTAAATAAGGGCTGAAAATTTTCAGCCCCTACACCTCGATAGACACCTTGGTAGGGCGTCAATAAGCGCAGCGCATTGCGCCACACGAAAACCACTGCCGAACTGCCCCCCCCTGAAATACACCGACCCGAGTGGCTTTTTTCTCAGCGGCTTGTGGAAGGCGGTGGGGAATATGTTCAGCGCGATGGGTTCACAGTTGCTTGCAGGGCTGAACTCGATCACGCGATTTGTGCAGACGTACGGCACAACGCTGTTTGCCATCGCGATTGCATCTGTGCCGGGGTTGAATGTGGTGGCCGCAGGGTTTATTTCGGGTCTGGTGTCAGGAGGGAATCTGAAAAGCGCTGTTTTGGGAGCTTTGGGGGCGGGAATGATTATGGGTATTGGTACCGCATTTCAGGGAGCTGCAACGATTGCAGCCAAAGGCGAAAAAGCCTTTGCTCATGGCATGGTAGGAGGTGTTATGAGTGCAGTCAGAGGAGGTAGTTTTAAAGCG
>JAUZRS010000193.1 GCA_030950195.1 Gammaproteobacteria bacterium | reverse complement strand
CCGTTTCGAACAATGCAGACGTGATCCAGATAGATACTGATCTGCTCCACATCCAACTCTGGCAGACCTGAACGCCCCACAGCGGCTAAAATTCGTCCCCAATTAGGGTCGCTGGCAAAGAAAGCGGTTTTCACTAAAGGGGAATGAGCGATGGTAAAGGCCACTTGACGACACTCATCCTCATTGCGCCCCGAATCAACCTGCAAAGTAATGAACTTGGTCGCGCCCTCAGCGTCTCGCACAATCGCCAAGGCCAAGCTTTTGCAGGCTTCGTTCAGCGCCGCTTGAAACAGGGGCCAATGTTCAGAATCTTGATCCAAAATCAGGCCACTTTGCCCCGTGGCGACCAACAGACAAGCGTCGTTGGTGGAGGTATCGCCATCAACAGTAATGCTGTTAAAAGAGGGTTTTACCGCCGTTTGCAAAGCCTGTTGCAGATCCTCCTGAGACACCTCAACATCGGTAGCCAAATAGGCCAGCATGGTGGCCATATTGGGGTGGATCATGCCTGATCCCTTAGCGATGCCGGTAATGGTCACCGTCTGACCGGCAATTTCAAACTGCTCAGAAAAACCTTTAGCGCAGGTGTCGGTGGTCATGATGCCCTGCGCTGCCTCTGCCCAGCGGTCTTCATGCAGCGCCGTCAGTGCCTGCGGAATGCCCAGCTGAAAACAGCTCATGGGCAGCCGTTCACCGATCACGCCGGTGGAAAAAGGCAACACCTGTTCCACGGTCACACCCGCTTCGGTCGCCAACCAAGCACAGCACTGTTGAGCATCAGCCAAACCACCTTGCCCCGTACCCGCATTGGCGTTACCGGAATTGATCAACCAGTAGCGCGGCGAGTGCTGTGCTAAAAACGCTTTCGCCAGCGTTACCGGTGCGGCACAAAACGCATTTTGAGTGAAGACCGCCGCAGTGGTCGAGCCTTTGGCCAGTTCCATCAATACCAAATCATCAACGCCACTCTTTTTGATCCCACAGGCCACGCTGGCCAAACGCACTCCGGCTACCGGATGCAACTCGGGCATCACTGCTGAATTTACTGCCATTATTTTGTTCCAATCCGCACTTATTTCAATTTACCGTGACATTGCTTGAATTTTTTCCCCGAGTCACACCAGCACGGTTCATTGCGTCCCAATTTGGGCTGTTCACGTACATAAGGTGTGTGTGTTTCTTCCCCTTCACTTTCATTCTCAACAGGTACTACCTGTACCGGTGATTCTGCTTGCGCATGTTGATAATCCATTGGCGCACTCTGACGCTGGCTCTCTTCGATCCGCTCCGCATCGTCGTTTTGCACCGCCACCCGCGACAGCACCACCACCACCTCTTGTTTTACCTGATCCAAAAGCTGGGTAAACATCTCAAAGGATTCACGCTTGTACTCTTGTTTCGGGTTCTTCTGCGCGTAACCCCGCAA
>JAUZRS010000192.1 GCA_030950195.1 Gammaproteobacteria bacterium | reverse complement strand
TCCCGCTCCGCGCTGTGCTACACTCGCGCCGCTCGCTTGCGGGGATTCACGCTTTTTTTCCATTATCTAAGACTCACTCAAATGACACTCAATAAACTTCAAGAAAAATTTCTCCGCTCTCTCGCCCATGCGCTCAAACCGATCATCTGGGTCGGCCAACACGGCCTTAGCGACAACGTCAAAGACGAGATCAAAAACGCTCTGGAATACCACGAACTGGTTAAGATCAAAATCAACGTCGGGGATCGTGATGCCAAAGCCGAATGCATCGAGCAGATTCAACAGCTGAGCAAAGCCAATCTGATCCAAAAAATCGGCAATACCGCGACATTCTATCGACGCCACCCGAAAAAGCCTAAAATTGAATTGCCGCGTCGCTAACCTCAGCGCGTCACAATGAGCCAAACTCCGGTTCCATCTGGCTCCAGCAGGCATTACAGTCTGCTGTTTGTCACCCCCTCCCAACGGAGTGCCATTCATAGCCTGTATCAATTTCAGCAGCACATCAGCCGCGTTATTGATCAATGCAGCGATGCCAACACCGCCCAACACAAATTGGCGTGGTGGCAAGCAGAAGTAGCACGTCTATTTCAAGACGCAGCACGACACCCCCTCAGCCAGCAGCTTCAGCACGTTTTACAACAGCACGCTTTGCCAGAGAGTCTGTTTCAAAACATCATTGAAGCCGCTGAAATGGATCTCACCTACAGCCGCTACCGCACGTTTACCGATCTCGTTCTCTACTGCGAAACGGATTTCGGCGCACTGCAACAACTGGTTTCACAGGTGCTGGGAGGGCAGAAAAACAGCGCCCAAGCCTACGCAAAAACCCTAGGCAGCGCACTGCAACTGAGCCAAATGCTGCGCGACCTGCATCGACACGGACAACGGGGAAGGATTTACATTCCAATCGAAGAGCTTGAACAGTTTAACATCCAAGCCGAGCAGTTACTGCAACCCAGCGTCACACCACCAGACGCTCTGGCCAAACTGCTGGCGCTGCAAGCCCAGCGCATCCACCAGCAGTTTCAAACCGCCGTAGAACAGCTGCCCAGCGAGGCCCGTTACGCCCAACGCTCAGGGCTGGTGCTGATAAAACTGCATCAAACCCTGCTGGATGAAATGCAGCAAGCCAACTACCCCCTGCTGCAACAACGCATCAGCCTCACGCCACTGCGC
>JAUZRS010000191.1 GCA_030950195.1 Gammaproteobacteria bacterium | reverse complement strand
TTGAACAGCTGCAACAAAATGTGCAACAACTAAACTTAACTCAACAAAAAAATATAACTGAATTAAAGAAGCAACTGCAAGGGGTGAATAACTCACTGCGCAATCGCATCAACCAAGTCGGCCATAACAGCAGCCAAGCAGCGCTTCTCAGCGAAATTGAATACCTACTTAGAATTTCTCACTATCAAGTGAATTTATTACACAATCGAAATGGCGCAGCCAAAGCACTGCTCACCGCCATACAACGAGTACAGACTTTGCCCAAAGAGAATAATGTAAATTTATTATTCAATAATTTAAACCAGACAGTTCAACAGCTAAACCGTATCCAAACACCTGAAATTGGTAATACGGTTATCAAACTTCATCAACTGGAAAAACAAGTTGAAACTTTATCACCCATCGTAGCGCATATTAAAAACAAAGAACAACAAGAAGATAATAAAAACACAGAGACAAATTCAATCTGGAAAACCTTAGAAAAATTTATCGTCGTGCGTCAAGATGGCCGTGTGGTTAAAAATTTTTCCACCAACAATCAACAACAAACAGATGAAGAGCTTATTCTAAAATTGGGAGCCGCACGAATTGCACTACTGCGTTACGAAGAAGAAAGTTATCAAAATCACATTGAAGCCAGCTTGGATTTTGTTAAAAATAGTTACAACATCAACACAAAGAGTGGCAGACACTATTTATCTGAGTTAAATAATCTACTCAATGTCAGTTTATCTGTAGAAGAAATCAACTTAAAACCCGCTTTCGATTTGATCCACAACATCAGAAACATTTACTCTAAAAAACCTGCTCAAAAACCTGTTGAGGAGAAACAGTAATGATAACGCTGATCTCAACGCTGGTTTTACTCTTTTTAGCTGTAGCTGCTGGTTTAATGATCCAAAAGGATCCGGGCTATCTTCTGATCGGCTATGATAATCTCAGCATAGAGAGCACCTTGGCTGTTTTGCTCGGTGCCATCCTCCTGTTTTATGTTTTACTGCATGTTGCGATTCGCTTATTGGAATTCATTTTTAAAATTCCAAACAAGCTGCACTCCCGACAAACTGAAAAAGCCCGCCTGCGCGCGCATCGAAGTCTGCGCCGCGCCTTTACCGAAATGCTTGAACAGCGCTGGCAACACGCTGAACAACTTTGTACTCATTACATGAAACAGAGTGAAGCGCCACTGATCAACTACCTACTTGCTGCTCACTGCGCACATCAAATGGGAGAATCCCAACGCCGCGATGATTACATTCAAACGGCCTTGAATGAGCACGGCCACGCAGCAACAGCACTGAATCTCAGTTTAGCCAGCTGGTATTTAAATGATGAACAGACAAAAAATGCTAAAAAAATTCTAGACCGAGTAGAAAAAACCAATCCTCAACACCCCTTGTTTAAAAAGCTAAATTTAGAGTATCAACAGAAGAAAAATCAGTGGAAAACGATTTTTAATAGCCTCCCTGAACTGCGTAAAAAAAGCATCCTAACTGAAACAGAATTGCTTCAGTTGGAACAACAAAGCTGGGGTATTTTACTAAAACAAAGCCCAAACATTGAAGACAGCAAAGTTCTCTGGTCAAAACTCTGCAAAGAGAATCAAAAAAATCCATTGATTGTCCACGCTTACAGTCAAAAACTAATACAAGCAGAAGAGATGGAATTGGCAGAAACAATTTTGCGAGAACTGCTTAATCACAGTTGGGATGAACAGCTGGCAAACGCTTATGGCTTGGCGATAAAAAAGGACACAACCCAGCAGTTAAACTGTGCTGAAACGTGGTTAGTAGAACACCAACAAAGTGCTACGCTGTTATTAAGCTTAGCCCGTATTTGCATGGCTCGCCAATTGTGGGGCAAAGCCAAACTCTATCTGGAAACCAGCCTCAGTTTTGAAAAAAGCGCCGAGAGTTATTACCAGTACGCAGAACTCCTAACTCAACTGGGTGAAAAAGAAGCTGCATTGGAAAACTACCGCTTGGGTCTGCAACACGCTTTAACAAAAGCCTAACCGCAACTTGTTAATCAGCGCCTTCTTCAATCTTTTTCAAGGTATCTGCTGCGTAATCAAACGAGTCGTAAAACATATTTTCATCAGCAACCCCCTGCTCTCGAAACGCATCACGGGCCGTCTTCACCATAATCGGTGGGCCGCTCATGTAAATATCAAAATCGACTAAATTTTGATACTGTTTCAACACCTCTTGATGCACAAAACCCAGCGCCCCTGACCACTTATCTTCATCACTAGGTTCGGATAAAACAGGTGTGTATTGCACAAAATCATACTCCTGCATCCAGCCTTTCACCATTGCATCCATATACAAATCCCGCCCCGCTCGCACACCACAAAACAGATGCATCGGACGATGATGATCAGAAGCCAAAGCGTGTTCGATAATGCCTTTTAGTGGTGCAAAGCCCGTTCCGCCCCCAATCAAAATCATTGGCCGCTCAGACTCTTCGCGCAAAAAGAAATCACCGTGCGGCCCTTCCATGCGCAGCAAACTCTTCTCTTGCAGTGAATCAAACACTTTATCGGTGAACTCGCCGCCCTCAACGTGGCGCACATGCAGCTCCAGATACTCATCATCGTGCGGTGCATTGGCCAATGAAAAGGCGCGACGACGACCGTCTGCCAATAAAATATCAATGTATTGACCGGCCAAAAACTGCAAGCGTTCGCTCTGTGGCAGTTGCAGTTTCAAACGCATAATATCGTGAGTTAGCTTCTCTTTATGCGCCAATCGTACCGGCAAGGTTTTTACCCGAATCTCCTCTTGGGCCAGAATTTCATGTACTTCAATTTCAAGATCACTGCTCGGGTAGGCTTGGCAAAATAACACCTGACCAGCAATCTCTTCTTGATCACTGATGCCTCTGGGTCTGTCACCACGATAATCAATCGAACCGCTAACCACTTTACCCATGCAAGCACCACAGGCACCCCCTCGGCAACCATATGGAAAAGAGAAGCCATGTCGCAAGGCTGCATCCAAAATGGTTTCGTTTTCATCCACATCCAGTTGATGTGCGCTTGGCTGTATTACGATTTTATAAGTCATTTCTGCTCTGCTAAAACTGCTTGAAAAAGAAGATTTTCACCGATTTTCATCGCATAAAAAACCCTGTATAAAATAGGTTATTATCTATTCTATTTCTGTTGCTGAAAAAATATTCAATTCATCCCATATCTCATCGACTCGATCTTTTACCTCATCGCTCATTTTAATAGGCTCTCCCCACTCACGAGTGGTCTCTCCTGGCCATTTGTTGGTGGCATCAAGCCCCATCTTTGACCCCAATCCAGAAACCGGTGAGGCAAAGTCGAGATAATCAATCGGCGTATTTTCAATCAACACCGTATCCCGAGAAGGATCCATCCGAGTCGTCATCGCCCAAATCACCGACTGCCAGTCCCGCGTATCCACATCGTCATCGACAATAATGACAAATTTGGTGTACATAAACTGGCGTAAATAAGACCAGACCCCCAACATGACCCGCTTGGCATGACCAGCGTACTGTTTTTTAATACTCACTACCGCCAAACGGTAAGAACATCCCTCAGGAGGTAGGTAGAAATCAATAATTTCGGGAAACTGTTTTTGCAAAATAGGCACAAATACCTCATTCAGTGCCACGCCCAAAACCGCCGGTTCATCGGGCGGTTTGCCCGTATAGGTCGAATGATAAATCGGTTTTTTACGCTGCGTGATGCGCTCAACCGTAAACACAGGGAAGGTTTCAACCTCGTTGTAATAGCCCGTATGATCACCAAAGGGACCTTCTTTTGCTACCTCATCGGGGTAAATCACGCCTTCCAAAACAATCTCTGCCGAGGCAGGCACCGACAGATCAGAACCTTTGCATTTAACCAGTTCGGTTTTTGAACCCCGCAATAAACCCGCAAAAGCGTACTCCGACAAGGTATCGGGGATTGGCGTCACTGCTGCCAAAATAGTCGCCGGATCGGCTCCCAAAGCCACCGTAATCGGAAACGGCTCACCTGGATGGCTCTGTTGCCACTCTTTAAAGTCCAACGCTCCACCACGATGCGCCAACCAGCGCATAATCAGTTTGTTTTTACCCAACAACTGTTGCCGATAAATGCCCATATTTTGGCGTTTTTTATTCGGTCCTTGGGTAATTACCAATCCCCAAGTAAGCAAAGGAGCCACATCTTCAGGCCAACAGGTCTGCAGCGGCAATTTATGCAGATCAACCTCATCTCCTGCAAACATCTGCTGCTGACAAGCGGCAGAACGCACCATTTTCGGTGCCATATCCAAGACTTTTTTGAAAATAGGCAGGGTCTTCCACGCCTCTTTTAGACCTTTGGGTGGATCCGGCTCCTTTAAAAACGCCAGTAATTTTCCTACCTCGCGCAGTGCCTCAACAGAATCTTCCCCCATGCCCATCGCCACCCGTTTGGGCGTACCAAATAGATTAGCTAACACGGGAATATCCGAACCCAGCACATGTTCAAACAACAACGCAGGTCCGGCCTGTTTTAAGGTTCGATCACATATTTCTGTCATCTCAAGGTTTGGATTAACCTCAAATTGAATCCGTTTTAGCTCGCCTTGTGCTTCAAGTTGAGCGATAAAGTCACGTAAATCTTTGTATTTCATAGTTATAAATCCAATTTACCAGACCAAATCACCACCCAATTTATTCCGAATCCGCCAGCTAACCCATTTTGCTCCGACAAAAAAGCTCAATAAAATAATCAACAACAACACACCAATCAGAACCATTTGATTGTTTTTTAAACTGCTTAACAATGGGTTTTCTGACGATTCCATTTTCTCATCGAGACTCAAATTCAAAATGGACACCGCTTGGCTCACCTTCTGTTTTAACGCCAATAGCTCTTGAGATACGTTTGTCTCTAAATCATCAGCAACACTCTTAGTACAAACAGAATCTTTATCTTCTAATTCTGTTTTAACAACTGAAGTGTGTGATTCAAGCACAACGTCTTTAGCTCCATTCTGCTTCAATTGCTCTAGTTCACTTTGTATTGAACGCTCTTTTTGCTGACTTTCAGCATACCTTTTCTCTAGCAGTGCTATTTTTTCTTTTAATGTTTTATTCTCCACCTGTAAAGCCTGCTTCTCTATTACCTCTCCCACGCTTTGTTCAGCTTGTAAGAGTTTTAGCTGCACAATGGCTGGGGCTTTTTCCACCAAAAAACGTCTTTTCACCCAACCATTGACCCCTTGATCGGTTTCAACTTGAGCATACCCACCCTCAATGGCATCAACAAATAACTTACTGCCACTGACCAACGTCTTAACTTTCTTCCCCTTATCACCTTTTTCGCTGTAAAGCCCTAAATACAACTTATCAGTGACGTACATCACCTCCGCTGCCGCCGAGGTTAAGGAAAAAAAGGTTAATAGGATAAAAGACAACAATGATTTTTGCACAACAATATTCCTTACGCTTCTATTTGATCGCTATTTTACACGGGAATTTTATCAACAGGCATAAAAAAAGCGACCCTCGAAAGAGGGTCGCCTTACAATCACTAACCTAACTGA
>JAUZRS010000190.1 GCA_030950195.1 Gammaproteobacteria bacterium | reverse complement strand
CCTTCTCGCTGGCATTGGATAAACTCGACTACACCCTCAAGGTCAATGGCGCACAGTGGTTCAAAGGGGTGCAAAACAACGTTGGCAACATCAAAGCCAACGGCAAAAGCGTGATCAATTTGCCGCTCTCGCTGAACTTTATGGATCTTGGCAGCGGCCTGTTCTCCGTACTCAGCGGTGGTAAAGCGCTCAACTACGACATCCAAGGCACCATGGGAGCCACCAGCGACAACGCCCTGATCGGCGCTTTCCAACTGCCGATCAATCAACAAGGCTCCGTTAACCTCTCCCGTTAACCTCCCTTCTTCAGCTCCCCATCTCGGGGGGTTTGAGCTAAGCGCTTCGCTTCAGTACACTTGCCCCCCTGTCTCCCTTATGAATGCCCACCATGAACAAAAACCGCGATCAACTTCACCTCAATTACCAAGTGTTTGTCCAACAAGCTCGTCAATACGCCCAAGTCTGGGGGCTAGAAAATGACGAAGGCTGGGTCATCTGCGACTCCAGTGAGTTTGAAGAGACCGAAGTGATGCCCTTTTGGTCGAGTAAAAAACTCGCCAAACAGCACTGTGTCGGCGAGTGGTCAGGCTACCAAGCCAGCGAAATTGATCTCGATGAGTTTATAGACCGCTGGCTCAAGGGCATGATCGACGACAACGTCATGGTCGGCCCCAACTGGAACGAAGAGCTGGAAGGGTTGGAAATTGACCCTCTAGACATCGCTAAAAAATTACTCGACATTCACGACTGAATCACTTTATTTCAACCCAAAAATCAACTGACTAGGAACACAGCATGAGCGCAGCAAAAAACGGCGATACCGTACAAATTCACTACACCGGCACCCTCGATGACGGCAAACAGTTCGACAGTTCCGAAGGCCGTGAACCGTTGGAGTTTGTTTTAGGTTCCGGTGGTGTTATTCCAGGTTTTGATGATGCGGTCACCGGCATGAACGTCGGCGACAAAAAAACCGTGCGCATCGAACCTGATCGCGCCTACGGCCATCGCCAAGACGACATGCAGCAAGAAGTGCCGAAAAACCTGCTACCCGAAGAGATGCCCCTCGAAGTCGGCATGCCACTGCAAGCACAAAGTCCCGACGGCCAAACCATCAATATGAGTGTGGTAGAGATTCGTGACGAGACCATCATCGTCGATGCCAACCACCCTCTGGCCGGTCAAGCCTTGACCTTCGCCATTGAACTGGTGGCTCGCGCCTAAACCGTGTCAGGATTGGCCTAGGCTAGGCCAATCCTATTTTTTTCAATCGTTACAGAGGCCAAAACGAGGCCGCAGTTGAATCCCCAACCAACAACCTGGCAAAGCAAACACGATCCAGAGCCAACCGTGCAGGCTGGTTGACGCAATCCCAGAGAAAAACGCACCGATATTGCAGCCAAAACCAATCCTCGCGCCGTAGCCCATCAACAGCCCCCCAATCAGCGCCGCCAACAACGAACGGCCTTCAATAACAAAACTCGGTTTAAAACGCAGCGCCATCACGGCTGCCAAAAACGCGCCCAACAAAATACCCAAATTCATTAAGGAAGTTTCATCCAACAACAGACTCCGCTCCAGTGCCGCCTGCTGAAAACCACCGAGCCAAAAACCGCTGCTCCACGGCTGCCAACCCAGCAGCATCGCCGCTTTCGCGCCCCAGAGACTGAACCCCCAAGTGATGCTCCACGGATGGCCTGCGATCAACAACACGGCAAAATTGAGCAGCGCCAACAACAACGCGCCAATCAGTAACGGCCATGGTCCTGATAAAAAATGGTCACTCTTTTTTTCACTCTCAGGCTCTTGTCTGCCCCAACGAAACAGCCCCCAGCCAATCAAAGCCAACAGCGACAACTGCACGGCCACCGCCAGTGGCCAGCCCAGCTCATCACCCAAGGTCACCACCCCCAAGGACGGCAGAGCTTGCCACCAGCCCAGATGCAAACTCGCCCAAAATGAACCGGCCACAAACGAAACCAACGTCAGCAACATGCGTGGACTGCCACCACCGACGGCGTAGAGAGTTCCCGATGCACAGCCGTTACCGAGCTGCATACCGATGCCAAACAGCAATGCGCCGACAGCCACCTGCAAAGCAACAGGCGCATTCGCCCCCGTCACACCATGATCAAACACAGAGCCGTTGGCCAAGATTGGCGCAAACAGCAGAGTCGCCAGCGCCAACATCAGCAGGTGCGCCATCACACCCCTGACTCGGCCACGCAACAGCAGTTGACGATAAGCGGATGCAAAACCAAAGGTGGCATGATAGAGCGTTAACCCCATCAGCAGCGCGACGGCAAACAACATCAACAATCGACCTTCTGACGGCAGCAAAAAAACCACCCATGAAAGCAAAAAAAACGCGATTAATAAACCGATTTTTTGTGCCACTATTTCACCACCAGTGTATAGTCAGGAGTATTATTCAATGGGCAGGAGTAAACGTATTTGCCTGCTTTTAGCTCAATTTCATAATCTCGATGGGAAGCTGTTTTAATCCCTCCACCCGAGACACTTGGTAGGCGCGCCCGGTTGATCAGACCATCGCCTCGCAGCCAAAAACCGAGTTCGTAAGGTACGTTTTTATTGATCACCCGAAAGGTGTAAGAACCCGCTGCCAGTCGTAAAATATTGGCTTTTGCCAAACGCGCCTTTTGAGTCTTTTCATTGATTGCCACACAATCTGCCAACTGCTGACTTGCAAAACCGTGATTAATACCCTTTTCGCTCTCTAAAAATTGACACGGCACTTGGGTCAACTCGATAAGTGTTGATTCCGCAGCCTGAGCAGAAGAGGAAAAAAACATCACCAGAGGTAAGAAGAAAAAAACAGCACGATGCACAGCAGATAAAATGGTCATCATATTTTTCCAAGATAAAGAGCGTGAAAGTTGGGACTGAGTGAAATTAAAAGAGTTCACACCATGATATTCGAACATTGATGATCACCTTGCTGCGGCAGAAAAATAGACATCACCGTAATACGTTGTCGCCTGCTGACCTGCGTTGTCGCTGTCGGTCATTACCGCCACCGCATCAATGTAACGCACTTCTTTACCCAACAGTTTTTTCAGATCAGCCCGTACATTACGTCGATAATATCGCCACTGGCCAACGTGTTTCTCTCCCGACTCCAACGCCAACATAACGGCATTAGAGGTAAATGGGTTTGGCCATGACTCCCCCACCGCAGCCGACGTTGACCAGACGTAATTCAACGCTCGTGTGTTCCAAAAGAAAAGGCCGCCATCCACCACGATGTAAAGCCGAGCGACAAAATCATCACCCCTCTTCTGTCGCTCATCCAGATTAGAAAACACACCTTCGGTTTTCCATGACCAGTTCAGCCACGGCTGTTTTTCAAGGTCAATGCGCTGTTTAAAAAACAGACCCGAAGCGGTGCCATTGCTGTTTGCCCTCAGTACCGTCCGAGGCGGCGAAACGGTTTTGTCCAACACCAACTCATATTGGGTTTCACCAGAAAAAATTTTAGGCTGCCAATGCTCTAATGCAGACTTTGAAAATTTACCAATGACAAAATCAGACTCTGAAGGAACTGGTTTTTCAGCCTGAGCGGATGAAAAAAACAGCAGCGAAATAAGACAACACAGCGTCCCTCTACCCATAATCACAACTCCAAAAAAATAAATTCACTGTTTCACTTTTCTCTTCGGCCTTTTTCTATTTTTTGCCACCCCAAATGCCAAAGCAGCCCACTGAGCAGCCTGTTCCTTATCATCATAAATCTCTTCGGGTGCCAAAAAATAGGACATATTGACCTGCTTGTCGTTTTTTTGATACTGAAACGCTGAAAGACCCTTCTCCTCAAATTTTTGTCGTGTGCTCTGATCCACCTTCAAGTAGAGCTGCTCATCGGCCACCAAAGCAAACATCACCCCCTGATGATAGATGCCATAACCACCAAACATTTTACGCGCCGAAACAGTGCCAAACGTTTCAAACACTTCGTGCAAAAAATCAACAAATTGGCTCATAAAGACTCTCCTGAGTTGAAATAGAGTGACAGCAGCATCAAATGATCGCCATCATAACTCAAAGCCCACATCTGCTTGCAGAGATGCGCTTGCAGCGATAAAAAAGCCCTGATTTTAAAGTTGCATTATATATACATCTTTTGTTAGAGTAGCCCATCAATTTTGATCACCCACCTTTGGAGTAACGATAGTGAGCAGTTTATACGAACGAATTGGCGGTGCAGCGGCAGTTGATGCAGCAGTTGACACTTTCTATCGCAAGGTTTTAAGCGACGACCGAGTCAATGGCTACTTTGATGCGGTTGAGATGGATGCACAGATCGCCAAGCAGAAAGGCTTTTTGACCATGGTTTTTGGTGGTCCAAACAGCTACACCGGTCAAGATATGCGTGAAGGCCATAAACATTTGATCGGTTTAAACGACTCACATGTCGATGCCATTATCGAACTGCTGGGAAAAACCTTGCAAGAGCTGGGGGTCGCAGAGAGCGACATCGCCGAAGTAGCCCACATCGCCAACAGCGTCAGAGACGACATCTTAAACCGTTAAAGTTCAGTAATAAGCAAGAGGGAAGTTTAGCTCCCCTTTGCTACTTTAGGAAAAAATCATGAGTCACATTCAGTTCGAAAACCAAAGTTTTAGTCTCGCTAAAGAAGATGTCTTAACGGTTTTGCTCAATGCAGGCTTAGAGATTCCTCACAATTGCCGCAGTGGCAATTGCCAAAGCTGCCTAATGAAAGCCACAGAGGGTACTCCGCCCGACACAGCCCAACAGGGATTAAAAGAGACACTTAAGGCACAATCTTATTTTCTGGCTTGTCAATGTTATCCAAAAGAACCGTTAATTATTGAACGCCCCGCTGCAAACGAAAGCCGCTATGAGAGCGTCCTGATCAGTAAACAGTGGCTCAGCCATAATGTTATTCAGCTCAAACTACAGCGCCCATCAGGCTTTCATTTTTATGCCGGTCAATTTGTCACACTGTGGAAAGATGAACAGCTGGGACGAAGTTATTCTATCGCAAATTTAGCCGACTCCGATCTGCTTGAATTTCATATCCGCATTATCCCAGACGGACGTTTTTCAAATTGGATTGCTCATGAGGCAAGTGAGCGTCAATCAGTGCAACTGCAAGGCCCAGCCGGTGATTGTTTCTATATCGACGACAATCTGGATCGTGATTTATTGCTGGTTGGCACTGGCACCGGACTCGCACCACTGCAAGGGATTTTACACAGCGCCCTAAAAGCCGGTCATCGTGGTCAAATTGACCTCTTTCATGGTGCAATCGAGCCAACAGGCTTATACAATAGCAAACAGCTTTCCGAAATCGAAGCCCAACATGAACAGGTCTCTTATCACCCTTGTGTCTTAAAACAAGATGCTCAAACGACCGCCTATTTAGAAGGCAATATTAGTGAGCTTGTTTTACAAAACACGAGTAACTTAGCAAGTAAAAAAGCCTATCTCTGCGGTGATCCTGAGTTGGTTAAACAGCTCAAGATCAAACTTTTTTTAGCGGGGATGAACAGCAAAGAGATCTATCTCGATGCCTTTGAAGCCTCCACTTAGGTCAATCATGCAACTGACACTTTATACCGACATCAGCCTCCGTGTTCTGCTCCATCTAGCAAAAGAACAATCTGATATACCGTTCACCATTGGCTATCTTGCCGAACTGTTTGCCGTCTCCAGAAATCATATGGTCAAAATCGTCAATAAATTAGGCAAAGGCGGTTACTTAAACAACGTTCGAGGCAAAGGGGGCGGCATCTATCTCGGCAGGCCAGCTGAAGAAATTAATATTGCCGAAGTGGTTTTACTGATGGAAAACAATACCGAAGTGGTCAACTGTGAAAAAAATCGCTGCCATTTTATCGGCAATTGCAAATTAAAAACCATTTTAAACCAAGCCACGGATGCTTTTTTTTCACACCTTAGGCAACACACCTTGGCAGATTTGATCAGCAATGAAACCAACGTTAACGTACCTTCATTTTAAAAACCCCCAACTCAGTGCCGCTGAAATCAGCCTCTCCAGCTTGGGTAGCGTGATCGACATTTCTGACAGCTGCACCTGCGATGAATTTCGCCGATGGGCGACTCAACAAACGTTTATGAAATAGCGCCTTAAAATCCCTACTGAGCCATCGCCGAGCTAACATGGCTCTAGCAGGCAAAATCCTGTAAGCTGCACCGCCGCCAAACAGCGGCTTCAATCCCCTAACGCAGTACGAGAGACCACCCTATGAGCTTCGCCTCCCTTGGCCTATCCGCCCCCATCCTTGATGCCGTGGCAGAACAAGGTTACGACACCCCCTCACCCATTCAGAGCCAAGCCATACCTGAGGTGATTAAGGGCAATGACGTTATGGCCGCAGCTCAGACGGGTACGGGCAAAACCGCCGGTTTCACTCTGCCGATCTTAGAACGTCTCTCACAGGGGCAACTGGCGAAAGCCAACCACGCTCGCGCCCTGATCTTAACCCCCACCCGTGAGCTGGCCGCACAGATTGGCGAAAGTGTGCTCACCTACGGCAAAAACCTACCGCTGCGCTCCACGGTGGTGTTTGGTGGGGTGAAGATCAACCCACAAATGATGAAACTGCGCCGAGGGGTCGATATTTTGGTCGCCACGCCTGGTCGCCTACTGGATCTTTACAATCAAAAAGCGGTGCGCTTTGATCAACTGGAAGTACTCGTATTAGACGAAGCGGATCGCATGTTGGATATGGGTTTTATCCACGACATCCGTAAAATCCTCGCCCTGCTGCCTAAGCAGCGCCAAAACCTGCTCTTCTCTGCCACCTTCTCCAGCTCGATCCGCACCTTGGCAAAAAGCGTGGTCAACAACCCTGTGGAGATCTCCGTCACGCCACGTAACGCAGCGGCACCGACGGTCACGCAATGGATTTGCCCTGTAGATAAAAGCAAAAAATCCGCTCTGCTGGCTCACTTGATTACAGAGAACCAGTGGCAGCAGGTACTGGTGTTCAGCCGCACCAAACACGGTGCTAATCGTCTGGTGCGTTTTTTAGAAGGCAAAAAGATCTCCGCCGCTGCGATTCATGGCAATAAAAGCCAAAGCGCGCGCACCAAAGCATTGGCCAATTTTAAGGCCGGTTCGGTGAGCATTTTGGTCGCCACTGACATCGCTGCTCGCGGCATCGACATTGACCAACTGCCCCATGTAATCAATTTTGATCTGCCCAATGTGCCGGAAGATTATGTGCATCGCATTGGCCGTACCGGACGAGCTGGCTCCACAGGTGAAGCGATATCACTGGTGTCGAATGATGAGTTTAAACAGTTGGTGGACATTGAGCGCGTAACCAAAAAACTGCTGGAAAGAAAAGTGGTCGAAGGTTATGAGCCGGTTAATATCCTGCCACCGTCGTCACTCAATCAACGCCCCATTCGGGATAAAAAACCGAAAAAGCCCAAGCGGGATCATCGTGATGGTCAGCGTTCAGGCGAGAATGCTCGTGGCCATCGTCCAGCGCGGAAACGCTAAAACATCACGGCTAAAAAAGGGCTGAACAGACCTGCGATAGCGAGTTAACCCACGCCCTCTGAACCTGTCTGTTAACCAGCAGCTGCGGTAGAATGACACATAAACTCACCGCAAATTTCAGAGGCAAAGCGACATGTTTGGATTTTTAAAACCCGCACCGCTTTTAGATGAAACCAGCATAACGTGGCTGTTCGATGTGCAACTCTGGTGCCTGCAAAATTTTGATGCCGAGGTGTTTTACACCGAAACGGTGTTGGTCACCCCCAGTAACGAACATTTCCCTGGACGCGAAAACAGCCTGCACGGCATGGCCAGCTTAATTTTTGAGCAGGTCAAACAGCATGCCGGTCTGCAACACTGGCCTTGTCGGCTGCAAGAGCAGTCGAGCTGTTCATTGGATCAACCACCCAAATTGAGTCTGCAAGGCGCACTGCGCGGCACACAGGGAATATTACAAACCGCCGTGCCCGAGTCACAACAACTGCCGGTTCAATACGCTGGCTCACAGCTCAACAACCCCGAGGTGTTAATCGCCAGCCTAAGCCAACAACTGGCCTTTTATCTGGCCGGTTTTGCCAAACAAAAACCACCGGCAGGCGATGAAAATTGGCCGCAGTTAATCGAATTAATCGGGTTGTTTATGGGTTTCGGCGTGATGTTTTGCAACACCGCCAACACCACCCGCAGTAAAAGCTGCGGCAGTTGCTCCGGCCCCAGTGCGGAACGTGACCGCGCTCTGTCGCAAGATGACCTAACCTACTCCTTAGCCCTTTTTTGCCACTTAAAACAGATCCCTAACAAGGCGGTTTTACCGCATTTAAATAAACATCTGCGTGGTTATTACAAACGCGCCTTAAAAGACGTGCAACAACGGACACAGCAACTACAACCTTTGCAGCAGATGCAAGCGTTATAAGGGGGCAATATGGAAGCTGAAGAACTGTTAAACATCATCGCCCGAGATGAAGACAGCAGACATCAATTTAAGGCCAATGTCAGTAATGAAATCTCGTTGGCGCAAGAGATGATTGCCTTTAGCAACACCTTAGGCGGCCTGTTGATTATTGGCGCTGCTGATGACGGCTCGCTCTCCGGCCTAAATCGTGAAGACATGGGCAGGCTCAGCAATCTGGTCTCCAATGCCGCATCACAACAGGTCAAACCGGCTATTAACCCCATCACCGAAAACATTGCACTCGGCGATAATTTACTCATGGTCGTACATATCTCTCCCGGCCTATCCAAGCCCTACATGGATAAAAATGGGGTTATCTGGGTAAAAAGTGGGGCTGATAAACGCAAAGCCACTGCCCGAGAAGAGATCCAGCGCATGTACCAAAGTGCAGGATTACTGCACGGTGATGAAATTTTGGTGCCCAACCTGACCTACCGAGATTTAGACGAACGAGTCTTTGCCAATTTTTATGAAAAGCAGTATGAAGAAACCCTGCAAGAGCAAGATCTGCCACTAAACCAACTGCTGGATAATCTAAACCTGAGCAGAGAAGGTACACTCAATCTCTCAGGCGCACTGCTGTTTTCCAGAAAGCCCTCTTTACGCCTGCCTAATTTTATCGTCAAATGCGTTACCTACCCTTGCCAAGAAATTGATGTCGATAATTACATTGACAGCCAAGATATGATGGGGATATTAAAATATATTTTCGAAGATACACTGAGTTTTATTTTAAGAAACATAAAACGTGAACAAAAAGGTCAAAATATAAACTCGCTGGGTATATTAGCGGTGCCAAAAATCGTTTTTGAAGAGTTGTTGGCCAACGCCCTGATTCATCGGGATTATTTTATCTCTGCTCCGATTAAAATTTTTATTTTCAGTGACCGAATAGAGATCATCAGCCCAGGCCATCTGCCTAATAACCTTACCATTGAGAACATTAAACGTGGCAACTCCAATATAAGAAACCCTATTCTGGCTTCATTTGCCACTAAAATACTGCCCTACCGAGGCCTTGGCAGTGGCATTCTTCGCGCTTTGAAAGCCTACCAGCATATTGAGTTTATTGATGACCGAGAAGCCAACTTATTCAAAGTCATCGTAAAACTAAATCCATAAAAATAATCTAATCCATTCATTTCAGGAGAAAAACAGCAATGCCAAAAGCAGGCGATCTAAAAAAAGGCATGGTCGTGGAGATCAACGGTGTACCCCATGCGGTCAAACAGTTGGAAGCCAAAAGCCCCTCTTCTCGCGGTGCATCGACACTGTATAAAATCCGTTTCACCAACCTCAAAACCAGCCAAAAATTAGATCAGTCTTATAAAAGCGATGAGATGCTCAAGGATGCCGATTGCCAGCGTCTGAACGTGCAGTACTCTTACCTTGACGGTGAGCACTACACCTTTATGAACATGGATGATTTCAGTCAATACAGCCTCAGCGCGGCGGATCTTGAAGGCCAAATTGAATACCTAAGCGTGGGGTTAGAGGGCATTGTGGCACTGATTATGGACGGCGCTATTTTGGCCATCGAACTGCCGCCCAGCGTGGTGATGGAGATCATCGAAACCGACCCGAGCATCAAAGGCGCATCGGCCACGGGGCGCACCAAACCGGCCAAAATGAGCAGCGGCTTGGAAATTCAGGTGCCTGAATATCTGGAAGCGGGCGCGCAGATTAAAATCAATACGGCCACCGGTGGGTTTATTTCTAGGGCTTAAAACCGTTTACACCGAACCATCAACGCGATTGATGGCTCTCCATATAACGCCTCAATAACGTATTAATCCGTGTTTGATACCCTTGCCCTTGTGATTTAAACCAAAGCAACACGTCGCTGTCCAATCTCAACGTCACGGGCTTCTTTTTGGGTGTTGTGATTTCTGCATGGCGAAAAAAAGCATCATCCAACTCTGCAATGTCACTGGTATCAATGGCCTTATCATCCATATCTGCCAATTTTTCCCAATCAGTTTTAGAGACTTTTTTCATAACGACGCACCTCATTTTTGGTTGCTTTACGAGCGGAGATAAGACGAATTACATCTCCGCAGCGTTCGGTATACACCACAACACCCACCAAGACTTTCATCCAATAAAGATCAATCATCCACCGCTTGCCAAACCTGCGGTACCACCTCCACCGTCACCTCACCGTTACCCAACCAGATCGTGCCATCTTGAATGCTGCATTGCAGTTGCATGTTTTTATCCGCCAACCGCGCCAGTTCAGCCACTGTTTCCGCTGCAATGTTCACCACCTTGAGGTTATTTAATTTCGCCGCTTTGCTCTGCATCGGCTTCCACCAAATCTCCGCGCTGCTGCCGCTGTAACAATACAAAGTCACTTGATCAGCCAGCCCCGCCGCTTTACGCACACGTTTTTCATCGGGTTGCCCCAACTCAATCCACTCGGCAATGCCGCCGTGCAAATGACGATTCCACAGATCCGGCTCCTCAGTGCTGCTCAAACCCTTGGTAAACGACAGCTGCTCATCGGCGTGCAGAGCAAAGATCAAAATCCGCAACATCATCCGTTGCAGCGTTTCCGATGGATGCTGCGCCACCGTCAAAGCGTAATCGCCATAACAGTTGCGATCCATATCCGCCACTTGCAGATCCACTTTATAAACCGTCGCTTTCAATGCCATGCGTTTTTAACCCTGTTGTTTGGCGCGTAACGCCGACGTTTGAAACTCAATCCCCGCCCAACCGTCACGGATAAAATTGCGAATGTTTTGATGATCCTTGCCCGCTGGATTTTGCACCACATCCAGACGGTAATAATCCCCAAAACAGTGCAGCACCTGCTCAGCAGGCAGATCATGCAACAGACCAAAAGCGAAAATTTTACAAGAACCCTCATTGCTGCCTGCCGCATTCAGCACCCTATCCGCACCCAAACCGTTACTAAACTCCGCTGGCGTGTAGTCGTAATGCTGCTCGATCAACTGCATCATCTGAGCAAATTGAACCTGCTCGGGTTGATCCTGTAATGCAGCTAAAAAAGTTTCGATGTTCATGCAGATTTGCTCCTAAAAATGCTCGATTAACCCTTCAATTTAAATCAGATACATTGATAAATGTATGCGTATACACTATCATAAATTGATGATCATCACACTGGATACCAACGCCCTACTCGCAGCACTGCTGAACAAAGCAGGCGCGTCTCACCTTATTCTCAAGCTGATTGTGAAAGAAAACCTGCGCATTGCCCTCACTACTTCAGTCGCATTAGAATATGAAGATGTATTAAAAAGGGACTCACTAGCAAAAAAACTCAACTTATCTCATGAACAAATAGAAGAGATCATTGATCTCTTAATTCTGTTGGCAGAGAAACACTCAATCTACTACCGTCTGCGACCTAATTTATTGGATGAAAAGGATGATTTATTTATTGAATGTGCTTTTGCAAGTAACAGTCAATATCTAATCACATCGAATATTAAATATTTTAAACAGGGAGATTTACAAAACCACCCATTCCAAGCAATAACCCCAGGTGATTTTTATTACCTTTGGAGGCGTAAAAATGAATAAAACACAAATTGTTACACTGCGAGTACCTGTAGAGCTAAAAAGTAGATTGGAGCATGAAGCCAAACAGCAAGGTGTTTCTCTGAATAATTTAGCCAACTATTTTTTAACCACCCAATTAAGTCAACGGGAAGCCTTGTCGATGCTTGAAGCACGTATCTCGAAAAAAAACATCACGCAACTCAAAAGCAAAGTGCAAAAAATATTGGCGGCGGTACCAAAACGGAAAACAGTACCCGAATGGGATCGCATCAAGTAACCGCCCGAAACCGGTTCTGAACCCCACTCAGTCTCCCTGCTGAGTCATTGTGCTTCTCTTTAGCGCCTAAATCTGGCATCGTTGCCCGTATTAACCCCCCACTCGGAACAGACATGAAACTATTAGTACGCAACTTAGACCGATCAATCACAGAAG
>JAUZRS010000019.1 GCA_030950195.1 Gammaproteobacteria bacterium | reverse complement strand
CCCAGAGTTTTAAGATTCCAAGTTTCTGGCAAAGGGCAATTATAATTACTCATACCCCAGCTCCACCATAAACGCCTGTAATTTCTTAGAAGCATCATCACGTTCAGCTTCAATGGTCTTGGCGGTGACTGCGTATTTGCTCCATAAATTCTCAATGGCTTTAATACAAGCACGTTGGTCTGCGCGTAAATAAGCTTGGTAGGTATTCATCAGTACTTGTTGCAAGCGTTCAATAATCACGGTTCTGGCTTCATCGTTATTGATTTTGGCTCGCGCACTTTCGACCAGTTCATCCCGCTTGCCTTCTATGTCTTTAATAGTGACTTTGAATGCTTTCATTTCATCTTCAAGCATTTTATGGCGTTCTAAACTTTTACTGATCGTTTCTGCTCGCCCAAAAGCCAATTGTCCTTGGGTTATTGCGTCTACAATTTGATTAGCGTATTCGGATTGATGATTGACCTCTGTGGCTAAGTCAATGATACGTTGCCCATTTTCAAACTGCGGGTCTTTTTGCGTGAATCCTTCAACACAATAAGTTCCTTTTTTCTTGCCTTTAGGCAACAACCCTACACCTTTAATTTCTATGAATAAATTACCTGCAAGGGCTTTTAGTGTTTTAAGCTGTGCTTTCCATTCAATATCGGCTTTTTTAAGATCGTCTTTTTTACCTTTCACCTCTTCACCGGCCATTACGCCGCTCTCTTCTGTGTCTTCAAAATCGTCTTCACTGGCGGCGGCAAACAAAGCTTGCAGTTCGGCTAAACGTGCTTGCGCTTTCTCCAGCTCTGCCAGCACTGCTGGAAACTGGCTTTGCAATATATCTTGATCAGGAATTAACTCTGCTCCCCAACCACTGGCGGCAATGGATTTGAAATCGGCTTTCAACAGTTCAACGTAATTGGCAAACGCACCGCGCACCTGTGACGGGGTGAGTAACCGTTGCTCAGCCAACTCTTGGGCAATGCTGCTGAGCAAGCAACTGCGCATGTGGTAAACATTACCAGAGTGTTCGTGTTGATTTTCCGGGTCAGGCGCTAAGGCTTCAACAAGGGATAGATTTTTTTGCCACCAGTTTTCAAGTTGCTGCATTAGCTCTGCATGGCGAGTGGTTACGCCTTGATGCGTGCTAACAAAATCAGCAATGTGGCGTTTTTCATTGATAACGGGCGCTACATCGAGATAGGTTTCGTCTCTTGCTACAAAACAGTCTGCTCGTAAGTCTGGATAATTAGACCAAAAATGCTCAAGGCTATCCACTTCAATAATCGGCACACCCCCGTGTAAATGGGCGCGCACATCATGCGGTTCTGGTGGTGGGGCGTTATCCACATAGCGGCGAATATTACAGTTGTATTCCTCAGCGGCAATTTCTGCCTTAGGTACGCGACGGGCGTAAGCGGGAATATCATCACCGGAACGATAGGCATGAATTATTTTGTCTATGTCTTCGGGGCGTAAATGGTTTTGTGCTTTGCCTTCACGGTATTCACGGTCGGCATTGATAAACAACACATGCTCACGTTCCGTGGCTCCTTGTTTATTCATCACCAAAATGCAAGCAGGAATGCCGGTGCCGTAAAACAGGTTACTGGGTAAGCCAATAATGGCTTCCAGATAGCCCTGCTCAATAAAATGTTGGCGCGCAGCTCGTTCTTCACCCCCCCGAAACAACACACCGTGGGGCATAACGGAGGCTAAGCGACCGTCATGTTTCAATACCGCCAACATGTGTTGCACGAACATCAAATCGGCTTTTTTGCCTTTCTCCGGCATCATCACGGGGAAACGCCCTGGAAACTTTAAATCTTTTTTAATGTAGTTTTGGCTAAAAGGCGGGTTGGCTAACACACGATCAAAGCGTTTGAGTTCGTTATTTTCATCGGAATGCTGCGGATCACGCAGGGTATCTTCCTGACGAATATCCGCATGGGAAATGCCATGCAGCAACATATTCATTTTACAAATTGACCAAGTAGTGCCGATTTTCTCCTGACCAAAAAGAGCTATTTCATCGGCGCTCCTGCCATTTTCTCTCAGGTAGTTGTGCATTTGAATCAGCATACCGCCAGAGCCAACCGTTGGATCATAAACGCTCATGCCTTCTTGTGGATCACAAATCTCGACACAAATACGCACGACTTCTGCGGGGGTATAAAACTCACCGGCTTTTTTACCAGCAGAATCAGCAAAGTACTTTATCAGCCATTCGTAAGCGGCACCTAATAAATCGGGAAATTCAAAGTCTTCATCCCTGAGTGGGATGTTTTCAAAATTGGTAACAAAATCCGCCAGCGTGTCATCATCAAGTGTGCGCTGGCCAATTTTTTTGTTGAAATTAATGCCTTTCAAAACATCTTGCAACGCATCTGGATTCGCGTCTTCTATCGCTTCCAGTGCTTTATTCAGCTGCGTGCCTACGTTTTCCTTGACGTGTTTTAGCGCGAGGTGCTGAAGCGTTTTTGTTGCGCCATTTTCAGTGACCTCTTCAGCCCAAGCGTGATTCCAACGCGCCCGCTCTGGAACAAAAAAGTACTTGCCTGAATAATTATCCGAGTCACTCAATGTCTCTTCAATGTCTTCGGCGGACATGCCCTGTGCAGCAAGCTCTATTTTCATCTCTGCTTGACGTTGATCAAACAGATCACTGGCACGTTTGAGAAACAACATGCCAAAGATGTACTCTTTGTATTCAGACGCATCCATACTGCCGCGCAAATCATCACAGGCAGTCAGTAATAAACCCTCTAATCGCGCCAAGGTTAATTTGAACATTTGTTTTTATTCCTATTATTGTTCTGTCTTTTTCAGACAACGCCTTTCTTGCCGCTTAAACTCAACCTCTACTTTCGCACCGAACGGCCAAACTCCACCATTCGTTGCACCGAACGATGCGCCGCTTGGCGCACCGCTTCATCAATCACAATCTCATTGGCTCCCGTTTCCAAAATGTGCGCCAAGTTTTGCAAATCGTTCATCGCCATCCACGGGCAGTGAGCGCAGCTGCGACAGGTCGCACCCGCCCCACCCGTGGGCGCATCAATCAATTTTTTGCCGGGAGCCGCCTGCTGCATTTTATAAAAAATGCCGTTATCAGTAGCCACGATAAAGGTTGGATTTGGCAAACGTTTAACCGCGTCGATCAACTGGGTGGTAGAGCCCACCACATCCGCCATCGCCACCACTTCCTGCGGCGATTCAGGATGGACTAAAATCGCCGCCTCAGGGTGCAGCGCTTTTAGACGATGCAGCGCCCGCGCTTTGAATTCATCGTGAACAATACAGGCTCCCGGCCAAATCACCATCTCGGCACCCGACACCTTTTGCACATAACCGCCCAGATGTTTATCCGGTGCCCAGAGAATTTTTTCCCCCAGATCATCCAGATGACTGACCAACTTTAAAGCAATGCCCGAGGTCACCACCCAATCGGCTTGAGCTTTGACCTCAGCACTGGTGTTGGCGTAGACCACCACGGTGTGCTCGGGGTATTGGGCGCGAAATTGAGCAAACTCCTCCGCCTGACAGCCCTCATCCAGCGAGCAGGTCGCTTCCAAAGTCGGCATTAAAACCCGTTTTTCAGGGTTGAGAATTTTGGCTGTCTCGCCCATAAAACGCACCCCCGCCACCACCAAAGTGGTGGCCGGATGTTCGTTACCAAACCGCGCCATATCCAATGAATCGGAGATGCAACCGCCGGTCTCTTCGGTCAACTGCTGAATTTCAGCACTGGTGTAGTAGTGCGACACCAACACCGCATTCTGCGCTGTGAGCAACTGTTTAATATGGGCAATCAAGGCCTGCTCTGCTTCTTGGCTTAAGGCCGTTTTCGCTTTGAGAATTTCTGCGGTACGCGGTGACGATTGATACAGGTCGTTGTACAACGACGGCTGTGGGCTGAGTACCGGCATGGTGAACTCCTGACACGGAAATAGGAAGGATTATACAAGAAGAGAGCAAGCAGTCTTGCCCTCAATGGGGGGGTTACAACAGCACCTGTTCCACTCCGCCTTGATTAACATCACGCAAAAAGCGTTTCTGCCACTCACTGCCAAACAGTTGCTGCGCCAGCTCCACCACAATGTAATCGGTCTCCAACCCCGTCTCATCCTGATAACGAGACAGCCCCTGCTGACACGCAGGGCACGAGGTCAACATTTTCACCTCGCCGTTTTTCACCTGCCCCACCTGCCCTACCGCCTTCAGATCCACTTGCAGTTCTTCCAGCTTTCTAAACCGCACCTGAGTGGCAATATCAGGACGGGCGGTGGCAAAGGTACCCGCCTCACCGCAGCAACGATCCGACAGCTTCACTTCACTGCCCATTAAGGTCGAAGTCACTTTGATCGGATCGTAGGTTTTCATCGGACTGTGACAGGGATCGTGATAGAGGTATTTCTGCCCAGGCACGCCCTCCAGTTTGTAACCCTTTTCCATCAGCAATTCGTGAATGTCCAGCAAGCGACACCCCGGAAAAATCTCCTCAAACTGGTATTTCAGCAACTGATCCATACAGGTGCCGCAAGAAACCACCACCGTTTTGATGTCCATATAATTGAGAGTGGTGGCCATGCGATGAAACAAAACCCGATTGGCGGTGGTAATCTGCTGACCTTTAACCACATCGCCGCTGGAGGTCTGCGGATAACCGCAGCAGAGATACCCCGGCGGCAACACCGTCTGCACTCCGGCATCGTAGAGCATCGCCAAGGTCGCCATGCCCACTTGACTGAAAAGCCGCTCCGAACCGCATCCGGGGAAATAGAAGACCGCTTCCGAATCCTCTTTGACCTTCTTCACATCACGCAAAATCGGAATGTATCGAGCATCCTCCACCCCCAGCAACGCACGGGTGGTTTTCGCCGGTAAATCATTGGGCAGACGACGATTAGCAAAATGCACCACCTGCTCCAGCACCGGCGCTTGTTTTGTCGTCGCCGCTGGGCGTTTCTTCTGTTTAAAAATACCAGGAATTAATTTCAAAGCACCGTGCAACCAACGCTGGCCTTGAAAACCCCATTTCAACATGGTGAGGCGCATCGCCTTGATCACCAAAGGATCGGTGGCGTTCAAAAAACCCAGCCCCACCTTGGTACCCAAACTAAAACGGCGCTGCCCCATATCTTTGAGAATTTTACGCATGTGTACCGTCACATCACCAAAGTCAATGTTCACCGGACACGGGTTCAGACAGCGATGGCAGACGGTGCAGTGATCGGCCACGTCGTTCATCTCATCAAAATGGTGCAAAGAGATACCACGACGGGTCTGTTCCTCGTAAAGAAACGCCTCCATTAACAGACCGGTGGCAAGAATTTTATTGCGTGGCGAATAGAGCAGATTGGCACGCGGCACATGAGTGGTGCAAACCGGTTTGCATTTGCCGCAACGCAGGCAATCTTTGATGCTGTTGTTTAGCTCTCCCAGCTCACTGACTTCAAGAATCAAGGCTTCTTGTTGCAGCAGACGCAACGACGGCGTATAGGCGTTTTGCAACCCAGAACCTGGCATCAATTTGCCACGATTGAAATATCCGTTAGGATCAACCTGATGTTTGTACGCGGCAAACGCTTCGCTGGTTTTATGATCCAAATACTGCATTTTGGTCAGGCCAATGCCGTGCTCACCGGAGATCACTCCATTGAGCTCTTTTGCCAAGTCCATGACCCGATCCACCATCTTCTCTGCGGTCTGCATCATAAGGTAATCATCGGAATTGACCGGAATATTGGTGTGTACATTGCCGTCACCGGCGTGCATGTGCAGAGCAATAAACAGCCGACTGGAGCGGTACTGAGCGTGCAGTTTATCCAGCTGCTCGCGCACCTCGCTATGCTCCTCACCACTGAAAATCAGCTTCAGTGGCTTTTCCACCTGCTGACGATACGAGAGACGAAAATCCCGGCGCAGCAACAGATCCAACAGCGCATCGCCCGTTTGCAACGCCTGCTTGGCTTCGTCGTCCAGACACGTTTGATGTTCTACCGCTGGCGCATCTAAGTTTTCCAACAAATGCTCCCAGCGCTGTTTAACCTCTTCCAACAACTCAAAGGTTGCCTGACATTTTTGCTGATAAATCTCCGTCTCTTCATTGCCGCTGAGGTGTTTTGCTTCCGCTTCGCGGCTGACCGCTTGCTGCTCAAACCACTCTCTAACCCCCAACACAATCTGCAATTTATTGCTGATCGACTGTTCGATATTAATCCGCTCAATGCCTTCGCTGTACTCTGCCAAACGCGCCAGCGGAATCACCACATCTTCATTGAGTTTAAAGGCGTTGGTGTGCGCGGCAATGGCCGCCGTCCGACTGCGATCCGCCCAAAAACGTTTGCGCGCTTCCGCACTAACGGCAATGAAACCCTCGGCATCACGAGCGTTGGCCAAACGCACCACATGAGAAGCGGCTTTGGCCACCGCATCTTCATCTTCGCCAGAAATATCCGCCACCAGCAGCATTTTTGGCAACACGCCCCGCGCTGCTTTGGCGGCGTAACCCACCGCTTTAATGTAACGGTCATCCAGATGCTCCAATCCTGAGAGCAACACCTCCGGCAAACCGTCCAGATACTCTTTCAGTTCCACAATCGCCGGGACCGCTTTGCGCAAATCTTTACCATAAAACTCAAGACAAACGGTGCGTGTCACCTGTGGCATCTTGTGCAGAATAAACACCGCCGAAGTGATCAGACCATCACAGCCCTCTTTTTGCACCCCCGGCAGACCACCGAGAAACTTATCCGTAACGTCTTTTCCCAAACCCTCTTTACGCAAAGATTTCCCTGCAAACTGCAACACAATCGGCGGTTCAATCAATTCATGCGTGTTGGCACGGTAGCGCGCCAGCCGAAACTCCACCTGTTTTTGCTCGTGAATTTTACCCAAATTGTGGTTCAGACGCTCCACTTCCAACCAATCGCCATCGGGGCTGACCATCTTCCACGAGAGCAGATTGTCCAACGTCGTCCCCCACAACACCGCTTTTTTACCCCCGGCGTTCATGGAGATGTTGCCGCCAATGGTGGACGCATCTTGTGAAGTGGGATCAACCGCAAAAACAAAACCCGCTGCTTCCGCCGCTTCCGCCACCCGACGGGTTACAACCCCCGCTTCCACCGCAATGGTCGCCACCTTTTGCTCCACTCCGGCAATCTCACTCAAAGTAACTTCGCCGACACTCTCCAGTTTTTCGGTGTTGATCACCACCGAATGCGCATCCAGTGGAATGGCTCCGCCGGTGTAACCGGTACCGCCACCACGAGGAATAATGGTCAAACCCAACTCAATGCAGGCTTCGACAATGGCCAACACCTCTTGCTCGCTGTCGGGATTGATTACCACAAAAGGGTATTCCACCCGCCAATCGGTGGCATCGGTCACATGAGAAACACGCGCTAAACCACCAAAATCGACGTTTCCGCTGCGGGTCACGCCTTTTAGTGCCTGTGAAATACGCTGCCTTAACAACAGACTCCGAGCAAATTCTTGTTCAAAATCATGCACCGCTCGGCGCGCGGCTTCTGCCAGTGACAGCGCCTGCTGATTGCCTTTGGCGCGCGTCACAATCTGATTCAAACGATGAGACAGCGCCTCAATCAGCATTTTACGGCGCTTCTTGTTGTGCAGCAGATCGTCTTGAATGTAGGGATTACGACTCACCACCCACATGTCACCCAGCACTTCAAACAACATGCGCGCCGAACGCCCTGTTTTACGCTCACCACGCAGGGTATTTAATACCGTCCACATGGATTCGCCCAAAAATCGAATGACGATTTCACGGTCGGCAAAAGAGGTGTAATTGTAGGGGATTTCACGGATACGGGAAGTTTCGCTGTGCATGGTTTTGATTCGGTTCGAGTGACAAAGAGGCGCTATTCTAAACCTCACACTCAGGAACCACCATATTTGAATTTTATAACAGGCATAAAAAAACGGAGCCAAAAGGCTCCGCCAAGGAAAAAAATTCCTTGATAAACTTAATCTTAGAACTTGACCCGCAGACCCCCAACCAAGGTGGTTGACTCGTCAGCAGACGTTTTGCCAGTCACACTGCGGAAACCCACATGACCACGGACTTTTTTATTGAAGCTGTGCAACATGCCCGCTGAAGCATACGTTGCATCACCCGAATCATCACTGCCATCACTAGCGGCACTACCAAACGCAGCGGCGATGGTATTGGCTGAACTCATTTTGAACGAGACGTTACCGTAAATAACGCTGACGCTGTCGGTTCCAGGCATAGCAGCACTGCTTTTTGCAGAAGCGGTAGCCGCAATACCTTGACCCAAAGTTTCATACTGGGCAGAGACCGTAATCGCACCACTTTTGAATTTTGCGCCCACTTTAACCGCTGTCGTATCTGTTCCACCCATGTCAATGTAACCCAGAGCCAGCTCTAAATTAGAACCAATCGGAGCATTCACACTGAACGTAATGGCATGATCACCTTTGGTTGCCGCTGGTGTAGCCGTCGCATCAAGACTTTCATCCAAAGCCACTGCACCCACAACTTTCACACCGCCAAACTTGTTTGCATAAGCCAATACATTATCTGCATAACCATTATGCAATTGAGACATACCAGCACTGCCACGTGCTTGCAGTGAAGTCGCCAAGAAGGGATCCCATTTAACCGTACTCATCTTGTAAGGGGTTGCAATACGACCGGCCAAAACAGTACCAAAACCACCATTCAAACCAACGTAACCATCACGGCCTTTGCCCAAACCTACGGCATTTGCATCCATCTGAATACTGAAATTGGCTTTTGCCAATGCAGTCAAACCATTACCTAAATCGTGTTTGATAACCACACCCAAAGCACCCGCATTACCGGCATTCACTTTGTGACCTTCTGTACCATCAGCCAAATACAGGCCAGCGGTGGAACCGTCACCAGAAATACTCACCAATTCAGCTTGAACTTTACCGGTGACTTTAACATCAGCCATAGCAGCAGAAGAGAAAGCGAGAGCAATTGCGACAGCAAGCAGCTTTTTATTCATTTGAACATTCCTCAAAATTATTTATAAACAATTAAATTCTTAAAATAGGTCTAATACAGCAAAAGCAGGCAAGGATCTTAATGTCCTGCTCCAGCTCATTTGATGGCCGCAAGTCTACCTTGCTTAGAAACAACAAATCAATAATTTTTTCAGATTTTATTCAGACAAAACGACATTAATGACAAAATCGTTGCTTTATAACAACTAACCGGACATTTTAACAGCCTTAATTAGAAATTAAAAAACCAAAAATCCAGTAATACTCTGTTAAGAAATAAAGAGCGTAGACTAAAAACAACAAAAATTTAATTGGATACCTTAGGGACGATTGTGGTTAACCCCAATATCTGCCACATCTGCATTCCACCACGATAATAAAAAATCTTATCAGCAGGATAACCCAGCGCCAACAAACCGCGTATTGCACGCGGTGACTGGCTACACCAAGGGCCATTACACCAAAACACCACCTCTTTGGCAGCAACAAAATCCCAATGATCGGTTTTACGATCCCCGTCCATCAAGCCCCAACGCTCCAGTTGCCGTTTTAAGCCTCCCACCTGACCACGACGAGTCACGCCAAAACGATGCATCGCCTTAACCAATTTAGGCGCATCTGCTGGCAAACTAAAAGTCGTAAAAGGAATGTTAATCGAACCTGGAATAGTGCCGCGCTGAAACCAAGCCGGAACACGCGCATCCACCAATAAACCCGTCTCACTGCGAATCTGATTGGCCATAAAATTAAAAATATCTGGCTCTGCAAACGTCACCACCCCAGGTGCCGCATGTTCTGGTTGAATGCAGAAAGGTGGGCATTTACGCGATGTTTTACTAAAACTACCGGAAAGACGATGGCTCTGATCCTGAATGCGCTGTACACGAATCAGTCGTTTTTGATGCAAGACATCAATATAATCAACACCTTCAACCAATTCCACATCCAAGGCAAAAGAGAGCGAGGTAAACAGTAATAACAGCAATGCGACACAGTATCTCATCCCAACGTCCTTTTATAATCCAGCCAAAAAAATAAAAATTGCGTGATTCACTGCATCTTCAACAAAATCATCTCTTGCAGGGTGCTCAAATCAGAACCTGACATGTAGGCATCGTAAACCTGTTGCCGAGCACGATAGGAAATTTTTTTGTAAAACAGCGAAGTGGCACAGTGATCACGCCTTAAAACCTTTTCAAAATCGCGCCTAGAAAGCCCCCCAACCATTACCTTGGCAAATTGATTCGCTTTGCCACAGTTCGAACTTTTTGGTATCAACAAAAATTGATCCACCATCGCACCAGCCTGCTGTTTGGCCATACCGCTTTCATCAAGAACCGAAGACCTCCCTTCGGTTTCCAAGCTTTCCAACAAATCCAACGCTAAAATAGCTTTACTGACACACAACAACAGCCCCACCGCCAGAAAACCACTCCATTTGTTCATAGCACACCTCAACATTCACATCATGTGAAAAAAATTAAGATAACACCATGATTGTAGGATAGCTAAGGGCAAAGCTAAACAAAAAAAACCGTCATCCTAAATAGGAAATGACGGTTTTTCAATTGGCTGGGGGACTAGGATTCGAACCTAGGTTGGCGGAGTCAGAGTCCGCAGTCCTACCACTAGACGATCCCCCAAAAGTAAACACCGGCAAAAGCCGGTGCTACTTTTATTGCAGCTCTGCTAGAACAGCAGAAACAGTGCAAAAAACTTAACGTTTGGAGTACTGAGTTGCACGACGTGCTTTACGCAGACCCACTTTCTTACGTTCCACCTTACGCGCATCACGAGTCAAGAAGCCCTCACGACGCAGATCAACACGCAGCTCTTCATCGTAAG
Source organism: Gammaproteobacteria bacterium (assembly GCA_030950195.1). Lineage (GTDB taxonomy): Bacteria > Pseudomonadota > Gammaproteobacteria > JAUZRS01 > JAUZRS01 > JAUZRS01. Next base: position 3,191 of record JAUZRS010000019.1, on the reverse strand, counting down.
AGAGCAAAGCACGCGCGATGCCGTGACGAATAGCACCGGCTTGACCACTGTTGCCGCCGCCTTCAACGGTAATGTAAAAATCGAATTTCCCCATCATCTCCAGCTTCTCCAGCGGCTGACGCACAATCATGCGTGCCGTTTCACGACCAAAATAGTCGTCTATAGAGCGTTTGTTGATTTTGATGTCACCACTACCGGAACGCATAAAAACGCGCGCGCTAGAGCTTTTACGACGTCCAGTGCCATAATACTGTGCTTCAGCCATTTTCTTCTACCTACCGCTGCGCTGCACGCGCTGCTGTTCAATTAATTAAAGATCGAGAACCTGAGGCTGCTGAGCCGCATGGTTATGCTCACTGCCACCGTACACTTTGAGCTTGCGGTACATCGTACGTCCAAGGGAGTTCTTAGGTAACATGCCCTTGACGGCAAATTCAATAATGCGTTCAGGTGCTTTGGCCAGCAGTTTTTCAAAACTGATGGATTTCAAGCTACCGATGTATCCCGTGTGATGGTGATACATCTTGTCTTTCATTTTATTGCCCGTCACTCGAATCTGAGAGGCATTGATGACCACAATGTAGTCACCGGTATCAACATGCGGGGTGTACTCTGGCTTGTGCTTGCCCCGCAAGCGCAAAGCAATCTCTGACGCCAAACGGCCCAAGGTTTTGCCTGCGGCGTCCACGACAAACCAGTCGCGTTTGACTTCAGCAGGCTTCGCACTAAAAGTCTTCATTACATACTCCAAAACGTATACAAGCCATCAGGCTATGGACTGACGGAAAAGGGCGCGATTCTATAGGACAAAATCGAATTTGACAAGTGAAAAACAGCGAAACTTATCATTAGGCAAAAAAAAGGCGCGGTAAGTAGGGACCGCGCCAAAAACCATCAAAGGAGGATGGTGGAGGAAAAACGCCGAATCATCTCTGACTCAAAGCGAATAACTATATTATAATATGTTAATATTATTGTCAACCCCGAATATATTATACTTGACTCCACCGCATCCCCGTCTAAAACTAACATCATTAAAATTCCCTGCTCCATAAAGGATCTTGATTATGCAACGCCATTTGACCGCGCTGGATCAACTCATTATCAACGCCGATAAAAGCCTCACCACCCTGTTTGGCAACACCCGCACAACGGGTCGCCCCTACCCCGCAAAAGAGACACCCTCACAAGAATTAAATAAAGATGAACAGCAACACGCCTCGGGCTTGATGCGCATCAACCACGCAGGAGAGGTGGCCGCTCAAGGACTCTATCAAGGTCAAGCCCTAACCGCCAAACTACCCGAAGTTCGCCAACAGATGGAACGGGCAGCGACTGAGGAGAACGATCATCTGGATTGGTGTGATCAGCGCCTGCAAGAGTTGCAGAGCCATAAAAGTCGGCTAACACCGCTCTGGTACAGCAGCTCCTTTACCATTGGCGCACTGGCTGGTTTGGCCGGTGACAAGTGGAGTCTAGGGTTTGTCGCCGAAACAGAGAAACAAGTGGTTAAACACCTCGAAGGCCACTTCAACTCCCTGCCGGAAAAGGATCAACGCAGTCTGGCGATTCTAAAACAGATGCACGCAGACGAAAGCCAACACGCTCAAGCCGCCGTGGAAGCCGGTGGAGCCGCGCTGCCTTGGCCGGTACGCAAATTAATGGGGCTGACCGCAGAGATCATGACCCGTACCGCTTACAAGTGGTAGCGGGCGGGTCACTCAATCGGCCATAAAAAAGCTCCTCTCGCTCAAGGCGCAAACACTGTTCGATCTGCTCTAATTCAGCACCAGAGCAAAGCTCCTGTTCGGATTGACTGAGAAAACCCTCTAAAACAAAAGACGTTTTTAACATCTTGGTATGAAAGCTGTTCTCTTCGGCTACGTTACGATCCAGCAATTGGTACTCCGCTCGGCGCGGCGCGGAGAGAAAGTTCTGAATCGAGACCATCTCATGATCCATAAACTGTTTCTGCCCCGCCACATCACGAGTAAAGCCCCGCACCCGGTAATCAAGCAAGACAACCTCGGCGGCAAAACAATCCAACAACTCATTCAGAACCGTCAGTGGAGAGATGCGACCACAGGTTGACAGCTCAATGTCCGCGCGAAAAGTATACAAACTGTTCTGAGGGTGCTGCTCTGGGTAAGTATGAATGGTGATGTGGCTTTTATCCAGATGCGCCACCAGAGCATCGGAGAGCAGCAACGTCGCGCTGGCACCCTGAGGCTGATAATCTTGCCGCGCTAAATTAAGCACCTTGGCACCCATTTTTTGCGCCATCTTTTCCAACATCAGCCCCAAACACTGCGCAGAATAACGCCCATTCAGCTCTGTTTTATAACGGCGCTGCTCTGCCTCACTGATACGATAAGTCAGCTCATACAAGGTAACACTGAGGGTTTTACTCAGATTATTAAAATCGTGCAAACGCAATTTGTCTGAAGATTCACACAAAGGCATCATCAAACACACGCTGCCAAAAAGAGTCACCAAAAACATAACGCGCCACCAACGGCAGTGGCACCGGCCCAACCGCATGCAAACGATTATGGAAGGCGCTTAAATCCGCAAAGGTTTTTTCCTGCTGCATGTAATGATCACGCATGCCATTGATCAAATGCCAGCCCAAAATATCCGCCAACAGACGTGTAGGAGAACGGGTAAAACAGAGCAGTTTAGCCTGCACCTGTTTTTCAGACAGACCCACTTGCCGCAGCTGCTCAGCCGCCTCTTCCAAACTCACACCCTCACAATGCACAGCAAAATCCAATTGCGCCTGCTTCACGGCCCACAGACGATGCAACAGCAACCAAAAACGGTGCTCCACACCATTGAAAAATCCTTTCTCTACCATCAATTGTTCAGCATACAACTCCCAGCCCATGGCAAACAGCGCCGAGCGATTGGTACGGCGCACCACGCTGCGTGCTGCACTGTTCTGTTTTGCCAACATCTCCTGAAAATGATGCCCAGGCCAACCGGCTTGCACCGCTGCATGTGCCAAGGCAGCATCTCCCTCGTCCTCTGACAGCCAACAGATCCCCGTACGATTTCCGCCCCAAGAAGCCAAGGAGAGATAACGACCATAAGGCTCATCAAAGCAGAGCACCTGTGGCAAAACAGACACTTTGGGCATCGACTCGCCCCGCATATCAACCATACCATTTTCACTCACAAATGCTCGGGCG
>JAUZRS010000189.1 GCA_030950195.1 Gammaproteobacteria bacterium | reverse complement strand
GGTGAAATCAATAACAGCGCGTGATTTTCCGTCGCCACTGAGGCATAAAACTCCACATTAAACGATTCACTCCCACCGCCCTTCGAAGAAAAAAACATCCCTCACCCCTTCCCTGTTAAATCTCTCACCCATCAACACCGTCGATAGAGCATCATCATAGTTCAGCGTGCTAACAAATGACTCAAAATTGGCGCTATTTAAGGAAATAATCACCCTGTAGAGGGTAAGATCACACATCAGAATTCCACTTCTTTATCAGAGAACTTCAAGCCATGCTGATCCCTACTGCCAACCACAAATCGACCCTGATCTTCGACTTCGACGGCACTCTGGCAGACAGCTTACAAACCGCCATCACAGTCATTAACAGACTCGCTAAAATGTACGATTTCTGTGCCATTCACCCCCTAGAGCTGACCAGTCTACGTGAGAAAAGCGCCTTAGAGATTGTTCGTCATCTGCAAATACCGATTCTTAAAGTCCCCCTTATCGCTCAAAAAGCACGCCAGATGATGCGAAGTGAGCAACAAAAAATCCGTCCAATCAACGGTATTCCTATTATTCTCCATACCCTGAAAAGCCGAGGCCGTACTTTGGGTCTGCTCAGCTCCAACTCAGAAGAAAATTTGCAGCTCTTCAACAGACACCACAAACTGGAACTGTTCGATTTTATCAGTGGCACCTCACCGCTGTGGGGCAAAGCACAACACCTCAAACGGCTGTTGAAAGAGCACAAATTGCCCCGACAAGAGGTGATTATGGTGGGAGATGAGCTGCGTGACATTGAAGCGGCACGCCAATGTGGAATCAAAATTGCGGCGGTCAGTTGGGGCTACAACAGCCATGAAGCACTCCAAGAAGCCCAACCGGATTGGTTACTGGAACACCCCAGACAATTATTGAAACTCTAAAACCGCGATAACAGACACAAAAAAGCCCAGCTCACACAGGCGAGATGGGCTTTAAAAATACGGCATCGGGAGGAGACGAATACCGTGAAGCTACTCTAACGAATTCCTAGGAAGGAAACCGTTAACTCGTTCTCAGTTTTCCTTAAGAAACATCCACCTCTTCCAGTAACATGGAATTACCTGACATTTCAGCCGGTTGCGGAATGCCCATCAACTGCAATACCGTCGGTGCCACCGAACTCAGCCCTTGGCCATTGGCCAAGCGCCAAGCGGCTTTGTCCACCACCAAACAAGGCACCGGATAGGTGGTGTGTTGAGTGTGCGGCTCACCAGTGACGGGATCAATCATCTCATCACAGTTGCCATGATCTGCGGTCAAAATCGCCGACCAGTTGTTCTTTTTCACACAATCCAATACCCGACCGGCTTCTTTATCCAAGGTCT
>JAUZRS010000188.1 GCA_030950195.1 Gammaproteobacteria bacterium | reverse complement strand
TCATTTAAGCAAATTTCATCATCTTTTTTATTTTTATTTTAAATTTAACATTATGTTCATCTTCTGTGTAGCCATATATTTTTTTATTAAATATGTTTTCAGTTTCTGATTCTATGCTTGCTGAGCGTGTAATATCTTTCTCATTGATTGAGCGATAAATTGTGTGGAGAATATGATTATTTTGAATTTCGGAGTTTTTTAAATTACCATGATCTAACAATTTTTTTAATATTTTTTGGCTAATATAGAGTATTTATTTTTTGGAATGATGTAACAATCACCCCCCTGAAATAAGATAAATACCTTACTTCTTTTTCATGCTCCCATTCTATAAATTTTTCAAACATAATTCCTGTTTTAAAGTGGTCTTGGTAGTTTTCTGGTGCCTCGTGCTTTCGCTTTATTAAATATTTAATCACCCCAAAATTATAATAATCATTTGTTGTCTTGAATAAATTTGTTTTGTTTGAATATCCGTCTTCAATGTCGTCGATGGTGAACTCAAGAATTCCACCTTTATGATCATTTGAGTAATGAGACAGCATAATCAAATTTTCGGTGGAGGTAGAAAATGAAATAAAACCCTTGTGTTTTCCATTTTCTCTCAATGATTTTGGCTTCAAATGGATCATTTAACTGAATTGCTGGTGTTGATTTTAAAGCTGAGTTTTGAAGGAATAATTCAATGTGCGGGGTGTATTTATAGATTTTCATAAAACTTATGAAATCCTTAGTTTTTTGTGTTGGTTAAAAAAATAGTTTATCGAATTCTATTTAAAAATAAGTTTATTTGATATAAAATATTTGTAACTACTCAGCCCACCCATTTCAAGAACGGGTTGAATAATCACCTGATTCTGATATAAGCTTATTTCCCATGACAGAGCTGCCTTGCCCCAACCTAAAAAACCTGACTCATGCTCAAAAAGACGAGTTGATCTTATTTCTGTGGGAGCAAAATCAGCAGCTCATGAGACGAGTGGCTCAGCTAGAGCAAGAGGTTACTCAACTCAAAGAGCAGCTCTCAAAGAACAGCCGCAACAGCAGCAAACCCCCATCCAGTGACGGTTACGGCAAACCTCAGCCGAAGAGTCAGCGTAAAAAAAGCGGGCGTTCTTCTGGTGGCCAACGTGGCCACAAGGGGCAGACGTTAAAACAAGTGGAACACCCGGATCAAACAGAAGATCACGAGGTCACGCACTGCTCTCATTGTGCAGCGGATCTCTCAACTCATGATTCAAGTGAATATGAAGCACGTCAGGTGTTTGATCTTCCCGAGATTCAGCTTCAAGTAACTGAACATCGCGCCCAGATTAAACGCTGTCCTCACTGTGAGGGGCGTACCAAAGCTGCTTTCCCCATCGGCGTGACTCAGGCGGTGCAGTACGGTCAGCGCATTCAAGCCATGTCCACCTACCTAAGCCATTATCAACTGCTGCCCTATCAACGCTTGCAAGAGCTGTTTCAGGATCTGTTTAATGTCTCTCTGAGCCAAGGCACACTGATGCGTCAGTTAGCCAAAGGTCATGAACACCTTGAGGGGTTTGAGTGTTCACTTAAAGAACAGCTCAAGGCAAGTGACGTGGTGCATTTTGATGAGAGCGGTTTGCGGGTCAAAACCCGTTTGCATTGGCTGCACGTGGCATCAACCGACCAACTGACCTATTACCATATTGACCCCAAGCGGGGTGAAACGGCCATGCAGTCTATGGGCATCTTGCCAGACTATCGAGGTTATGCGGTTCACGATCACTGGAAGAGTTATTACCGTTTCGACTGTTTCCATGTACTCTGTAATTCCCATCATCTGCGTGAACTCACTTTTGCCGAAGAGCAGCATCAGCAAAGGTGGGCAGAGAAACTGCGGCTCTGTTTGTTGGATGCCAAAGAGGAAGTAGAGCAAGCCAAAGAGAAGGGACGAAGTGCATTGCCGAAACGGCGCGTCACTTATTTTGATCGGCGTTACAGTCGCCTGCTGAGGGAGGGACTTGGTGAATTGCCGACCGTTCCCATTGACCCTACCAAAAAACGGGGAAGAACAAAACAGCACAAAGCCAAAAATCTTCATGATCGACTGCGGCAGCACAAAAAAGAGGTGTTGGCCTTTCTGTATGATTTTACCCTGCCCTTTGATAACAATCTGGCGGAACGTGATGTGCGTATGATCAAGGTGAAGCAGAAAATATCAGGTTGTTTCCGTTCTGAGCGAGGAGCCGTTATGTTTTGCCGTATTCGAAGCTACATTTCTACTGCGAAAAAACAGCAGATTAATGTGTTTCAGGCCTT
>JAUZRS010000187.1 GCA_030950195.1 Gammaproteobacteria bacterium | reverse complement strand
GGGACAGTTGGCAAGGCTACTGTTCATTGCGTCACTCTAATCCAGCCCCTTATGGCGCTTATTTTTCTACCCCTTTTGCGACGTTGCTGAGCAGTTCCCCCGAATGTTTTTTACAGCATAAAAAAGGGCGGGTGATTACTCAACCGATCAAAGGCACTCGGCCTCGTTTTGATAACCGTGAGGAGGATAAAAGGTCGGCTGATGAATTGATTCACAGTGTGAAGGATCGTGCTGAAAATGTGATGATTGTGGATCTGTTGCGTAACGATTTGAGCAAACATGCGCGACTGGCTTCGGTTAAGGCGGTGAAACTGTGTGAATTGCAGAGTTTTCCAAGAGTGCATCATTTGGTCAGCCGCATTGAGGCGGAGTTGAAAGAGGGTGTGGATGCCGTGCAGCTGTTGGCGGACTGTTTTCCAGGTGGCTCCATTACCGGAACGCCTAAGATTCGTGCGATGCAGATCATTGAGGAGTTGGAGGCCTGTCGTCGAGGGATTTATTGCGGCAGCGTGGCCTACATTGGCTTTGATGGCAATATGGACAGCAGCATCACCATTCGTACCATGGTTAGAGTGGCCGAACAGCTTCATTTCTGGGCGGGGGGTGGTATTGTGGCCGATTCTCGGTGGCGGGAAGAGTATCAGGAGAGTTTTGATAAGGCAGCGGCTTTTTTGGATTTTTTGATGAGCAGTCAATCTCGGAGGGAGACGACACATGAATGAGCGAAGAGGTGCAAAACGAACCCATTTGATGTTTCACATCACCGTACTGGACTGTGATACAGATGAAAACTTGGGTTATTTAGTGGATTTGACCGCTGAAGGTCTGTTGTTAATCAGTGAGGAACCGCCAAAATTAAATAAAGTATTTAAGCTCTGCCTGCATCTGCCGGTGGATATTTTTGGTATGAGTGAGTTGAATTTGGTGGCCGAGAGTCGCTGGTGTAAAGAAGATCTGAATCCTGAATTTTACGATACCGGTTTTCGCATGATTGAGGTTGCTCAAGAGCAGGTGGAGAAGATCAACTGTATGATTGAAGAGTACGGTTTCAATGATTAGACCCCTTTCAGCTGGTTTATCCCACGATTATTGTGGCTGTGCGACGTTCAGGCTGCGGTCAGAGGTGGTTGTTATTCTTGCTGCGGCTGAAAAGTTTTATCAAAAAGGCTTTTTAAGATTGAGTGGTGTGTCATAATCGCCCCACTTTTTTAACTGCTTTTTCTTCCTTTCGAAGGAGTGTATCTATGTCATCCAGTTATCTAACCGGTATTTTTGCCACCTCTCCAGTAGAACCCATGCAGAGTCATATGGACAAGGTGTTTGCTTGTGTGTCTGAGTTGATTCCCTTTGTTGAAGCCGTATTGGCGGAAGACGACGAGCAGGCCTTAACGCTGAAAAAGAACATTTGTCGTCTGGAGAGGGAGGCGGATAAGCTGAAAAAGTCCTTGCGGATGCAATTGCCCAAGTCGCTGTTTATGCCGGTGTCACGCCGTGATTTGTTGGAAGTGCTGACCATGCAAGACAAAGTGGCCAATCGTGCAAAAGACATTTCTGGTTTGATGTCGGGGCGTAAAATGCGTCTGCCTAAGCAGATGGGGGTGCTCTATTTGGCCTTTACCCAGCGTTGTTTGGATGCTTGTGCGCAGGCACGGGAAGCGATTCATGAATTGGATGAGCTGTTAGAGACGGGCTTCAAAGGCAATGAAGTGGATCTGGTGGTGAAGATGTTGGGCGAGCTGGATCGAATCGAAGCGGATACGGATCGTCTGCAAGCGGATTTGCGCGATGTGTTGTTTGAAATTGAGAAAGATCTGCCCCCGATTGATGCGATGTTTCTTTATCAGATGATTGATTGGACCGGTGATGTGGCGGATCGCGCTCAACGAGTCGGCAGTCGTTTGCAAATTTTGCTGGCGCGTTAGGAGAGAGTTATGGAATACGCACAAATTTATCTGGGATTGGCTGCCGCTTTTGGGCTGTTTATGGCTTGGGGTATCGGTGCCAATGATGTGGCTAATGCGATGGCCACCTCGGTCGGTTCCAAGGCGTTGACGATCAAATCTGCGATTATCATTGCGGCCATTTTTGAATTTGCGGGTGCCTTTTTGGCGGGTGGCGAGGTAACGGCAACGATTCGCAAGGGCATTATTGATGTCAGTCAGCTTGAGGGCTCCCCCGAATTATTGGTCTACGGCATGTTGGCTTCCTTGTTAGCAGCCGGTTGTTGGTTGTTAATGGCCTCTTCTAAGGGCTGGCCAGTTTCTACCACCCACAGCATCGTCGGGGCCATTGTCGGTTTCGCCATGGTGGGCATTGGTATGGATGCGGTCAAGTGGGATAAAGTGGGTAGCATTGTCATGAGTTGGGTGGTGTCTCCGGTGATGGCGGGTCTGTTGGCGTACATTCTCTTTATGAGTGTGCAACGGCTGATTCTCAACACCAGTGAACCGCTGAAAAACGCCAAGCGTTATGTGCCGTATTACATTTTCTTGGTGGGTTTTATTATCTCTCTTGTTACCTTATTTAAAGGTCTGAAGCATGTGGGCTTAGAGGTGTCTCTGGGGCAAGCCTACTTGATCGCGTTTGTCATTGGTGGGGTGATTGCCTTGATTGGTACGGTGTTGATTGCGCGGATTAAAATTGAAGTGTCGGCAGATCGCAGTTTCCATTTTGCCAATGTGGAAAAAGTCTTTGGTGTTTTGATGATCTTCACCGCTTGTGCGATGGCATTTGCCCACGGTTCAAACGATGTGGCTAATGCTGTGGGGCCGGTGGCGGCGATTGTCGGCATTGTACACAGTGGCGGTGAATTGACGCAAAAATCAGCCATGCCGATCTGGATTTTATTGGTCGGTGGCGTTGGCATCGTAGCGGGATTGGTGATGTACGGTCACAAAGTGATTGCCACCGTTGGCGATAAGATCACCGAATTGACTCCAAGCCGAGGGTTTGCCGCCACATTGGCTGCCGCAACCACGGTGGTGATTGCATCGGGAACCGGTTTGCCGATCTCCACCACCCACACCTTGGTGGGGGCGATTTTGGGTGTCGGCATTGCGCGGGGCATTGGTGCTCTGAATTTGCAGGTGGTGCGTAACATCTTTATGTCGTGGGTGATTACCTTGCCCGCCGGTGGTTTGCTGGCCATTTTGTTCTTCTTCGCTTTGAAAGGGGCGTTTGCCGCTTAGAAAACGGGGAAGTGATTGTGGTGAAAAAAGGTTCCCTTGGGAGCCTTTTTTATTGCTTGGCCAACAGAGCCTTGAGGCCGTCGAGGTGGTTTTTCCCCGTTTGCAGGCGCTGTTCTGGATCGGGATTTTCTTCTTTTCCCTCCCAATTTAACTCCTCTTCGGGCAGTTCAAACAGAAAGCGACTCGGTTCACAGCGGCTCTCTTCGCCGTAACGCCTGCGCCGTTTGGCGTAACTGAAGGTAAGGTTTTGTTGTGCGCGGGTGATGGCGACGTAGGCCAACCTCCGTTCCTCTTCTAAGTTATCTTCTTCGATGCTGGTGCGGTGTGGCATCAGCTCCTCTTCCATACCGATCACATAGACATAAGGAAATTCTAAACCTTTGGCCGCATGTACGGTCATCATCTGCACTTGATTGTCGCTGTCGTCGTCGCTGTCACGATCGAGAATGTTCATTAGAGTGATGCGGTTGACGATGTCGGTCAGATCACGTTGCTGGCCGTTGTTGGTTTTTTTTGCCAGTTGTTCGATCCATTCCAGCAGTTCGGTGACGTTGTTCAGCCGCCGTTCTGCGCCTTTCGGGTCACTGGCTTGGTCGCGCAGCCACGATTCGTAGTGGATCTCTTCCAGCAGTTGTTTGACTAACGGCAGGGGGTCTTCGTGGCGGGCGCGTTCAGCGGTTTGTGTTAACCAGCTGGAAAACTGTTCCAGACGCTGTGCGGCACGTTCCGAGAGGCGGGATTTCAGCCCCCACTCCAAGCTGGAGATCAACATGCCGTTTTCCCGTTCGCGGGCGTAACCGGCTAAGGTTTCCAAGGTGCTGGCACCGATTTCGCGCCGTGGGGTGTTGATGATGCGCAGAAAAGCACTGTCATCGTTGGGGTTGACCAGCAGGCGCAGATAGGCGATCACGTCTTTGACTTCGCTGCGTTCAAAAAAGGAGGTGCCACCACTGACTTTGTAGGGGATGTTGCGCAGCCTCAGAGAACGTTCAAAGAGGCGGGATTGAAAATTGCCTCGGTAGAGAATGGCGTAATCACGGTAGTTTTTGCCGCTGCGAAATTGGTGGCTGAGAATCTCCGATGAGACCCATTCCGCTTCGTCTTCGGCGTTGCGACAGGGCACGATGCGCAGTGGATCACCGATGCCGAGATCGCTCCAGAGGCGTTTTTCAAACAGGTGGGGGTTTTTGCTGATCAGCTGATTGGCGCAGTGTAAAATGCGTCTGCTGGAGCGGTAGTTTTGCTCCAGCTTGATCACTTTCAGGCGTGGGTAATCTTGCTGTAGCAGGTTGAGGTTCTCAGGGCGTGCGCCACGCCAAGCGTAGACCGATTGATCATCGTCGCCCACGGCTGTTAAACCGCCGAGTTTTCCCACCAGCAGTTTGACCAGTTCGTATTGGGTTGCATTGGTGTCTTGATATTCGTCTACCAGCAGATGGCGGACGCGCTGTTGCCATTTTTCTCGTAGCTCATCGTGCTCTTGCAACAGTCGCAGCGGTTGGGTGATGAGGTCATCAAAATCCACTGCATTGTAGGCCAGCAGCAGGCGTTGATAGCGTTGGTAAATTTTCGCGTTGTACTGTTCTTCGTCGTTACTGGCCTGTTTGAGTGCTTGCTCTGGGTTGATGAAGTCGTTTTTCCAGTGACCAATTTGATCTCGCAGAGATTCTTCTTCATTCAAACCGCCTGCACCACCGTCGCGCAGCAATTCTTTGAGGGCGGCCAAGCTGTCAGAGGCATCCATTATGGTAAAGCCGCGCTGAAAGCCGAGGCGATGCCCCTCTTCGCGAAAGATTTTTAGACCCAGAGTGTGAAAGGTGGAGACAGAAAGCCCTTTGGCTTCTTGCTGCGAGAGCAGTTGACCGACGCGGGCTTTCATCTCTTTGGCGGCTTTGTTGGTAAAGGTGACGGCGTAGATGTGGTGAGCGGCCATGCCGCTCTGCATCAGATGGGCGATTTTTTGCGTGATGACGCGCGTTTTGCCACTGCCTGCGCCTGCCAGTACCAGCAGCGGGGTCTCGGTGTGATTGACCGCTGCTTGTTGTTGTGGATTAAGTTGAGCCATGTTAAGACATTGTTCTATTTTGATAATTCGCGTTAGGATAGCAATTTTGTTGTGCCGTCGGGAGCTTAGGTGAACATTGATGCCCAAGGTTGGTTGTTAGAGGCGCGTCGGCAGCCGTCGCTTAATTGTGATGCGCGTCCTGTAGGTGGGTTGCTGACTCTGCTGGTGGTTCACAACATCAGTTTGCCACCTGGTCAGTTTGGCGGTGATTACATAGATGCGCTGTTTTGCAACCGTTTGAATCCGGCGGACGATCCTTTTTTTGAGTCGATCAAAGGGCTTAAGGTCTCATCGCATCTGCTGATTCGTCGTGACGGTGAGGTGGTGCAGTACGTGCCGTTTCAGCAGCGGGCGTGGCATGCGGGTGTGTCGAGTTACCAAGGCCGAGCGCGCTGTAATGATTTTTCTATTGGCATTGAGCTGGAGGGGACGGATCATTTGCCGTATGAAGAGGAGCAGTATCGGCGTTTGGCGGCGGTGATTGTGATTCTGTTGCGTGTGTACCCCAGCTTGAGTCGAGAGGCGTTGGTGGGGCATTGTGATATTGCTCCTGATCGAAAAACCGATCCTGGAGCGGCCTTTAATTGGGCGCGTTTGAATGCGTTATTGGATGTCGCATTGGGTTAATTTTTAGCAGGGACAGTGATTGAGTTTAGAAGGCTAATGTTATGACCATGATTACCATTTTGCTGGCTCTGATTTTAGATCGCCTGATGACCTCACATAAACATTGGCGCAGCCTCTGTATTTTTAACCGTTATGTTGATGGGTTGATGCCGCGCCTGAAGTTAAAGCCAGAACAGGCGTATTTGGGTATTTTTGCGGTGTTGCTGATCCCTATTTCCCTGCTGTTGTTTGGTCAAACCTTGGTGGCTGGGGTTTGGCTGGATCTCTTTAGTGTGGCTTTGGGAGCAGTGGTGTTGCTGGTCTGTTTGGGCCCATTGGATTGGGATTGGGCGGTGGATAAATACCTGAAAGCACGCAAGCGTGGTGACGATGAGGTGGCGCACAAACGGGCGTACGACGTGATGGGTGAGCAGCCTCCGCAGGATAAAAATGAGCAAATTTTGGCCGTGACTCGTACCTTGTTAATTCAATCGGGGGATCAACTTCTGGCGGTGCTGTTTTGGTTTGTCATTTTTGGGCCAGCGGGTGCGATGGCCTATCGTTTCAGTGCGCATTTAGTCAATGATCCACCGCATTGGTTTGCACACCATCCGCAGGCTCGCCAAGCAGCGCGTTATTGGTTGGGCTGGTTTGGTTGGCTGCCGACGCGCATGGTGGCGGTGGGCTACGCCTTGACCGGCAGTTTTGATGATGTGGTGCAGCGTCTTAAAGAGTTGCGCCCTTTGGCGCATCCGCTGGACGGCAATCATACCTTGTTGTTAGAGACCGGTTGCGCGGCGTTGCATAAAGAGGTCAATGATCTGTTGCCACACGGTTATCCTCATGAGGTGCCGCACCTGTCTTTGGTGCGCAGTGCGCGGGCCTTGGCGCTGCGTACCTTATTGGTTTGGCTGAGTCTGTTGTCGTTGCTGACCTTGGTGGGTTGGTTTGCATAAAAGAGGGAAGAGGCTGTGCTAATTGATTTTTTGCGTCACGGTGAGCCGGAAGGTGGGCGGCGTTACCGGGGTCACGGTTGTGATGATCCTCTTACAGAAAAAGGTTGGATGCAGATGCGCCAAGCGGTTGCAGGCCAGAAGCCGTGGAGTCGAATCGTGAGTTCGCCGCTGATTCGCTGCAAGGCTTTTGCAGAGTCGTTCGCGCAACAAGAGGGGTTGCCTTGGGAGGTTCGTGAGGATCTAAAAGAGGTGGGGTTTGGTTGTTGGGAAGGGCGTGATCGAGCAGAGTTGATGGCCGATCCTGAGGCCGGTTTTGATGCGTTTTATGCTGATCCGGTCAACTGTCGTCCGCAAGGTGCGGAGGATTTGGCTGATTTTGTGGTTCGTGTTGGCGCTGTGATGGATGACCTGCAGGAAGAATATCAAGATGAACATCTACTGGTGGTGGCTCATGCGGGAGTGATTCGAGCGGCGATTGCGCATGTGATAGGCTTATCTGCCAAGGGTATGTACCAAGTGAAGGTGGGTAATGCGGAATTTACTCGTTTTGAATTGTTAAAAAATAAACCTAATCTATTGATTTTTCATGGTTTAAAGGTGTTGTAGGCTGGCATGATGTACGGACAGGACAGGACAGGACAGGACAGGACAGGACAGGACAGGACAGGACAGGACAGGACAGGACAGGACAGGACAGGACAGGACAGGACAGGACAGGACAGG
>JAUZRS010000186.1 GCA_030950195.1 Gammaproteobacteria bacterium | reverse complement strand
AGCGAAGGGGGGTTGGATCAGGCGCGTTTTGATAATCCCGCACCAGAGCAGAAAATCGAAGGCAGTTAAGGTGGTTTTTTGTGCTTAATTGGCTCTAGGGTGGTGTGTTGAGGACAAATTTATGATCCAATACGTGCTCCTGTTTTTGGCTTAAATTTTAAAGGTGATGTGCGCATGTCGATGGCGGACCGCGATGGTTGGATTTGGTTGGATGGTGAACTGGTGCCGTGGCGTGAGGCAAAAGTCCACGTTTTAACTCATACTCTGCATTATGGTATGGGTGTTTTTGAGGGTGTCAGGGCGTATCAAACCGATGCTGGTACGGCGATTTTCCGTCTTGAAGAGCACACTAAACGCCTCTTTAATTCGGCGAAAATCTTGCAAATGCCGATGCCTTTTGATACGAAAATCATTAGCGAAGCGCAGAAAATGGTGGTGCGGGAAAACAATCTCTCCTCCGCTTATTTACGCCCGATGTGTTTTTACGGTTCCGAAGGTATGGGACTGCGTGCAGACAACCTCAATGTGCACTGCATGATCGCTGCGTGGGAGTGGGGTTCATACCTCGGTGCGGATAACATGGAACGGGGCATTCGCATCAAGACCTCTTCTTATACCCGTCACCACGTCAACATCACCATGTGCAAAGCCAAAGCGAATGGCAATTACATGAATTCGATGATGGCGTTGCGTGAGGCAATGAACGACGGCTACGATGAAGCAATGTTGCTGGATAACGAAGGTTATGTGGCGGAAGGCAGCGGCGAAAATATCTTTATTGTCCGTGATGGCACGATTTACACTCCAGATCTGACTTCGGCATTGGATGGCATTACTCGCAATACCATCATGCATTTAGCCAAAGAAATCAATGTGCCGATCATTGAAAAGCGCATCACCCGTGATGAGGTTTACATTGCCGATGAGGCCTTTTTTACCGGCACTGCGGCAGAAGTGACTCCCATTCGTGAAGTGGACAACCGCAGCATTGGCAACGGTGGGCGAGGGCCGATTACGGAGAGATTACAGACGATGTATTTTGATCAGGTTCACGGTCGTCGTGAGCAGTATCCTGAATGGTTGAGCTTGGTTAAATAAGCTTCTCTGAACCTGCACCTTATTCGTTAGGAATATATGATGTCTAAAGCCAACAGTAGCGTCCAAGCCGATCTGAAAACCCCCAATGCGGAGAACCATTACGAGGTGATGAAGGCAGATCTGCCTTTGCGTTGCCCTCTTCCTGACAGCAGTTTGTGGAATTCACATCCACGGGTGTTTGTGCCGTTGGGTGCGAACGGTGAGGGAAAATGCCCCTATTGTGGGGCTGAGTATCATTTGCAAGATTAGGCGTTTTAGAACGAAAATATGATGATTTCATTAAGACGGCGTTTACTGTTGCTGGGTGGGGGAGTCATGTTGAGCTGGGGCATGCTGCTGCTGGCTCGTTTAGCGCTTCTCACGCTGTATTCGAGTTATTTCTCTTCTCTGGGTTGGTTGGAAAAAAGCAGTGCCTTTTTTTACGCACTGCGGTTTGATTTTTCTGTTGCTGCCACGTTGTTTTTTATCCCAGCCCTGCTGATGTTTTTGCCATTTCGTTGGGCAGCGAATCCGCGCTGGCTGAAGTTTTTGGCTTACTTGGTTTTTCTGTTGCTTGCTTTGAGCAGCTTTTTTCTGATTGCAGATCTGATCTATTTTGATTATGTGCAGCGCCATATCGGTCCTGAATTGGCTATGTTGGCCAGCGATTGGCTCTTTGTCTTGCAGGTCGCTCAGGCAGAATTTCTCTTGCCTTCCCTGCTGTTCCTTAGCTTTCTTCTCTTGGCTTTTTTTTATTTTCAGCGTTGTTTAAATCGTTATCTGCAAAAAGAGGGGTTGAGGCAATCTGAGACGTATCCGCGTTTAGGCTTAGTCTTTGTGGGTCTGTTTTTAGGCTTTCTGCTGATTGCCAGAGGCGGTACACAGAGCAAACCGGTACAGATTATTCAGGCTTACGCCTTGGGCAGTGAGCAGCAGGCTAATTTGATTTTAAACGGTTTGTTTACCGCAATTCACTCTTATAACCGTTCTGCTTCGGCTGTGAATTATCATTTTTTTGAGCAGGACAAAAAACAGCAGCTGGCAAAACGTTATGGGCTTTATTCTGCTGAGCAGACTCCGTTTCGACAGCAGTTGATTGACCTTGAAGCAAAGCCGCTTAATGTGGTTTTGATTTTGGTGGAGAGTCTAAGTTATCAGTATGTGGATGCGTTGGCAGGTCAGGGTTACGGTGTAACGCCGGTTTTAGATCGGTTGGTCTCTGAATCACGGGTTTATGATCGTTTTTATGCCGCTGGACAGCGTAGTTTTTATGGTATTCAAGCGGCTCTAACCGGCATTCCAATTATGCGTGGTTTGCCCTATTTGGGTACCGGTTTGGAATTGTCCCGTTTTTCTAAATTAGGCGTGTTGGCTAAGCAAGAGGGTTACTCTACCCTTTTATTGCAAAGTTCAAAACGGCACTCTTTGCGTTTGGATCAAATTGCTAAAACGACCGGTTTTGATGAATATTACGGTTTGGAAGATTATCCGATTTTACTGGATTACCCTGCTGTTGGAGCGGCCAGTTTTGGCTGGGATCATGAAACATTGCAGTTTTTAGAGTGGCGTTTGCAGCGTATTTCTGCGCCTTTTTTGGCCTTTTTGTTCACGGGAACAATGCATAATCCCTATCCTGAACCGCCTAAAATGTTACAAAAATACCCGCATGGGGTGAACCATCAGCATGATTTTTTAAATACGCTTTATTATACCGATTGGGCTGTGGGGCAGTTTTTAGCGCAGGCAAAACAGCAGCCTTGGTTTGATGACACGGTGTTTTTGATTAGTGCAGATCATACCAAAGGGGGGGATGGCAATGATCTGCTGGGTAAGTTTCATGTGCCGTTGCTGATGTATTCGCCTAAACACATTCAGCCTGAGCGCATTCATCGCGTGGCATCGCAGTTGGATCTGTTGCCAACGATGTTGCATTACATGGGCAGTCGCAGGCCTTTTTCAGCCTTGGGTCATGCCCTACAAGAGCAACATCAGCCCTTTGCGATGTTGACCAGTAATGTGGTGGTGGGGGCGGTTAATGATTCGGCAAGCCTGACTCATACATTGAAAAATCGTCTGCAAGAAAAAGGTGAAAAAAAGGAGGTGGAGCGGCTAGAACAGCAGTTGCTGCTCTATAACCAACTTAGCTACGAGGCACTGCAAGCCAATCGCTGGGCAGATTAGGATCAGTAGCCGTAACTGCTGGAACTGCCCATGCCAGGACTGGGAAGAGCTGCCATAGACATACCTTTGGTTTCTGGAAAGAGAAAGTCGGCAATGCGTTCAGAGACTTTGCCATCGGTTTTCCCGAGCAGCTCGCGGCTGTAGCCGTTGCGTCTACGAGTGTATTCGTCAGGCATGGCGAGTTGCTGCTCTACCATTTTTTTCAGCGCGTTGTAATCATCTGCGTGTGGACACATATTGGCGTATTGGAAAATTTTGTGATCCAAGGTTTTTTGCAACCGATAGTTCAGTGGGCCTCGATAGCTCCAGTGCAGATCAAAAAAATCCAGCCAGATACTGGGTTTGTCTTGAGCGGCGAATTCGAACAGAGTGGATGAGGCATCCGCAATCAATAGATCTGTGGCTGCCATGTAGGGCAGAACGGAAGATTCCGATGGCGGTATGACATAGACGTTTTCAAACTCGGCCCACTCGGCAATTCTATTGCGATCGCTGCGGTATTTTTCTTCGCTGCAGGTGAGCGGGTGCGGCTTGATAATGAGGTTGTAATCGGCGTAGTCATCAGGCCACTCTTCCGGCATTTGGCTGATGGAATTGGGTTCAAATGTAGGGGCGTAAAGAAGGGTTTTACGGTCGTGTTTTAGCCCTAACTCTTCGAGATTGATGTAAGTCAGATCGGTGTCAGGTGAGAACAAAGGGTCTAACTTGGGGTAACCGACGGTTAAAGTGCGTTTATCTGGATAGCGTTTACGCAGTTCCCGAGCGTAATAGGGACCCTCTACAAAACGAATGCCCATTTCCATCAGTTGGGGTTTATAGATGTCACTTTTTACCCCAATAGCATGGTAAATCTGTGCTGTTTTGCAGGTGCGACGTGGTTTTGGCAGTTTGTTTAGGTATTCGCACTCATCACCAAACAGAATCCAAGTGGGGCGATTGATGTGATGATAGGCAATGGCTTGTTGGTGTGAGTAGGCGATTTGAGCTTGTATGCTCTCTTTGCGAATCAGCCGACGAATGTGCTTGATGTTGTGTTGATCTGCGTGAAAGAGGATTTCACAGGTGATGTTGCGGCGCTCCAATTCACGGTAAACCGGCAGGAATTGGTCGAGGTAATGGGGCTGCTGTGCATCGAAGCAGACAGACCGTAAATCATTTTTTGTGCTCATAGGCGATGATAATAGTTGAGTTGTGGGTCGCTTTTCAATTAGCGAAATCGATTTTGTTATCAACAGCGTAGCGGTTATTATCCATTTGTTAAGAAATTTTCGATAACTTGGCTCATTTAGGCGCTTGAAGCTGTTTTTTTATAAATACCGCTTCGGTACACATTATCCTCTTGGACTGATTTTTTTATGATACGACGCTTACCGAGGATCAAAAAGGGAATTATGATTGTTATTAAGGCTCTTAATCGAGTGAGAATCCATTTATGATGCCACTTTCCGCTACCCTTTTCTCCGCTCATAACGTGTTGGTGGTCGGTGATGTGATGTTGGATCGTTATTGGTCGGGCAGTACGGATCGAATTTCTCCTGAGGCACCGGTTCCGGTGGTGAAGATCAGTGAATGCAAGAATCGTCCCGGTGGGGCGGCTAATGTGGCGCTCAATGTGGCTGCTCTGGGCTGCCAAGTTAGCTTACTGGGCTTGATGGGTGATGATGAGCAGGGCGAGGCGTTAAAATTGTCTCTGTTGGAGTCGGGGTTGCACAATGAGTTATTGACTGAACCTGGGTCAATGACCATCAGTAAATTACGGGTGATGAGCCGTCATCAGCAGTTGATTCGCCTTGATCAAGAGGACGGTTTTGAATCGGTGGATCATCAGCGCCTGCTACGCCGCTTTCAGGTTTTATTACCGCAGGCGGATCTGGTGATTCTCTCTGATTACGATAAAGGCACCCTCTCTTCCATTTCGGGTCAACTGATCTCGGCTTGCCGCTCGGCTAATGTGCCTGTATTGGTTGACCCTAAGGGGGGGGATTTCAGTCGTTATGTCGGCGCTACCCTAATCACGCCTAATTTATCTGAATTTGAGGCCATTGTCGGTCACTGTGCCAATGAATTGGAGTTAATGGAGCGTGCTGAAAAGTTGATGCAAGAACTCGCCTTGGAAGCGCTGCTCTTAACGCGCAGCGAAGCGGGGATGAGTCTGTTGCGTCGTAATGCACCGCCT
This sequence comes from Gammaproteobacteria bacterium, assembly GCA_030950195.1. GTDB lineage: Bacteria > Pseudomonadota > Gammaproteobacteria > JAUZRS01 > JAUZRS01 > JAUZRS01. Next base: position 2,653 of record JAUZRS010000186.1, on the reverse strand, counting down.
CTGCATCTGCCTGCCGAAGTGCAGGAAGTGTACGATGTGACGGGAGCTGGGGATACGGTAATTGCAGTCTTGGCAGCCAGTTTGGCGTGCGGTTTTTCTATGGCCGATGCGGCAATTTTGGCGAATCGAGCAGCGGGTTTGGTGGTGGCCAAGTTGGGTGCCTCCAGTGTTAGTTTAGCGGAGCTTCGGGCTGCGTTTGCGCTGGAATCTGCCGAGATTCTGCGGGGTGTGATGACAGATGATGAGTTGTTGTTGCGTGTGCAGCAGGCCAAACATCTGGGTGAATCGGTGGTCATGACCAATGGCTGTTTTGACATTTTGCACGCAGGGCATGTGCAGTACCTGCAACAGGCCAAAGCGTTGGGTAATCGTTTGATCGTGGCGGTTAATGACGACGCTTCGGTGGCGGCTCTAAAAGGCGCTGAACGGCCTCTGAATCCGCTGGCCGAACGAATGGCGTTGTTGGCGGCGCTGGAGTGTGTCGATTGGGTGGTGGCCTTTTCAGGTGAAACGCCTGAGGAGCTGATTTGCGCGGTGTTGCCGCACATTTTGGTTAAGGGGGGGGATTACCGTCCAGAGCAGATTGCCGGTTACGACTGCGTGATGCAGAGCGGCGGTGATGTGCGGGTGTTGGCGTTTAAAAACGGCTGTTCAACCAGTTCTTTAGTAGAAAAAATTCGCCGTTCTTAAGTTTGGGCTTGCCAAGCCAGCAGCGCATCGAGTTTTTCTGTGACCTCTTTGACTTGGATTAAGAGCATGGCTTCGGGGTGACGCACCCGTTGTCCCCAGCGCACCTCTGACTCTGTTTTGTTGAGGTACTTTTTCAGAGCATCGGGGTAGCGATTCACGCACCACGGTAAGGCGTTGTAAGGGCCGGTGCGCTTGGGATTGGAGCTGGCATACAGCCCGATGACCGGAGTCCCCAAGGCGTTGGCCATGTGGGCGGGGCCGGTGTCGGGCGAGATCACCACGCTGGCGCGGGCTAAAACCGCCAGCAGTTGTTTGATGCGGGTTTTACCGACCAGATTGATGATCGGTACGCTGCTGCTGTTTTGAATCTCCGCCGCCATTTCAATCTCGATGGGGTGTGGGCTGCCACTTAAGACCACCTTCATGCCGTGCTGGTGGGCGTGTTGCGCCACTTGGGCATAACGGTCAGCTGACCAGTTGCGAAAATTGCGTGAGCGGTTGCTGCTACAGGCGTTGATGATCAGAATGGGCTGGTTTTCTGGCAGCCGTTGCTGAGCAAATTCGATGGCTTCCGTAGGCAGCGGCAGGTGCCATTGTGGTGCTTGTGCTGGAATGCCCAGCGTCGTTAAAAATCCGAAAAAGCCGTCTAAAACGTGTTGTTGTGATTGAGCGGCAATTTTTCGATTGCTAAACAGCCACTGAAAATCCCGCGCTCTGCGGCGGTCAAAACCGAGCTTGAGAGGGGCTTTGATCCAACGTGAGATCAGACTGGCGCGCAGAGCTACTTGCATCATCAGCAGCAGATCAAAGTTGCGTTCGGCCAGTTGACGTTTGAGCTGTTGCCGACCGGCTTTGCCGGATTTTTTGTTGTAAATAATCAGCTCAATGTTGGTCAGACCGTCGATCATCTCTGCTTCCAGTGAGCCAATAATCCAACTGATTTTTGTTTCAGGCCACTGCTGTTGCAGTTGGCGCACCATGGGCAAAACGTGGCTGACATCACCCAGAGCCGAGAGGCGTAATAGGCAGATGGAGCGGGGCGGTGCAGTGAAAGTGAGAGGCATATGCAGATAAAAGAGCAAAAAATCAAAGAGTTGAACATCCTATACGATGCCGATGAGTTTGTTAAGCCAGAGCCGCGTCTGTTTGAGCTGACGTACCTAGAAGAGGCGGGTTTGTTAGAGAGGTGTGTGGCGGCGGGGCGTGGTGCGGTGATCTTTTTTTCTTGGCAATCAAAGAGGTATGTGTTGCGTCATTATCAACGGGGCGGTTTGATGGCCACGTTGTTGGGTGATCGTTATTTTTTTGGCGGCGTGCAGCGCAGTCGGGCGTGGCGAGAGTGGTTGTTGTTGCAGGAGCTGCATCAGTTGGGGCTGCCGGTACCGCAGCCCTTGGCGGCTCGTGTGATTCGCAGTGGGCTTTTTTACCGTGCGGATCTGATCACGGCTCAAATTGAGGGCACACAGACGTTAGGTGAGTGTCTGTTGCAGGCGGGTTTATCAGCGTCGTTGTGGCGTGAGGTGGGGGTGGTGGTTCGGCGTTTTCATGATTTGGGGGTGTTTCATGCGGATCTGAATCTGAATAATATTTTGCTGGATAATCAGGGGGCTGTTTACCTGTTGGATTTTGATAAGGGCGAGCGACGCAGGGTGAAACTCGATTGGCAGCAGGCCAATTTAGCGCGTCTGTTGCGCTCGTTGCAGAAGCAGAAAAGAGCGCGGCCCGAGACGCAGTTTAGCGCCTTTGATTGGCAGGTATTATTGGCCGGTTACGGGGCTTAGCGTGAGCAGGTGGCCTTGAGTGCTTTGAGGTAGCGCGCTACCACGGTGCTCTCTTGTTGCATCAGAGCTTGGGCATTGTGAGCCAAGTGTGCGCGTTTTTTGGGCTGTTTTAACAGCATTTGGACGGTTTCGGACAGTTCGTTTTCGTTGTTGATTTGCAGCAGTGCGTTGTGGTTTAAAAA
>JAUZRS010000185.1 GCA_030950195.1 Gammaproteobacteria bacterium | reverse complement strand
AAACTTCCACTTTATCTCGATTATCTTCAGTTGCATTTTATTCCAAGTTTTAGTGCGGCTTTGGGTCTGGAGCCAATGCAGCTTGATCTGTCGGCGCTGAAAAAGGTTGCGGTTGAAGAGTGGCAAAAAACCGGCGGTCTGTTTGCTAATTTGCTGCGTTACCTCTCTCATTCAGGGGTACTGTTATTGGCTTGGCTGGCCAATTTGGTGTTGATTCCGGTGGTGACGTTTTATCTGTTGCGCGATTGGGATATTTTAATTGAGCGGCTGGATGAGATGTTGCCTCGATCTCAAGCGCCGACGGTGCGTAAATTAGCACTGGAGTCGGATCGGGTGCTGGAGGCGTTTCTGCGCGGTCAGTTGTCGGTGATGGCGGCGTTGGCGCTGATCTATTCTCTGGGTTTGTGGTTGGCGGGAGTGGAGTTGGCTTTGTTGATTGGTACCTTTGCTGGGCTGGTCAGTTTTGTGCCTTATCTGGGCTTTATTTTGGGGCTGCTGTTGGCTTCGGTGGCGATGCTGTTTCAGCAGCCCGAGTTGGCGGCGCTGCTGCCGGTGTTGCTGGTGTTTGTCATCGGTCAGGTGATTGAAGGGGCTTTGTTAACGCCTTGGCTGGTGGGAGATCGCATTGGTTTGCATCCGGTGATGGTGATTTTTTCGGTATTGGCCGGTGGTCAACTGTTTGGTTTTGTGGGAATATTGTTAGCTCTGCCGGTGGCAGCTGTGATCGCGGTGTTGATGCGCCATGTTCATGAGCAGTATCGCCAGAGTGAGTTTTACGACTCGATTCAGGAACCGAGCATGGAACCACTTGGCAAGCAACAAGGAGATAAAGAGTGAATAAATACCGTGTTTTAATGCTGTTGTTTGGGGCATGGATTGGCCTCTCGTTGAACGCCTGTGTCTGTGTTGACTGTGGTTATACGCCTGTGCCGGATGCAAAACCGATCTACCTTTCTTACGCAGATTTAAGAGCCTCAGTGGCTGTAAAGCCTGCTCAGCCACTGCTCAAACCCGCCAAAATTTACAGTTACCAAAATCACCTGTTTATTAATGAGCCCAATCAGGGCGTGCATGTTTTTGATAACACGGATAAAACAGCGCCGCAAAACATCGGTTTTATCGCCATTCCAGGTAATGTGGACATTGCCATTAAAGGCGGTTTTCTCTACGCAGACAGTTACATTGATTTGGTGGTGATTGATATACGAGATCCAGCCAATATTTTGGAGGTGGGACGACAGAAGGCTGTTTTCCCTTACGACGCGTATCAAAATGTGCCGCAGCAAGTGTATTTGGGCTGGGTGGATGAGAGTAAAGGTGTGGTGGTGGGGTTTAATTATGGGAGCGGCCAATGAACAGCGTAAAAATAGTAGCCGGTTTTTTGCTGTTGCTGCTGATGGGTTGCGATGGCGGTACGGGGTCAGGAGGTGGTAGCAGCAGTGCGGCTTCTACTGGACAGGCGGGTTCCATGAGCCGTTTTTCTCTGAATGGAAATAAGTTATACGCCATCACCCAAATGGCGAACTCGGGTGGGGCGAATACGGTGCAGCTGTTTGATATTACCGATCCAGCAGCGCCGACACCGTGGAGTCAGTTGAAGACCAGTTTTGGTATCGAGACCCTGTTCAGTGTTGATAATCGGCTCTATATTGGAGCCATGAATGGAATGCATATTTATGACATCACCGACCCTGCTTTTCCACAGTTAAAGGGCAGTTACACTCACGCCACGGCTTGCGATCCGGTGGTGGTGCAGGGCATTTATGCCTTTGTGACCTTGCGTAGTACGGCGGGTGCGGGGCGCTGTTGGGGTAATCAAAATCAGTTGGATGTGGTGGACATTGCTGATGCTACGTTGCCGACCTTGGCGCGCAGTTATCCGATGCAGTCACCCAAGGGTTTGGCCATTGCTGGCACGACTCTGTTTGTTTGTGATGATGTGGCCGGTCTGAAAGTATTGGATGTAACGGATCCGTTGAACATCAGTACTATCGAGGTGCGCGCTGAGATCAATTGTTATGATTTGATTGCGGATAACGGCACTTTAATTGTGAGCAGTAAAACAGGGGTTTATCAGTACGATTATACGGTTTCGCCGATTGTTTTATTGAGCGAGATTCCGCTGGCGGTTAATTGATTGAATTGAAATTCATCACGATGATTTAAAAGCGGATTGGAGTCTTGCTGTTAATGGAAAAAAACCTTTTCCGATTAGAGGTTTGGATCAATGATTATTTCTAAAATACAAGTGCAAAAAAAACATCAGTTGCGCATTTTTTCAGAAGATGGTCGCGTGGGGGTATTTGATGTTTCGCCTTATTTGAATTCGGAAGCTTTTTTGGAGCTAAATAATGTTGATTCCTTTGTGAAAATAAATAATGGAAAATACTTTGTTGAATGGGATTGTGGTGCTGATTTATCTGCGGATACGATTGAGTCTGAGTGGTGTGTTTCACAAGGTTTAGCTGAGGATTGAAAATGAGTGCAACCACGCTGGAGTTATTTTTTATTGATGGCCAGCCGGAAGGCATGTTGACGGCGGAAGTATTTGGTTGGACGGGGCATATTTTGGTCACACCAAGAACCCGATTGCCAGCGGCTTTGAAACGAAAAGAGAGCGGTTACACGGGCGTTTATATCTTGCTAGGCGAGCAGGACGAGCAGCCATTAGCTTACATTGGCGAGGGTGAAAACATTGCCAACCGCATCAAGAGTCACGATGCGCAAAAAGATTGGTGGACAAAAGCCGTTCTGATTACGTCTGCGGCAAATAATTTACATAAAGCCCATGTTCAATATCTGGAGTCGAGTTTGGTAAAACAGGCAATTAAGGCGGCAAATATGGCATTAGAAAATGGTACAAAGCCTTCTTTGCCCAGTCTTTCTGAAGCAGCACAAGCGAATATGGAGGCGTTTATTAAGCAGTTGTTAATGGTGTTGCCTGCGCTGCGAGTGGATCTGTTTCGAAATAATGTCAAAGCAAATTTGCCGCAGGAAAACGCGGTACTGCAACCTGAAAAAGAGATTCCAATTTTTGAACTAACTTTGAAAAAAGAAGGTATAACAGCCACAGCCATTTTGAATGGCAGTGACTTTATTGTGCAAAAAGGTTCATTGGCGAAAGGTACGTATACGGGTGGCCGTAGTGTGAAAGCGCATTATTGGAAACAGTACGACAAACTGGTTGAGCAAAGGATTCTGATTGATCAGGGAAAGCATAAAGTCTTTACTCAGGATTACGCTTTTTCGAGTACCAGTGCGGCGGGTGCGGTGTGCAATGGTCGCTCTACAGCCGGGCCTACTGCATGGAAAGTGCAGGGCACAGGGCAAACTTATAAAGAGTGGGAGGCCGAGCGTTTGGCCGAAAATTGAAGGTTCAGTACTGAATATTCGGTGATGCAAATAGGGCGGAAAATTTTCCGCCCCTACCGTTCATCTAAATCATTTTTGCAGTTTGGCCGCGATCTCTGCCACTCGTTTCCCCAGTGCTTTACAGAGTACTTTTTCATCTTCGCTCAGAGGTAATTCTCCCTGACCTCCGGCAGTGAGGGTGGCTCCGTAGGGAGAGCCACCGCTGGTGGTTTCCATCAAACGCGGTTCGCTGTAGGGGATGCCGACAATCAACATGCCGTGGTGCAGCAGTGGCAACATCATCGAAAGCAGGGTGGACTCTTGGCCGCCGTGTGGGC
>JAUZRS010000184.1 GCA_030950195.1 Gammaproteobacteria bacterium | reverse complement strand
GGGTATTTCTGGCGATCAATTTACACCTATTTTTGCTATTTCACGTACCGTTGGTTGGTTGGCGCATTGGCAAGAACAGGTGCGAGAAAATCGTATTTTCCGCCCTACCCAAATTTATGTGGGTTCTGAGGTGCGTGATTTTAGGTCAATGTCTGAGCGCTAGAACTGTTTAGGCAGGATAGATCGCGCCTAATATAACCGCCTTTTGTGCGCCGGTTACGGAAGGGAGGTTTCCGGTCTTTCCTTCCAGAGTTCTTTTTGCCAACCAAGCAAAGAGGATGGCCTCTACCCAATCGGGATCTAGACCTTCACGAGCGGTAGATTCAACGTTCATTTCAGGCAGTTTTTGTTGCAGTCGCTGGATTAAGTTCGTGTTGTGTACCCCGCCGCCACAGACCAAAACTCGTTCCGTCTCGCTGGCATACTTCTGAATGGCGTTGCCAATGGAGTCGGCGCTCAATTGGCAGAGCGTAGCTTGAACCTCTGCTGGAGTCAGATCGCTGTCTGTAAGGCGCTGCTTCAACCATTCGGGGTTAAAGTGTTCGCGCCCTGTGCTTTTGGGTAGCGGTTGTTGAAAGTAGCCGTCTGCTAATAAGTTTTCTAACAAGCCTTGATTGACCTCCCTTTTTGCTCCCCATGCGCCATTGGCATCGTAACGACCCTGTTGGTGTTGTGCATACCAATAATCGAGTAAGACGTTGCCAGGGCCGGTATCAAAACCAACAACGGGGATCGTTTTATCTCGGTTTAATACGGTGATGTTGGCCATGCCACCGATGTTTAAAATAACTCGGTTTTCGTTCGGGCTGTGCAGAGTGTGGGCGTGAAAGGCGGGAGCCAGTGGCGCACCTTGTCCGCCAGCAGCCAGATCACGACGACGAAAATCAGCCACGGTGGTGATGCCGGTCTGTTGACTGAGGGTGTTTGGATCGCCCAGTTGTGCCGTAAAAGGCAGGGCTTCATTGGGGCAGTGACGTACCGTTTGGCCGTGACTGCCAATGGCCTTGATTGATACGGCAGAGAGTTGAGCCTTATGCAGCAGTTGTTGGCAAGCGTCTGCGTAAAATTGACCAAGCTTTAGATCCAGTTGATAAACGTCGTGCAGGGTGTCGTTGTGGCCATGAGCCATGTCGAGCACTTGATCTCTAAGTGTGTCTGGGTAAGGGACAAAGAGTGTGGTTTGAAGCTTGATGGCGTTGTTATCAAAACAGACCAGTGCGGCATCCAGACCATCGGCGCTGGTGCCGCTCATGAGGCCAATGTAGAACTCTTTCATAGAGGGGTTAATCCTTGAGGGCTAAACGGTAACGGCTTAGGGTCTCAATTTGGCTTAATAACGGTGTGGCTTTTTGTTCAAAATCAGCGTGGTATTGCTTAGGCAGTGCTTCTGCGTCGGGCAGTTTTACCGTTAAGGGGTTACGATGTACGCCATTAACACGGAATTCGTAGTGCAAATGGTAGCCAGTGGCAGTGCCACTCATGCCAACATAACCGATGACTTGACCTTGGCGAATACGGCTTCCAGTGTGTAATTTTCGATTGTAGGCGGACATGTGGGCGTACAGGGTTGTGTAACGCTGGCCGTGTTGAACGACGACGGTCCGACCGTAACCACCTTTGCGACCGCGAAAAATGATTTTCCCATCGCCAGTAGAGCGAATTGGGGTGCCTTTGGCGGCGGCGTAATCAACGCCACGGTGGGCTCGGACGCGCTTTAATACAGGGTGATAGCGTTTGTTGGTGAATCGTGAGCTGATGCGGGAAAATTCGACGGGGCTGCGCAGGAAGGTTTTGCGCAGAGGGCGTTTGTCAGGGCTGTAATAATCGCTGTGAGTGGTGTCTTTTTGATAGAGAACAGCCTGAAAGGCGGTGCCTCGATTGACAAATTCAGCGGCTAAAATTTTACCGTTGCCTATTTTTTCGCCGTTCTTATGTAGGGTTTCGTACACAACACTGAAACGGTCGCCCTCACGCACGTCCAGCACAAAGTCGATATCCCAGCCAAAAATATTGGCCAGCTCCATAATCATGGCTTGCGATATGCCCGCCTCTTGTGCCGCTAGAAAAAGTGAATGTGTGATGGTGCCCTGAGCGTACGCCTGACGAACCTCCAGTGGGGTGATAACCCGTTCTGCTTGGTAGAGTCCTTGAGGGGCGCGTTTGATCAGCAGGGTTTCGGAGGCGCTGAGGGGGTAACTCAGTTGTTGCAGCTGCTGTTTGTCATCAAAGCTGAAGTGCAGTTCGTCGCCAGGGAAAACGGTTTTTAGGGGGCTAACCACCGCGCCAAGAGCGAGGATTTTCAACAGCTCTTTGTAGGCCAAGCCTTGTTGTGAAAAGAGCGAGCTGAGCGTATCTCCAATAGCCACGTTGACTTTTTTTATGCTGACTTTTTTTACTGTGGTCGTTGGTATGGATTCATTTTTCCCCAATACGTTGATCGATTTGGGAATATGGAGCGGCAATTGTTGTCGTTTGGTGTGGTGTTTTTGTTGTTTTGTGGCGTTGTTTTTTACGGAAATAGGCGGTGGGGTGGAGGAATTGGCCATGACGATGCCCAGCCCAACACAGCAGGAGGTGAGGGTCAGAGCGCGTAAGCGCCAGTGCCGCCGATATTTGGGGGATAATATTGTATTTTGTTTTTTTGCCACGGTACACCTGCCTTTTTAAGTCACTCTTATAGACAATAACATAGCGTTTTCGAGGCGGATTGGTCAATCCTTAAGCGGCTTCAAGGTTGAAAAGGTGCCATTTTTTGTATAAACGGGTAATGTAAGCCCCATTTTTGGGCTTGATTAAGAGGAATGAGTGAATGGTTGCGCTGAATGAGGCTTTGGCTCTGATAAAACGTGGGGCAGATGAAGTGTTGTTGGAAAAAGAGTTGATTGAGAAACTGGAATCGGATCGGCCGCTAAAAATTAAGGCGGGTTTTGATCCAACCGCACCGGATCTACATCTAGGGCATACGGTACTGATCAATAAACTGCGCCAGTTTCAAGAGCTGGGGCATGAGGTGATCTTTTTGATTGGGGACTTTACCGGCATGATCGGTGATCCCACCGGTAAAAACATCACTCGTAAACCGTTGACGCGCGAACAGGTGCTGGAAAATGCACGCAGTTACGAAGCGCAAATTTTTAAAATTTTGGATCGTGATAAAACCCGCGTTGAGTTTAATTCGACTTGGATGGGAAAAATGGATGCGGCGGGTCTGATTCAGTTGGCGGCCAAACACACTGTGGCGCGGATGTTGGAGCGGGATGATTTTAACAAACGTTATAAAGGTCAACAGTCCATTGCGATTCATGAATTTTTATACCCATTGATCCAGGGCTGGGATTCGGTGGAGCTGCACGCAGATGTGGAGTTGGGTGGTACCGATCAGAAGTTTAATCTGTTGATGGGCCGGGAGTTGCAAAAAGAACAGGGTATGGCTCCGCAGGTGGTTTTAACAATGCCTCTATTAGAGGGTCTGGATGGAGTGCAGAAGATGTCCAAGTCTCTGGGTAACTACATTGGCATTGATGAGCCACCTGAAGAGATGTTTGGTAAGTTGATGTCGATCTCCGATGAGTTGATGTGGCGTTATTTTGATCTGCTCAGTTTTCGCAGCACTGATGAGATTGGGGCGCTTAAAGAACAAGTAGAGCAGGGAGCCAACCCCAGAGACATTAAATTTTTGCTGGGTGAGGAGATTGTGGCGCGTTTTCATAGCACTGAGGTTGCTGTTGGCGCACGTGAAGCGTTTATTGCGCGTTTTCGTAAGGGCAAGATGCCCGATAAGATTGTAGAAAAGCAGGTGCAAGCAGGAGCGGAGGGGATTGCTATTGCCAACTTACTTAGGGCGTCGGAGCTGACTCAGAGTACATCTGAAGCGATGCGCATGATTAAACAGGGGGCGGTGCGTTTGGAGGGTGAACGTTTGGCTGATCCGAAGCAGATTTTTCCCGTGGGAACAGCGGCGATTTTTCAGGTAGGAAAACGTCGTTTCGCTCGTGTAATGGTGGTTGGAAAATAAGTTGAAATAAGGGCTTGTGTTGCTGGTTTTTATCGGTACAATGCGCGCCTCCTTACAGGGAAACGTTGTTTGAATAAGACGTTAGTTTGTTGAAAAGACTTGGTTTTAATCTTCGAAAGAAGTTGAAAAAAAGGATTGACAGCAGACAGGCGCAGAGTACAATGCGCGCCTCCTTGCAGCGAAGTGTTGTTGAGACAAGACGCTTTGAGAAAGAAGTTGACAAGGTTTAAAAGCGCTGTATAATACGCGCCTCGCTACTCAGATGAGTAGATGAAGTTCTTTAAAAATTAGATACTAAGTAACTTGTGTGGGTGCTTGCACTGATGAGTTGGTAAAGCCAATTAAGAAACATCAGAT
>JAUZRS010000183.1 GCA_030950195.1 Gammaproteobacteria bacterium | reverse complement strand
CAGATCGGTACTGACCTCTTCGGCAGGGAATTTCTGCGCAATCGCCCAGCGCGGCGCACGCGCCACAAACCCCAACGCCTGTTGCAAATCCAAACGATCCACCTTAAACACCACCCCATCAATCTCATAAGGCAATTCAGGACGCTTTTCTGCTAACTGTTGGTAATACTCAAAACAGCCTGCAACTCCCTGCACCACCTGACGTTCTGCACAGATGGGAAAACCCCAGCTCTGCAACAAAGTCAAAGTCTCACTGTGGGTTTCTGGTAGCGCCACACCCTCAAGCAAACCCAAGGCGTAACAATAAATAGAGAGTGGGCGCGTGGCTGTAATGGCCGAATCGAGTTGACGCAAACTGCCCGCAGCGGCGTTGCGTGGATTAACAAACACCTTTTCACCCTCAGCCAAGGCTTTTTTATTCAACGCCGCAAAACCGGCTTTGGGCATAAAGACCTCACCGCGCACTTCCAACCGACTGGGCAGATCCTCGCCCTGTAATTTCAGCGGAATCGCAGCAAGGGTGCGTAAATTCAGGGTGATCTCCTCACCCACACGACCATCACCACGGGTTGCCCCACGCACAAAGCGACCCCCTTCATAAAGCAGGCTCACCGCCAGACCGTCCAGTTTCGGTTCTGCGCAGTAGGAAATGAGCACCTCACTGTCGAGTCGGCTCTGCAAACGCTGCTCAAATTCCAGCAACTCGTCTTGGCTAAAGGCGTTGTTCAACGACAACATCGGCACGTGATGTTTCACTTGAGAAAAGCTCGGCAACGGAGCTGCACCAACACGCTGGGTGGGGGAATCAGGGGTGATTAAATTGGGGTGGGCTTTTTCAATGTCTTGCAGGCGACGCAGCAGTTGATCGTACTCCGCATCACTGATCTGTGGTTCATCTAAAACATAATAATGCCGATTATGCTCCTCAAGGCTGTGACGTAATTGATCTATCTCGACAATGACCTGCTCTAGCTGGCTCTCTTTTGTCACTGTACTTTATCCAACCCCTTTGAGTTTTAATTGCCGCTCGTATTCACGCAGCTCATCTTGAATTTGTGTTACCCGCTGATTGGTCAAGGTACTGTGTTGATCGTCCCGCAGCTGACCACCCAACTCTTGTGAAAGTGAAATGGCCTCGTTGAGCATGGCATCAAACACCACTGTGGCCGACAACGGCGCAGGCAAGGAAATAAACAGAGTAATACCAGGGGTCTGTAATTCATCCATATCATCAAGAATAAAAATGCCCGGTTCAACCATATTGGCGATGCTGTAGATGATCTCATTACCATGCACTTCATGAAAAATAGCCATCTTGCCGTATTTGTAATTACGCGCAGTGAAAATGGCAGTCAGATCCAGACCTGAAAACGTTGCCTCACCCAGCGCCGCCACATGCAGTGAAATAATTTTGCTTTTCACTTCGCCGGTGAACGCCTGCCAAGAGTCGGTTTTCTGCTCATCAAAGTGTTCGATGGTCTCTTTAATGTTTATTTTTTCAGCTTTTATTTTTCTGTCTTTTTTACTCTTAAGAGACTTTTTTGGCTCATCTGGCAAGACAAAATCATCTTCGATAACACCGGTTTTTCCTGCCACCACCCGATCTAAACTCTCCAACGTCTCATCCAGAGAACCGGCATCCAAAGCCGGTTCTTTGTGTATTTTTGACTTTGTTTTCGGGCGCAAACGATTTTCGCTGTTACGACCACTCAAATAAATGGCCACCAAAATAGCGATTCCAATCAATAACAACACCCAACGTAACAGGTCCATGGTTGTCTCTCCTAACCATTGGCCATCTTGGCCGCCTCATGAACATTTACAGTAACAAGACGTGAAACACCCGCTTCATGCATGGTCACCCCCATCAACTGCTCCGACAACTCCATCGTACTCTTATTATGGGTAATAAAAATAAACTGTACCCGTTCCGACATCTCTTTTACCAACTCACAAAAACGCCCCACATTGGCGTCATCCAACGGTGCATCCACCTCATCTAACATACAAAATGGCGAGGGGTTCAATTCAAAAAAGGCAAACACCAGCGCCACTGCGGTCAAGGCTTTTTCACCACCCGACAACAGGTGAATGTTATTCACCCGCTTGCCTGGAGGTTGAGCGCGAATCGTGACCCCCGCCGTCAACAGATCATCGTCAGTCAATTCCAGATTTGCCTTACCCCCACCAAACAAGCGCGGGAAGAAGTGCTGCATTTTACGGTTAACTTGATCAAAGGTCTCTTTAAACCGGCTGCGCGTTTCACGATCCATTTTAGCAATGGCGGTCTCTAAGGTCAGCAACGCCTCATTAATATCATCATATTGGCTCTGCATATGCTCTTTACGCTGCAATTGCTCTTCATATTCATCAATGGCAGCCAAGTTAATCGCCCCCAAACGCTGAATTTTTTGCGCCATCTGCTCAACATTAGGCTGCCAGATCTTAACCGATGCCGACTCATCTAATTCTTGCAATAACCATTCAAGGCTAAAATCGGTCTCAGCCAGCTGCTCCAACAGTGTACCGCAGCGCACTTTGCTCTCCTGTACGGCCAAACTCTCCTGTTGCACGCGCTCGCGTACCTCGTTAACAACCTGCTCCACTTCCAGACGCTGCTTTTCTTGCTGCCGTTGACGCGCTTCAATCTCTTCGCGCACATTTTGCGCATCGCTTAAACGCTTCTCGATACCAACCCGGTCGGCCAAATAACGCTCCAATTCGCGTTGTAACTGATCTACCGGTTGCTCTTCAACCCCCAACTGTTGCTGCAACGTCTCACGTCGCTCACTCAACTGCAACAGCTGAGCCTGAGCACGCTGCTGGCTCTGTTCGGCTGCCGCCAACGCGCTGCGATTGGATTCCAGACGCAGCGCCAAAACGTGACCGCTCTCCGTTAGCTCCCGCGCCTGTTGACGAAGTTCATTCAGTTGCGAATTCAACTCATCTTGTTGCAAGCGCAGTGCTTCACCCTCAGCGGCCATCACTTCGCTCTGCTGCAACGCCTCATGATAACGCTGCTCTGAAATCTGCAACGCCTCCTGATCGCTCTCCAACTGCATCTGTATCTCTTCTGCCTCTTCACCCAATCGCTGCCAACGCTGGCTCAGTTGCTCACGACGCAGGCGTGCGCTGTCGAGATGGCGATGAGCATCACTGATCTCACGCTGATTTTGATTGACGCTTTGGCGCAGCTCTTCCAACTGCTGCTCTTGCTCCTGCACAGCGGACAAAGTGGCTTCCAATTGATCTTCGAGCCGCTCAATCCGTTCCACCAACCGCGCTTGATCTGCACTCAAGGTTTTAATCTCTTGCCCACGCGCCAATACGCCGCTGTTTTTATCGTCGTCCTGTTTGATCCGCAACCAGTTGGATCCTAACCAGATGCCCTCTGGGGTAATTACAGATTCATGCTGCTGTAACTGCAACCGCATTTGCAACGCAGATGGCAAGTCATCGGCCACATAAACCGAAGCCAACAAGCTCTCAAGATTCTCTTCACTGCGCACCTTGCTCAGCAGCGTTTTTGTACTGCTCAACATCGAAGCAGAGCTGCCGCGCTCCAGCAACAGCAACGAACCGTGCTCCAGACTCTCTAACAGCGGGGCCACTGGATCCAGTTGATCCACACAGACCGCTTCTAAATGATCCGCCAGCACCGTTTCTACCGCCTGCTGCCAGCCCTCATCCACCTCCAACCGCTGCGCCAGACGAGGACGATCGGCTAAATTTTGCCCTTCCAACCAGCTCACCACATTTTGTTCTTGCTGACCGAGTGCGGCTTGTTGCAACGCTTCCAAAGAAGCCAATCGACCGCTCTGTTTCTGTTGACGCTGACGCAACTGATTCAGCTCATTCTCTTGTTCGCGACGGCGTGACTGGCTGTCACTCAAAGACGCTTGCACGCCTTCCAACTGCTGCTCCGCCTCTTGCAACTGCGCTTCGCCGCTCAATTGCTGCTCTTGCCACCGCTCAATCTCGCCATCCAGTTCGCTGCCATCGAGGTGAGCCTGCTCCCCTTCCAGACGTTCGCGGCGCTGCTGATGGCGCTGGACTTGGGCTTCCAGCTGATCCATACGCGAGCGTTCGCCGTGAGCGATGCGCAGCGGTTCAGCACTGCGTTGGCTGTAGTCGTGCCACTGCTGCTGCCACGCCTCCATCGCCTCTTCCGCCATCTGCAACTGATCCGCTTGCATCTCTTGCTGCATCAACAGCTCTTCTTGCGCCGGTTCATCTTGCAAGCGCTGCTCACTCAACTGTTCCAACTGCATTTGCTCGCTGGCGATGTGCTCTTCAAGCTCTTGCCACAAACCCAAAACCTGCTGAAGTTCA
>JAUZRS010000182.1 GCA_030950195.1 Gammaproteobacteria bacterium | reverse complement strand
CAGGCTCAAACTCTGTGGAAAGTCGGTTTTGCTGCCATCTTCGCTGATCAAACCGAGATAATTGGCAATGGCTCCGTCGTAGGCGGCGGTGTGTTCAAAGGCTTTTACCGCCAGTGTGAAGCGGCGGTTTTGGCTCAGGCCGTCATCGCTCAGCTCAGCGAGCACCACCGAATAGTCGGCAGGATCGGTGACGATGGCCACATCGTTGTGGTTTTTCGCTGCGGAACGCACCATCGCAGGGCCGCCGATGTCGATGTTTTCAATCGCGTCTTCTAAAGTGCAGTCGGCTTTGGCAACGGTTTCACGGAAGGGGTAGAGATTCACCACCACCATGTCGATGGGCTTGATGTTGTGTTCGTTCATGATGCCGTCGTCGATGCCGCGTCGGCCTAAAATGCCGCCGTGAACTTTGGGGTGCAGGGTTTTCACCCGTCCGGCCATCATTTCAGGAAAGCCGGTGTAGTCGGCCACTTCGGTGACGGGCAGGTTGTTGTCCGCCAGCAGTTTGGCGGTGCCGCCGGTGGAGAGCAGCTCCACCCCGTGTTGGTGCAGGCCTTGGGCAAATTCAAGTAGGCCGGATTTATCGGAGACGCTGATCAAGGCCCGGCGAACCGGACGCACTGTGGAGTTGCTCATGCAATTTATCCCAAAAGTAGAGGCGGAAACAGGGGCGCGATTATAGCGGAAATGGGCGGGGTGTGGCGTTTTGATCTTTCTTGGTAGGCTGATTTATATGTTATAAAGCAGTGATGGTTTTCGAGTGGATTGTTGATTGTGTATCATATTGAGTTGATGTCTAGGGCAGTTAAAGATTTAAAGCAGATACCTAAGCTGGATGCGAAGAAGGTGGTTGGGAAACTGCAACAGCTTGAGAATGGATTGTCGGTTAATGTGAAAAAATTAACAAATTTTAGCCCAGAGTACCGTCTTCGGGTGGGTGATTATCGAGTGCTATTTGAGATAGAGAATCAGTTGATATTAGTTTATCGTGTAAAACATCGCAAAGATGCTTATGGAAAAGGATAAAGCTATGAAATTGCATCCACAACTGATAGAGAAAGAGGGGCGGAACGAATTTGTTGTTTTGCCTTTCGATGAATATCAGGCACTGACTGAGCTTGTTGAAGATTATGAGGATTTAATGGATTTACGCAGTGCTAAAAATGCTGAACAGGGAAAAAAGCCAATTTCGCTTCAACAGGTCATATCTGACTTAGACCTTTAGTAGGGCCACTCCCCTCGCCAATTGCCAGCCGGAGCGTAGTTACAGACCCACACCTGTGATAGGTCATCACAGATGGCTTTGGCGCACCCCACCTCTGTGCTGCTTTTCCAGACCATCTGTGTGTAGTGGCCACACTGTTCTCCCGCGATGCAGCGGTTGCTGCTGTAATCGTAATCCTTTACCTCACTGCCCCATGCGTCCACGACTTTGTTTGAATCGGTTTCTTGCAGTGTGAGTTGGGTTGGGCGGTTGCTGTAGGTGTGGGTGACGGGGCTGGCCCAAAAGAGGTTTTCGCCGGTTTTGCCATCTGCGGGGCTGTGTTGCATTTGGCACTGGTTGCGCTCTTTGAGCCGGTTGGCCCAGGTTTGTGCTTGCTGTTGCAGTTGGTTTGACCACGTCAGTGGTGGCACATTGACCTGCGCGCGCCAGCGGTTGTGGGCGTTGACCATCTGTTCGGCATTGGGTGGTTGAGTGGCGGTTGCGCTGGGTGCGATGCGAATGCGTTGCTCGGCGCAGGCGGTGCTGCTGAGGAGCGCGACGCTCACCAGCAGCCTAAGGGGGCGATGTGCCATAGATAACTCAGTAATCGTTATTTTGTTTCAAACAGGTTGGCCAATTCAGCATAACCTTCTTTAACCAGATCCTCTTGGGGGATAAAACGCATGGAAGCGGAGTTCATGCAGTAGCGTTTGCCCGTGGGGGTGGGGCCATCATCAAAGACGTGACCCAGATGTGCGTCACCGATTTTGCTGCGAATCTCGGTGCGTGGCAGAATCAATTTGTAGTCGGTGTTTTCATCTACGGCATCGCTGTTGATCGCTTGGGTGAAGCTGGGCCAGCCAGTGCCGGATTTGTATTTGTCTTTGGAGGAGAACAGCGGTTCACCGGTGGTGATTTCGACGTAGATGCCGTCGCGTTTTTCATCCCAGTAGGGGTTGTCAAAGGGGCGTTCGGTGCCGTCTTTTTGGGTTACATCGTACTGTAACGGGGTTAAGGTTTTACGCAACTCAGCGTCGCTGGGTCGTTGGTATTTTTTGCCATTTTTTGAATAGTGTGTGTAGTCCACATGGATCTCCTCACCCCAAGTCTTTTCCAGATATTGGTCTCGACCGGAGTTGTAGCGGTAGAATTTATAACGTAAGGGATTCTTTTTATAGTAATCCTGATGATACTCTTCCGCATTGTAGAAGATTTTGGCGGGTAAAATGGGGGTGACCAGCGGTTTTTTATACCGCTCAGTGGCTTGCAGGGCTTTGAGAGAGGCCTCAGCCTGTTTTTTCTGTTCTGGGGTATGGTAGAAAATGGCGCTGCTGTATTGATGGCCGCGATCCACAAACTGGCCACCTGCGTCGGTGGGGTTGATCTGTCGCCAGAAGGCTTCCAGCAGACCTTCGTAGCTGATCACATCGGCATCATAAAAGACCTTAACGCTCTCGATGTGGCCGCTGCCCCCAGAAGAGACCTGCTTATAGGTCGGGTTTTTCACATGGCCGTCGGTGTAACCGGAGAGCACTTCTTTCACCCCAGGCACTTTTTCAAAGCCAGATTCGGTACACCAAAAACAGCCGCCAGCAAAGGTGGCTACGGAGAGGCCATCAGCGATGCGGGCTGTTTTATCGGCTTTTTCGGCATGGGCAAAAAAGGCGATGGAGAGGGCGGCGACGAAGAGTGCCGGAATGATCTTTTTCCACATGGGGGTTGGCTCCGAGTTGTGCGGTCTGCGACAGTTGTGATAGTACACTGCTTTAGCTCAAGACCCTTTAACCTATTTTAAGTTCCCTCTTTCCCTGTGTTGGAAAGGAGTAAGTGAGGCTAATTTTATGACCATTTTTATATTTTCAAGTGTGTTAATGACACTCGCTAGTGTCGTGCTCTGCCATCAAGTGGCGAAACGACGCGGTTTGAAGCCGGTGTTTTGGGGGGTGATGGGTGCGACCTTTGGCCCTTTTGCGATCCCCTTTGTCTTTTTTGTAAAACCAAAAAGTGAAACGGTATGAGGCTTGTTTTGTCTTGCTTGCTGTTGGGTTTTGGTGTTGTGCCTCTGAGCATGGCCGCACCACTGGAAGTGCTGATAAAAGAGAAAGGCAGCGGTGTTTTGATCGAAGGGGCGACGGTGGTGCTTGATGTCGGTGAGCAGTACGGTCAGAGTTCAAAGCAGGGTCAGATTCGTTTTGAAGAGCGTGAGGGAGTCAAAAAAATCAAGGTATTGGCCAGTGGCTATGAAACGTTGAGCGAAACGCTAAAACCGCAGCAGAGCAAGATTACCCTCTATCTGCGCCCCCTGTTGGTGGAAAGCGACGGTTTGCAAGTAAGTGCTGCACGGCTGGTGGAAAAAGGCTCTAAATTAACCCTCTCCAAAGCCGAATTATTGCAGACCGCTGGCAGTGGCGGTGATCCGCTAAAGGCGATTACGGCGTTGCCAGGCATTGTGGCTGCGAACGAAGGTTCGGCGGAGGTCTACATGCGTGGCAGCAATGGCAATGACAACATTACTTGGATTAATCATACCCCAGTGGGCTATCTCTACCATTTTGGTGGTTTTCAATCGACCATTAATCCGGCGCTGATTGAAGACATTAACGTCTTTCTGGGGGGCTTTCCGGTGCAGTACGGCGATGCCTTAGGCGGGGTGGTGGATGCGCGGCTGCGTGCGCCAAAAACGGATCGCCTGCACATGCAGTTTGATGTGTCTACTGTCTCCAGTTCGTTTTTGTTCGAGGGGCCGGTGGGGGATCAGGGCGATGGCTTTTTTGTTGCTGGGCGGCGCAGCTATTTAGACCTGCTGCTCTCTCCTACGGCGGCCAGTGACCTGTTTTCCGATCCAGAGGAGCAAGACCCCAATCAGGTGTTGTTGGTGCCGCGTTTTTATGATCTTCAAGGCTTATATCGTCATCAATTAAAGGGCGGTTATGTGGAGAGTTATCTGTTTGCGGCGGGAGACGAGGTGGCGCTGGAGTTGCGTGGGCCGGTGCGCTCCGATCCTCAGTTGGCCGGTGAGCTGCACAGCAAAGTTGAGTATCAGAGCGTCGGTTTGACGTGGCAGCAGCGCTGGAACGCTGCATCAGACAGTGTGATTAATTTGGCTTACTTGCACAATAAGAGTTCGGTGCGGGTGGGACGAGATGAGAATGGCGCGTCGTTTTACGCCGATGTGGAGCAGAAGACGTTGCACCTGCAGCCCGAATGGCGACGCACGTTGAGTGAGGGGGCTTTATTGACCGTGGGAGTGGATTTGAACTCGGTGCAGGTGCCGTTGGATCTTTATGTGCCACGTCGTCAGACGGAGAATGACGTTAATGTTGATTTTACCTCGCAAACGAAGTTTCGGGTGAAGCGAGAGTTAAAGGCGCAGAGCAGCGACCCTTATGTTAAATATCGTCACCGTTGGGGTGACAATCTCAGCACGCAACTGGAGCTGCGTTCCAGCAATGTGTCGATTAGCGGCGGTTTTGAGGCGCATCAAATTTCACCTCGTTTGGGCTTGGAGTATCAGCTCAACAGCGACACTTTGCTGACGGCCAACTGGGGGCGTTATCTGCAACAGCCCAACGGTGCGGATATTCTGGAGGGGGTGGGTAATCCAGCTCTGTTGATGCAGGAGGCGGAGCATCGCATTTTGGGCGTGGAGCGGCAGTTGAGTTCACTTTACAGTTTGAAGGCGGAGGTCTACCACAAACCGATGAAAAATTTGGTGATTGCCTTGGATGAGAATGCGCCACCGAATAATTTTGCTAATAAAGGGACGGGGGAGGCGGTCGGCTTTGACCTGTTTCTGAAACGCAAAGCAAGCCAAGGCAAGCGGGGTTGGTTGTCTCTGTCGTGGGCAAAATCGGAGCGTACCAATGAGGTCACCGGTATTACTCGTGATTTCTCTGGCGACCAGCCACTGACCTTGATTGTGGTGTGGGGGCAGCCCTTTACGGGGCGTTGGAGTCGTTGGGATTGGAGCGCCAAAGCAGAAGTGCATTCAGGACGACCTTATACGGCAGTGATCGCCCGTCATCAGGCAGACCCGACGGACATCAACAGCCGTTGGTTGCCGGAATTCGGGCAACATAACGCGGAACGTCTGCCTCTGTATCGACGAGTTGATCTGCGCCTCAGTCGTGATTTTTTGTTTAATGAATCAAAAATGAAATTTTATCTGGATCTGCAAAACGTCACTTTTGCCAATAATATTGTGGAATACGATTATGGCAGTGAGTATGAAAAAATTGATAATCCGACGGAGATCAGTGGGTTGTCCTTTTTCCCTTATATGGGCATTGAGATGGAGTTTTAAGGCATGAGTGTGCAGCAGGAATTTTTGGCGCTGATGCAGAGTGGCGGGCCGATCATGTGGGTGATTTTTCTGGTGGCGTGCATGGCGCTGGGGATGTTGATCTGGGAGGCTTTGAAAGGGCGGCAGTTAATGCGCTTGGCAGAGCGAGATTATCAAACCTTGCGTGGGGCTGGCGAAGTGTCACAGATTAAAAAAGGCGGCAGCCCTGTGGCACAGGTGTTGGCGCTGCTCAGTTGGCAGCAGATTGACTCCCAACAGATGCTGGCCAAAGAGATTAATATTCATCTGGCCGAGGTTGTGCCGAAGATGAGCGGCACGCTTGCCACCATTGCTATTTTGGCTTCATTGCTGCCGATGTTGGGTCTGCTGGGTACGGTGACGGGGATGATCAATGTCTTTGAGGTGATCGCTATTCAAGGCAATGGCAAGCCGGATTTGATGGCCGATGGCATTTCTCAGGCGTTGTTGACCACCGCCAGCGGTCTGATTATCGCCATTCCGGTGATTTTTCTGCATCATCTGTTGGCGCAGCGGGTTAATCGTTTGATGACCTTGACCCATCAAGCAATTCAGTTGATTTTGCATCGCAATATTGAGCAATTAAAACAGGGTTATCTGCATGAGTGACGACGACCTCTGTCCGATGCCAAAATTGAATCTGGGGCAGCCGGAGATCAGCATGGCTCCGCTGGTGGATGTGGTGTTTTTGTTGCTGATCTTTTTTATGGTGACCACCGTTTTTCCCGATAACGAAGGGGTGGTGATCGAAAAGCCCCGTTCGGAAAACAGTGCTGCCTTGCCGGAAAGACCTTTTCGCATTCAGTTGGATCAAGCAGGCCAAGCCTATCTTAAAAAACAGCCGGTGAGCTTGCTGGATCTGACACGATTGATTGCAATCGAGTCTAAAATAAAGGCGGATCTGAGTGTGATGTTGCAGGTGGATCGTCGTGCTACGGCGGAGATGTTGATGGCGGTGGTGGATGCAGCCAAAGCCGGTGGCGCTCAATCCTTGGCCATTGCAACTGATGATAAATCACAATAACACGGTGGAACAATCGCCGCTGTTATGGGTATTGGCCTCTTTGGTGGGCGGGATTCTGTTGGCCTTTTCTCTGCTGTTTTCAATTGATCTGCTGGCTCATTCGCGCTCCGAGCCAGTGGAGCTAAAACCCATCTTGGTATTGAATTTACTTCAGTCCGTGGTAAAAACATCAGCACCTAAAAAATCCGTAGAGAAAAAAGCAGAAAAAAAACCGAATAAAAAAATTCTGAAGAAACCCAAGCCGATTAAACATAAAATCATAAAAAAGGCGATAGCAAAGAAAGTTACACTAAAAAAAGTGGTCAAAAAACCCGTTGAGACGGCAGCGGAAGAACCGCTGAAGCCAGTGGTGACGCAGCCAGTGAAACCGGTTGTTAGTGCTCCGGCCAAAGAGATTTTACCCATAGCAGAACCTATTTTTAAGCTCAGTGAACTGCCGCAATTTTTGCATCGTGAAGCGCCTATTTACCCTGAAACGATGCGCGCTGCGGGGCGCAGTGGTGTGGTGAAACTGGAGGCTTTAATTGATAAAAGCGGCAAGGTTCGCCGTGTGAGTATTATTGTCTCGGCAGGCAAGGAATTTGATCACGCGGCCACAGTGGCTATT
>JAUZRS010000181.1 GCA_030950195.1 Gammaproteobacteria bacterium | reverse complement strand
TACACATCTCTCAGTTGGCAGATCGCTTTGTTAAAGACCCACGGGATGTGGTCAAAGCCGGTGACATTGTTAACGTGCGGGTGGTGGCGGTGGACATTAAACGTCAGCGTATTGCCTTGTCGATGAAGTTGAATGAAAAAGTCCGTGATGCAGAACGAGTGGAAAAAAAGAGTGATCGTTACGGTGGTCAGCAGAAAAAAGCCTTAAAACAGGCCAATCAAGATGTGGCGTTGGGCAGTGCAATGGCGGATGCGTTACGCGGGGCGTTAAAACGCGGTTAAATCAGGGTGTAATCTAAGCGCCGCTTGAGAGCGCTTAGGTGGGGCTAGTGTTGTTCTGTTAGCAGGGCTTCCAAGGCATCGGGTTTGCCTTTGCAGGCTTGTACAATTTGGTTTTTATGTCGCGCTAAAAAGAGACCAAATTCTTCTGATTTTTTTTCATCCACATCGGGGATGATCTGTTCCAATAGCTGGCTAAAGGCGCTGCCCAGCTCCAGCTCTTTGTCGTGCGCATCAGCGTCTTTTTTGTTTTCAAACATAGAGTTGTCTCTGTCGCATTTCCACATGGGGATGACGGCCATCTTTTTTCCTCTTTTTTAAAGACCGGTTGGCCTGAGTTTAAAACGGTTTAGGGTAAAAATCGGTTCATAAAGCCCATTGGGCGAGACATTTGGCGAACATTGCCACTCATGATATGGATGCCTTGCACCATGTCGCCAAAGTTGTGATTGACGCCATAAATGGCGGCATAGATCAAGTCCATATCGCCGTTCATGGTTTCCAAGTCGTGCAACATGTCGGCAACGCTGGCGTTCATATCAACGGTGTGTTCGGCCATCGCGGCAACGGAGTCGTCGATAACGGGCATTACCGTTAGGTGATTGTCGAACTGTTGCATGGTATCGGTGAGGCTGATCATGTCTGAGGAAATATTGACGACTTTGTTGTTGAGCGATGAGACATTATCAACGATCGAGAGAAAGTGGTCGTAGAGATTGCTGATGTAGTAGACGTTAAACAGAGTTAAAACCAAGGTCACGATGGTGACAAAACGCACCCAAATATTGGTACGGCGCATGTGGTAAAAACGCGCACCACGATGTCGCTCAGCCTCATTTTCCAGCTTGGTGAGGGTGAGGTTAAATTGCTGTTGAAAGCGACGCTGTTGCTTTTCATTCATGTTTTGCTCTCTCTATCACGCCGCTATGGAAAGGGCATAAACCGGTTCAGAGTGCGAGCCGGTTGTGCCATGTGGTTGACTTCGCCCGTCATGCGCTGGATGTTCTGCGACATCTGCTGTGAGCGTTCGTGCATGGCGACGCTCTGTTGTTGAATCGAGGTAACATCGACGGTGATGTCGTCAATTTCATCGCGCATCAATTTCATGCTGTCGTTAAGTTCTTTGATATTGCTCTCCATGATGGGCATGGATTGGCTTATGTAGGGTAAACGCGCCACATTGACTTCCAGCTTTTTCATGATGTCACGAATGTTGTGCATCCGGTCATCGACCACTTCAAAAGATTGGTTCATTTCAGCAATGGCGGTGGCCACATGGTTCATCTGGGTGGAGACGGTGTAGAGCATCAAAAACATGCCGATGCCGATGATGCCAAGAAACAGCATACCGATGCGAATGCTTAGCCGAATCCGCCTTCCTTGGTGCTCTTGCACCGTAATGATGGTGCGAATAATGCGCTCAAAGTGGCGAACGGAGCTGGTGAGTTCTTCAAATTTGCTGTTGTTTTCCATATGACCTGTTTGTGGGATTAGACGCGAGAAGAGCCGAGTATAGCAAACGTGTTATTTGTCGGGGCGATGAATTGTGTTGGTGTGTTGATGGGAATTAATTGTAAAGTGGCGGGGTCAAAGTCAATAGAGTATAAGTTTAGGCGCCAAACAAAAGGAGAGGGTTATGAGTCGCTGGGGTGTTGTTGGATTACTATTGTTCCTAACCGGCTGTGTGAGTCCGTTGCCAAAATCATTGCAGATGGAGCCAGCGGAGAACCCGTCACTGCATGCGGTGTTGGCGCAGACGGATCATTACGTCGGCAGCATCGTGCGTTGGGGTGGCACGGTGGCCTCGATTGAAAACGGTGAAAAGGAGACCCTGCTGGAGGTGGTAGAACGGCCTTTGGCAGAGAGTGGTCGCCCGTGGCGCAGTGATCGTACTCATGGCCGTTTTTTGGTACGGGTTAAAGGTTTTTTAGACCCGGATATTTACGCCAAAGGGCGTGCGGTGACAATCAAAGGGGTGGTGGACGGTGAGCGCGAAGGAGAAGTAGGTGAGCATCCTTATCGTTATGTTCTGCTGCATTCACAGGTTTTGCATCTGTGGTCGAAGCAGCCTGGGCGGGTACGCAGTGACGTGCAAATTTACGTTGATCCGTTTTATTTTTATCGGCCTTATTTTTATTATGGCCATCATTGGCATTGAGGGTGATAATTTTGTTGGGCGCAATAAACAAAGGGTATTGCGCCGCTTTTTTAGCCTACTTTATTTAACCTGCCGTTTGCCTTTAAAGATGACTTCAACACGACGGTTTTGCGCACGGCCTTCGGCGGTGTCGTTATCGGCAACGGGGTTGCTTTCACCCATGCCGCTGGACGTAATACGTGCAGCCGAAATGCCCTGTTTT
The DNA here is from genome assembly GCA_030950195.1 of Gammaproteobacteria bacterium. GTDB lineage: Bacteria > Pseudomonadota > Gammaproteobacteria > JAUZRS01 > JAUZRS01 > JAUZRS01. The sequence continues at coordinate 9,050 of JAUZRS010000181.1, read as the reverse complement.
TCCAAATAGGTTTTCACTGCTGCTGCGCGTGACTCAGAGAGTTTCTGGTTCATTTCCGCATCACCCATACTGTCGGTGTGACCAATAATTTCGATGGAACGGATGGTGTCGGTTGCTTTGATTCTCTTGGCCAGTGCATCAAGCTCACTCAGACCGGCATTGCCCAGAGAGGCTTTACCGCTGGCGAACAGCGCACCGGATTTCAGCACGACGGGTTCAAAAGCCGGTTTTTTGGGCTGTGTGACAGGTGTGGGTGTGTTTTCAGTGAGCCTTGCAACGGGGGCAGGTATTGCTCTTGGAGCCGGTTTTGTGGTCATTTTTACCGCTTTACTACCTTCACATTCGGCAATGGCCAATTTGGGGCTCCAACTGCCAGTGTGCCAGCATTCGCCAAAGGGGTCTCTGACGACGTTACCAGAGCTGTCAGTAACGTAACCGGCGTTGCCTTTGATGGCGGCAAACGCGCTGGAGCTGATAATTAAACTGCTCAGAAGGGCGATGGGCAGCAGGAAGGTTTTTTTACTCATGGGGTTGTTTCTCTCTCAAGGGGATGGAAATAAAGTTTGGGAGAGCGTTCATCTGTCAGCCGTGTTTTTCCATCCAAAGTGCAAAGTGTGTTTCCGCTTGTTGCAGTTCAAATGGGTTTAATAGGCCGCGTTGCAAAGCCACACTGACCGCTCGTGAACGAGGATTCAGGGTTTCACAGCCGTTTTTTAGGGTGATACGCTCGATGCCCAATTTTTGGTAGAGGGATTTTAAACGGCTCTGTACGCCGCGTCGAGATAAAAAGCGGCGTTGTGCGATCAGGTTGTCGGTCAACCCTAAGGCGATGTCGAGCAAGACATCAAACTCGGCATCGGAAATCAGGTCACGAGATTGACCGGTGCGCGCTTGCACCGGTCTGAGTTTGGGATCAATCCAACACTGTTCTTCGTGAAAGACTTGTGCCAGTGCTTTGAGTAACGTTTTTGCGGGGTTGCTTTTCAGGATGTAACCGTAGACGGTTTCGGCAGGAATGATTTTGCTCAGCGAGCGGATGTAGATTTCATCTTCATACTGTGACCAAAAAACAATCCGTGCTAAAGGCGCACGTTGCCAAACTTCGGTGGCCATGGCAATGCCGTTTAATTTTGGCATCTGAATGTCGCTCAAAATATGGGGCTGGCTAAAGTCAGACAGTGACTCTAATAGATCCATGCCGTTATCAAACAGAATTAATTCGGCGTTAAAGTCTCGCAGATTGGTGCGTAAAAACTCTTGATCACGCGGGTTGTCTTCTGCAATTAAGAGTGGGTTGTTATGATCCATTTTATCCTTTTTGCCTCCGTTCATAAGGAATGTCCAATTGCACACAGGTGCCGTTGCCATTGGGGTTGGACTGCCAGCGAATGTCGCCGTTCATGCTTCTGACGCGAGTGCGAATGTTGGCCAGTCCGTGTGAATTAATGCCAATGTCACTTTTATTAAAACCGATGCCATCATCGGAGACTAAAACTCGAATGTTATCTTCACTCTGTTTTTTTAGCGTGATATGAAGTGCGCTGGCTTGGGCATGGCGTACTGAATTTTGGCTCAATTCCAGTAAAATTCGATACAGGTTCAGTTGATTTACGCTGCCCAGAAGTTGATCTATTTCAGCTTCAATTATCAGTGACCATGTGAGTCGATCTATTACTTGAATCCGTTTTTCAAGGGCATCAGAAAGGGTCGCTTCCAGACCTAAAATACTGAGTGCTTGCGGGTGCAAGTCATCAATAATGCCACGAATGCCTTCGCTCATGGTATTGAGGCTGTTGGTTAGGGCGGACACTTGCTGATGCAGAGGGTTGTTTGTCTCACATGAAATCAAGTAGTTGTCTGTTTCACGGATTCGATGGGTGATTTCGCCCAAGACCTGGTCGTGCAGATCCATAGCAATGCGGGTTCGTTCACTTTCAATTCGTTCAATGGTCAGAGTGGCCTCACCGGTTTGACGAATTTCACGACGCTTCAATCTCAGCACGGTGAAAGCAACAAGAGCAAAAATAAGAAAAATCAGGCTCATTTCAAAGATTATTTTGGACTTTTCTTGTTGAAATAAGGTGGTGTCCGGTGTGTCGACTAATACCCACGGGGTATCCGATACTTTTTGCAGCGCGAGCAGTTTATTTAGGTTGGTGGGGGTGGGGCTGTTTTTTTCGGTCGCGTGTGCCTTTTTAGCAAAGACGCTGAAAAGCGTGTCGAGTGATTTTTTTAAGCTCTGCTCAGATGGCTTTTGTGTTGCATTGTCATAGGTGAGCAGTTGTAATCTGTGGCCACGAATATGACCATTTTTTAAAATGGTGTTCAGTCGTTCGATATGAAAACTGATAAAAAACAGGCCGGTGCGATTGTGCATGCCAAACTCGGTGACGATGTCAAAGTGGCTGCCCTTTTTGTTGCTGTGAATTTTTATCGGCTGCTGTTTGGAGCCAGAGCGGGCAAAATCGAGCAGCTGTAAGCGGCACGGTTCAGCTAAGTTTTTGGAGTTTAGGGTGAAGTTCGGTATTCCTTGGGCATCGGCCAGAGCAAAATCACTGTATTCTGGTAAAAACTGCGTCAATGACGTTGCCAGTTGCTTGGCTGATGTTTGATTGTCGGGCTGTTCTAATAAAGAGGCTAAGGTCTGACGATGTTGAACGGCATAAAGTCGTGCCAGTCGGCGATAACTTTGAATCAGGTTGGAAATTTCACCGGCCACCGCCGTCACTGAATGGGTTGCCATGCCTTGGTGATAACGTGAAAACTGCTGGTATCGACTGTATCCCTGCCAAGCGAGAAGCAGGAATACCAGCGCCAAGGTGGCAAGAACAAAGAGTGAGTTACGCTGAACCATATCGTTTGGCTACCAGTGCATCCAGTGATAATTTTCCCGGTCCATGAATAAAGGTGACTAGCAGCATCGTGCCCCACAAGATGTGTTGTTGCAGACCGGCACCGCCGTCTTCGCCAAACAGAAAGGAGCCGTAAGAGTAGACCGCAATTGCATTAAAGATAAACAGCGCCAGCGCAACGGGGCGTGCTAAAAAACCTAAGAGTAAAAAAATAGGTAAAATTAAGTCTGTGGCTGCGCCTGTCCAAGCGGCGGTTACGGGTGAGAGCAGTGGCACGGCGTATTCGTACTCAAACAGCATCAGGGTGGTGCTCCAGCTCTGAATTTTGCTCAGACCTGAGAGAAAAAAGGCGTAGGCGACCCAAAAACGCAGACCAAAATCCAATAAGGGGCTTAATAAAGCGGTAACGTTGCTGCCTTTTTCGCAGGTTTTGGCGATCAGATGTAAAACAGACATATTAATTTACTCCTAAATATGATTTAAATTTAAACCGACAATCCAACCCCGTTGCACGTAGAGGGGTAATGTTTTATTCAGTGTTTCAAGACCACCGGCAAGCTCGATCAGTTGTGCAAAAGAGTGGCCTGAGTGCAGGGCGTTGAGCAGTGACCACTCCGCTGGGGTGAGGCGATCCATGCGGCACTCGTCACCTTGTCTGAGCAGCAGCAGTTGATCGCCGCCATTATCAAGATTAATTTCAGTGCCCTCTTCATCGCTCTGATTGGCTTGCCAAATGGACAAAACAGGGTAGGGAGATTGCAGCAGACGTGCTGAGGCAGAGAGAGTAAAACGCACCTTTTGCAGCGCCTCGTTGCTTAAGGTTACCAAGGCTGCAAAATTGGCATCGGCATCGTCAGCGGCGTAAAAGACCTCTTCCCATAACCACTCCAAGCGTGCCACATCGGGCAGATACACAAACTCTTTTACCGGCTCAAATTCGGTTAAAAACTCAGCAAACTGACGACCAAATTCACCCAGATCGGGTTGTAAAGAGGGGCTTAATGAGGCGTAGTGACGTGCCATTGCAGCAAAAAAATCCTCACCCAAGAGTGTTTCGATGACCGGATAGGTGCTGGCTAAAACACGGCTGAAGCTGCTTAAAATGGAGTCTCGGTAAATGTTTAAGCGCTCGGCGGCAGCGGGGCCGTGCTGGCTGTCGATCTGCTGCACAATTGGGTGCTGATCGTTGGCGGGGGCAAAAACGGCTTCTGCAAAGGCGTTTTGTAATTCAACGAGGGAGGTCATGCTTCAACCTCTTGGCACTGCTGTTGGTAGGCTTGAGCTTTGGCCACCTCTTCGGCCAAGACGCTGAAGGGGGGGATGTCGGTGTCCCATTCGATCAAGGTGGGGGTGTTACCAAAGCGTTGCAAGGCTTTTTGATAGAGATCCCAGACCGGTTGATGCACCCGTTGTCCGTGGCTGTCAAACAGATAACCGGCTTGCTCTTCGTAACCGGCCAGATGAAGTTCGGCTACCGCTGAGGCGGGAAGGTCATTTAAATAGTCATGAGCAGAAAAGCCGTTGTTGACCGCGCTGACGTAGATATTATTGACATCAATTAATAAACCGCAGTCGGTCTGTTGGTGTAATTGGCGTAAAAATTCCGTTTCGCTGATCTCACTCTCTTTAAAACTTAAATAGGCCGATGGATTTTCAATAATAATAGTACGACCCAATAACTCTTGTGCTTGCTGAACGCGGCTGACCATGTGCGTTAGACTTTCTTGGGTGTAAGGCAGAGGGATTAAATCGTGCAGATAGCGGTGATGGACACTGACCCAAGCGAGATGGTCGGAGATCAGCGCAGGTTGAAAACGATCCACTTGTTCTTTTAGGCGTTTGAAATAGGCTTTGTTAATGGGGTCGGTGGAACCGAGAGACATGCCAACACAGTGAAAGCTGAGTGGGTAACGCTGCGCGACCCGTTCAAGGTTACGAATGCTTGGCCCTCCGGCAGAGAGAAAATTATCCGCCAATATTTCCAGCCAAGGCACGGGGTTGCGTGTGCTTTCGAGCAGCTCTTCAAAATGTTCGACACGCAGGCCGACACCGACGCCCCTGAGAGATTGAGTCATTTTTTGAGTCCATTAAGTTGACTTAGTGAATAAAATAAAACTTGGGGCGGAGAGAACCCCAAGTTTTAAAAAAAGCGTAAGGGCTTAGCTTTTCACTTTGCCATTCACAATTTTGCTACAGGTACCGGTGGGTACGTAGATCCAGTCCGTGGCGGCACCATTTTGTGATGCTTGACCGGCGCAGGCGTGTTTTTTGGTGCCACAATCGTTCTGTTTTGCTTTGACGATGCCGGAGCATTTTTCAAAGCCTTTTTTCCCTGCTAGAGCAGTGCCAGATGCGGCCATCAGGCCAACGGCCAATACGGTTGCCATGGAAGAGGCTGCGATGATTTTTGATGCTTTCATTGTTATGCTCCTAGAGTGTTTGGGGTTATCGGATAACATTAAGTGCCGCTGAAGGCCGCCCTGCGTTTCCGATGGGCTTACTTTCCTCCATCAGAGAGGTTACGACCAGATGATAACAAACAGAGCGGAGTGTGCTTTTGCACAGTTTTGGGGATAACTTGAGGGGTTACAACGGATCAAATAGGCGTTTTCAGGGGCGTTTGCTGAGAGGCCGACTTTGAGTACGCATTAAAACGAGCTTCCGCTTCGCTGAACAGCATTTTTGCCTTGTCGATGTTCCATGGGCGTTCTTGTAGGGTCTCGTGATCCCATTCGCTGCGTGCTATTTTAGGCGCGAAAAAATCACCTCCGTACACATGTATTGAAGCGGTCATTTTGTTTAAGGGGTTGAGCACAGAGTGTATGATGTTTTTTCCAAGCGAGGCTACCTCGCCGACACCGAGGGATTTGGCTCCTACGGCTTCAATGCGGTGCGTGATTTTGCGCCAAAAAAGATTATCTTCTCTGCCCGAATAAAGTCCAATGACTGCGAACATGTGATGATTGTGAGGCAACAAACTCATATAAGGTGCCCAGACGAAGTTAATAATAGTGAGGCTCGATGAACGATAGAGGGTGGTGATGCCTGCGTGCTGGGGTGTTCCCAATGTCGATAGGATCTCACGAGGCTTGCTCATCGACTGTTGCATTACTTCGCGCAGAGCAGTTTGGCCTTCTTGCCGTGCATCAAGGCAAGCTTGAATAAAGTGATCTTGATTGAACATAAGGTTTACTCATTGGTGAAGTTTTAACTCGGTGTTTTTTTTGTAAACACACAAGGCGATGATGTTCCATCATTGACCTGTAATTGAAAAATATCCGGTCGTGCGTAGTGGCCAGCGACATCCAGTGTGCGTCTGGCAGTGCGGACTTTTTCTTTGTCGATTGAGCAATACAGGATGCCTGCTTCTTGGTGCATTGGCCCTGCGACGATCTGACCACCTGGGGCGATCACAACGGAGTCGCCTGGATTGACCCACTCATCGTTATCGGGATAGAGGCGTTTTTTTTCAGGAAAATCATCGGGTATGTCTGAGCCTCTCATCAAATTGCCACAACCGACCACCCAGCAGCCGCCTTCACGGGCGATGTGTTGCAGGCTACCCAACCAGCCCTCGCCGCTGTCGTAGGTGGGGGCGATGTAAATTTCAATGCCTTGAGAATAGAGGGCGTAACGCGCCAGGGGCATGTAGTTTTCCCAACAGAGCAAAGCGCCGATTCGTCCTGCCTGACTTTCTACGACTTTTAAGCCTGATGCGTCGCCCATGCCCCAGACCATTTGCTCGGGGTTGGTTGGCATCAATTTTCGATGTCGGTTTAATAACGAGCCATCGGCATCAATGGTGACAATGCTGTTATAAAGTGTGCTTTGACTGTGCTGATGATCGCGCTCTTCGATACCACAGACCACGGTGAGCTGATGTTGGCGAGCGGCTTGGCGAAGGGGAGCTAAATCGTCTGATGCCATGTTGATGGCGTTGTTTGAGAGGCGTTGGTGTAAGTTTTCGCTGAGATCCCAGTCGTTGCCTGGACGTAAGCGCCAGATCCAAGTGGGGTAGCCGGGAATAAAACATTCGCTAAAAACCACCAGTTTGGCATCTTTTTTTGCGGCTTCATTGATGCAGGTAACGGCCAACTCAAGGCTTTTTTCTTTGTTTAAAAAAACAGGGGCTTTTTGTACAACGGCCAGTTTAAGCATGTTGTTGTCCTTTGTCATTTAGGTGAATCACACCTCCTTTATAGATCATCTGATCTCTTTTTACTCTAAATTAGGGCGCTTAAATTTTCCCTGGTCACTGACCGTTTCGAGCAAAAATTGTTGAGGATAGTTGAAGTACTGTTGCCTTGGTGAGTTTGGGGCTACTTGAGTTGTCGTTCTGCGTTGGTCGTTTAGCACCCATGTCATTTCCGCGTAGGCGGGAATCAAGGTGAACATGTGATAGATTGTATAAATCATTGCCGTCTGAAACACTCCCTTGATTATGCGGGGCTGTTTTTTGCCTGAATTCCGTGATGTATACCCATCGCACTCGAAAATTCCGCATAACATTGAGCCAAAAAAATAGAATATTAAGTGCATGAATGATTATCGTTTATCCGACATCCAGTTGAGTGAACTCAGATCGGAGCACCGCACTCTGCGAGAGAAGCGTGATGCCGATCGTGTAAAAGCGGTTCTGCTATTGGGAACGGGTTGGTCAGTAAGCCAAGTTGCAGAAGTCTTGCTGATGGATCCCAATACGGTGCGAACCTATCATCGCCTGTTTTCAGAAGGTGGCCTAGAAGGATTATTAACACGCCATCATTTGGGCGGCTTTAAGTATCTGGCGACAGAGGAAGAAGCCGAGCTAAAAATTCACTTAGAGCAAGAGTTGCACTTAACCGCCAAGTCGGTTGCCGCCTACATTAAGAAAACGTGGCAGGTGAATTACAGCAGTCGAGGCGTTGTGACCCTATTGCATCGTTTGGGATTTTGTTACAAGAAACCGAAGTTAATCCCGGGTAAAGCGGATGCAGAGGCTCAAGAAGCGTGGATAGAGGAATACAAAAAACTCAAGGGAAACAAGGGTAAAACGGATGAGATCTTGTTTATGGATGCGACACATCCGCATCATAATCCCGTTAAGGAAAAAAGCTGCATATTATTTGTGATAATGCCCGTTATTATCGTTCCGAAAAAGTAACGGAGTACTTGAAAAACTCAAGGATTGAACTGAATTTTTTACCACCGTATTCACCCAATTTGAACCTGATTGAGCGTTACTGTAAATATTTCAAAAAGACGTCTCTGTACAACCGATATTACGAAACGTTCTCTGAATTTAAATTTGTCTGTTAGGATTTTTTTGCATATGCAAAAGACCATGCTGTGGCGTTGAGATTGTTATTGACTGAGAATTTTAAAATTATCAGAAAATATTAGTGCTGAATTTTCGAGTGCAACTGGCATAGGTTGAATTGATAAATGAAGAGGTGATTGTCATTGCTTCTGAAGATGTAATAATTGAGGTGTTTGTGTGTGGTCAACTGAACGTTTTTAAAAAACTACTGCCCTTTTTTCCTTTCATTGTGTTGTTGGTTTTAAGTGTGCCATCCATTTTATCACGATATGCTATTTTGATTCCTCGTGAGTATGGAAATACTTATTCTTTGATGGCGTTGGTTGCAATATTGTTTGCATTTTTTTCTGGGTTTGTTGGGTTGTATTTCTCTGTAAATATTAATATGTTTTTTAAAGTTTTACTTGGTTTTATTTATTTTATAGTGGTGGTTTTATCTATGCTGTTGGCTGGATTTTGACCCGTCTTTAAAGACGGGTGTAAACCAAAATTAATTTAACCAGACACAAAAAAAGCGGGCTTAGCCCGCTTTTTTAGCTACAGCACAAACAGCAGCTTATTTGGTCCAATCACCAAAGTCGTCGCCGTTCTTTTCTTGACCGGCTTCATAACCGGCGGTGTAGGCATCGCTTGCACGCTGCTCTTCACGTTCTGGGTGGCCTAAGTAGCCACCCTGCCAGCCGATGATGTAATCGTCTTGCACGTTGTTGTCTTCCATCTTGGTGATTGCGTCGCGGTAAGCTTGATCCATTGTAATCTCCTTTAGAGAGTCTGGATTCGTTGAGTCAACGAAATTAAAAACACAGGGGTTAGTAAAAAAATCAGTCCGCCAGACCCGCTTCAAAGCGAGCAATGGCAGCACCGGAGTTGATCACCTCACGCACGGCTTGACCGGCATC
>JAUZRS010000180.1 GCA_030950195.1 Gammaproteobacteria bacterium | reverse complement strand
AGCCAACATCCCCTCCGACAAATCCAACGCTTCAATCTGAGTCTGTTGATGCCGCTGAGCAATTTCAAGAGCCACAATGCCGGTGCCGGTGGAGAGATCCAACACCCTCTGCTGTTCCAATGGAGCCAGATGATCCACCAAACGCTTGGCAGAACGACTGAAAAATAGATTGCCGTCGTAACGCTCGGCCACATCATTAAACGTGGAGGCAATCTGCTGCTTCATTTTTTCACTGTTCATGTGGAGATCCCCAGAGCGTTTATTTTTAACACCGCTTGTGCGCGGCGACTGACATTGAGCTTACTGTAAATGTGTTTTAAATGGGTTTTAATCGTATTCGGCGAGACAAACAGCCGTTCAGCCATTTCACGGTTCGATAACCCCAGCGCCAATAGATTAACAATTTTGCGCTCTTTATCACTCAAGGAGACCTCCAGCGTAGATGCCACAACCTCGTCCCCCACCTCATCGTCAGCGGGTAACCGCGCTAAAATATCCTCAATAAACAGCTCCTGACCTCGGTTCAACAGCAACCTCAGCAGTGACACCAAAGCTGCTCCCGCCAAGACAAACGGCTGCAACAGAGCCTCTTTGCGCGCCGCATCCAGCGCCACTCTCAAAGTTCTCGCCGCCTGCTGCTGCTTGCCCAACTGCTGCTGCGCCAAGGCGATCAAAATCCGCGCTTCAAGCACACTCAAGCGCCGCTGTTGCGCTTCTGCCTCGGGCAAAAAAGCCTCCAACAGCTGCAATACCGCCGTCGCCTCTCCCCGTTGCAACAAACGACGCGCAAACAACAGCAGATCAAACTCACAACTGGCATCGGAAACCCGTTTAATATTGGCCTGCAACGTAAGCGCATCATGCTCTTTATTGGCCTCACCCAACTCGAAAGCCAACTGCTGACGCAACTGCTGCACCGAGGGCAAAAAGGGCAAAACCATCGTGCCGCACTCCAGCAGTTCAGGATCACGATAGATTCGCAGTGCTTCATCACGCTTGCCCATTGCCAGCACCAACAAACCTTGGCGCAAAACCACCACACTGCGAGCGATTTGCCACGATTCGGTGGCAATCAACGCCTGCGCCCGTTGCAGACGTTCACCGGCCAGATCAAAGTGGCGCTGTAAAAACGCCACCTCTTCCCCCACCAGCCACAGCCACGCACAATCAGCAATTTGATCCCAGCCCCGCTCTTGCAGCAAGTGCCAACTGCTCTGCAACTGCTGCTCCGCCTGTTGCACACGCCCCGAACGCAGCAGCAAGCGCACCTGCACTGCCAGCAGAGGAATCAACGAAATGGCACTCTGTTGGCGTAGGCTCAGAGCAATGTTTTTCTCCAACAGAGCCTCGCATTTTTGCAGCTGACCGGTAACAAAATAAGCCACACAGAGAAGCAGACCGGGCGCGGTATGGGTGTGGCTCTCATCGGCAGGCAACTGCGACTGTGACGACTCCACCAAAGCCAAAGCGCGATGCACATCGCCGTGGTGCATCGCCGAAAAACTGCGAATCAAGTTCAACTGCGGCTCGGTACAGCAGCGCGTTTCTGGATCACTCTCGATCAAGGTTTCTATCTTATGCAACCACGGCTCGACGTTTTCATCGGTGCTGGCAAACAGCGCCCAAACGTAGATAATCAGACGCTGCGCCGAAGCCTCAAGCACTTCGGTAGGCAACCGCTGCATCCAAGCGCGCAACGCCCGTACCGAACCGCCATGAAACAGACGCATACCAAAACGATCCAACAACGCACCGGCCCAAACAAAATCCTCTGCCTGAAAGGCGTGCAACAGCGCCTCCTCCATGCTCTCTTGCTCGGCGTACCATTCACTGGCACGGCGATGCACCGTCCGCCGCTCTGCCTCATCAGCGGATTGCTGCACCAACAAAGACGCAAGCAGATGATGATACCGGTACCAACGTCGCCGCTGATCCAAAGGGATCAGAAACATGTGGCGCTGCTCCAGCTCCACCAGCAACTCAGAACTGCCATTGGCATCCAACACCGCATCACACAGCTCGGCATTAAAACGTGGCAGATGGGCGGTCAACAACAAAAAGCGGCGCAGTTCAGGTCGCTGCTGACTCAAAACCTCTTCGGTCAAATAATCGGCAATCAGGCGATCATCACCGGCAAATTCGGCTAAAAACTCCGCCCGATCCGTTACCCGCTGCAAAGACAACCCCGCCAACTGCAACGCCGCCACCCAGCCTTCCGTGCGCCGATGCAAGGTCTCACAAGTACGCTCATCCAAAGAGAGCGCCATGCTTTGGGCGTAAAAAGACGCGGTCTCTGTCGCACTGAAACGCAGTTGATGTTCGTGAATTTCCGTCAACTGCTGCGAGACCCGCAACCGCGACAGGGGCAGTGCCACTTCGCTACGGCTGGTGATCAACAGGTAAACGTGCGGCGGCAGATGCTCGATAAAACGCTGCATCGTGCGCTGAATATTGGCGTTGTCGATCAGGTGGTAATCGTCCAACACCAGCACCAAGGGTTCACTGCGCTGCGCCAATTGATTGATCAGTGCGGGCAATAACGCCTCCATTTTAGGCGGCTGGCTGCTGGCCAACGCGGTCAGAGCCGTGCTGGCAAATTCTGGCTCACATTGCTGAATCGCACTCAACAGATAGGACCAAAAACGCACCGGATCGTTATCCCATTCGTCTACCGAGAACCACGCCGTTGGCAAAGAGTGTGAATCCAACCACTGACAGACCAAGGTGGTTTTACCAAAACCCGCCGGAGCCACCACCAAGCTCACCGCTCGCGGACGTTCTGCGCCCAGCAAAGCGCAAAGTGCCGCGCGCTGCACCAGAGAGTCATCACTGCTGGGCGAGGTTAATTTGGTTTGGATCAACGTGGTTGGCACGACACTCATAAACTCTGGCTCATCTCTGTGGGCTTTTTTAGCTGGCCTATTCTCGCCCCAAACTCCCTGCAAGAGCAATAACGTAAAGTGCCAGCCCAGAGCCGAAAGGATAAACTGCCCCTTTTAACCAGCAGAACCGCCATGAACCCCAAACAAGCCCTGTTAAAGCAACTCGAAACCCTGCTGCGCGATGCCGCCGCCACGGAACTGATGCCCCGCTTTCGGCACATGGAACGTCAATTCAAAACCGACGGCAGCATCGTCACCGAAGCCGATCACGCCTGCCAAGAAAAACTCACCCGCGCTCTGCAACAGCAGTGGCCAGAGATTGCCCTGCTGGGCGAAGAGATGAGCAAGACGCAGCAACAGAGCGTGATGGACAACAGCCAAAACGGCCTCTGGGTGCTTGACCCACTGGACGGCACCAGCAATTTTGCCGCCGGTATTCCCTGTTTCTCCATCTCCTTGGCGCTGCTGATCGACCATCAGGTGCAACTGGGTTTGATCTACGACCCAATACGAAAAGAGTGTTTTAGTGCCATTGCCGGAGAAGGTGCGTGGCTGAACGGTGAACCACTGAACGCCACTGAACAGACGTTGCTGCCGCTGAATCAATGCATGGCGCAGATCGACTTTAAACGTCTGCCACAATCCTTAGCCGCGCAGATGGCCAGCCATCCGCCTTACAGTTCACAACGCAGTTTTGGGTCAGGGGCATTGGATTGGTGTTGGTTGGCCGCCGGTCGAGTGCAGGTGTATCTGCACGGCAAACAGAAATTATGGGACTACAGTGCAGGCCAGCTGATTTTAACCGAGGCCGGTGGGCAGAGCTGTACCCTTGAGGGTGAGGCCGTGTTTCACAATTCACTCACACCCCGTTCGGTTATTGGTGCATCTCACACGGGGTATTTTGACGTTTGGCAGGAGGCTGTGTCCGCTGCTTTAAAGGCATAAAGCTTCCTTTCTATGAACTCAACACCACACTCGCATCAAGCAATGGACATTGATTAAAGTCGGCGAACCGTTGCAGTTCATCATGTAACGCGGGGGAAAACAGATCTTGATCAAACGGGACATCTTCTAAATGCAGGCTTAACACCTCAAAACGCCGTTCCGCTCTGTGCGCCTTACAATCCATTCGAGCAACAAACGTATCGCCGTACAAAATGGGCAGGCAAAAGTAGCCAAATACGCGCTTAGACGCTGCGACATAACATTCCATCCGATAATCAAAGTCAAACAGTAAACTCAAGCGATCACGGTGAATCAACACGTTGTCAAAGGGAGAGAGCAGCTTCAGTGTGAGGTTTGTTTTCGGTGTTTGTTCGAGCATCTTGGTTTCCACATACAAGGTTGGCGCATCCACACGATTCCATTCTTGCACCACACCCGCTTCGATACGCTCATTGAGAACGTCACGCATCGCATCCCGCAAAGATTGACCTGTTTTCAAATGCAACAACTGTTTCCATGTGAAAACGCCATGCGCTCTGAGGGTGGTATCGAACAAATAAGCGGCATATTCTCGCAACGTAGGCAGGCTCAGATCAAGTTCAGCTGGTAAACAGCGTTCACTAAGGTCGTACACTTTCTCCATGCCGATGCGTTTGCAAACCATCAGATCACCCTGCATAAACAAAATATCAAAGGCACGCCGAGCTGCTCTCAGGTTCCACCAACTGCTGTTTCCCTGCTTGCCACCTTTGTCGAAATCCCGCAAACGTAACGCGCCCTCAGCACGCACACGCGCCAAAATTTCCTTCATCAAACGTTCATCAACATTCGTGTAATAACGGTTTTCACCCTTACGAATTGACATCATGTTCGGCAACGCATAACGATAGTCGCGCATAGGCAGATACGCAGCAGCATGGTACCAATACTCAAAAATACGCTGCTCGCTGACCAATTGATTTAAGTGGCTTGGGTCATAATCCGGCACTCGATTCCACAACACATGGTGATGGGCGCGTTCGACCACCGACAGCGTATCAATCTGCACATAACCAAGATGCTCGATTGCGCTGCGCGTTCCCGACAGACCGGAGCCAAAGGGCTGCTGCGATACCAGCCCCTGCTTGGAGAGTGCCAAACGTCGCCGTTGTGATGTTATTACGATCAGACAAGCCCTCTCTGTTTACTTCACTGATGTTACGCAGTGAATGAAAAAACACGCGAACAATTCCCCTCCTGTGGAGGGGTGCCTCGTAGAGGTGGGGTGGTTTCTTCAACGTAGGCAAAG
>JAUZRS010000018.1 GCA_030950195.1 Gammaproteobacteria bacterium | reverse complement strand
TTCTCAACAAAAAAGAATTTAGTTATTTATGTTGCGCAGTGAGTGAAAAAACACGCGAACCATTCCCCTCCTGTGGAGGGGTGCCTCGGAGAGGTGGGGTGGTTTCTTCAACGTAGGCAAAGGTGCTGAATTCGCTTCAGGGTGGAACCACCCCGTCAGGCTACGCCTCCAACGGAGGGGAATAATGCGGAACGTTCAGCTCGGTCTCACAATTGATTGGCAAGAACATTGTGTTACTGCATAACATCCGTTAATTACACTTGTCACTGTTAAAGCGCGCATGAGAGAATCCCGCCCCATTGAACAAGGGGTCAACAGAAATGGCAGCACAGATTATCGACGGTAAACAGATTGCCCAAGAAGTTCGGCACCGTGTCAAAGAGCAGGTCAGCCACCGCTTGGCTGCTGGAATGCGCGCTCCTGGTTTAGCCGTGGTGCTGGTGGGCAGCGATCCCGCCTCCGAGGTTTATGTCAAACACAAACGCCGTGACTGCGAAGAGGTGGGCTTTAACTCCTATGCCCACGACCTGCCCCACAGCACCAGCCAACGGGAACTTATGGAGCTGATTGAAAAACTCAATAACGACGACAACATTGACGGCATTTTGGTGCAACTGCCCCTACCCGAGCACATCGACGGCAACCAAATCATTGAACAGATCAACCCCAATAAAGACGTGGATGGTTTTCATCCTCACAACATCGGCCTACTGGCCTTGCGAATGCCACAGCTGCGCCCCTGCACACCGTGGGGCATCATCAAGCTGCTCGACAGCGTGAAAGAAGTCTACAAAGGCCGCAATGCCGTGATCGTCGGTGCCTCCAATATCGTCGGTCGCCCGATGGCAATGGAGCTGCTGATTGCCGGAGCCACCGTCACCATCTGTCACCGTTTTAGCCACGACACTGCCAACCATGTCAAACAGGCCGACATCGTCATCGCTGCTGCGGGCAAACCGGATTTGGTTAAAGGTGACTGGATAAAAGAGGGCGCTACGGTGATTGATGTGGGTATCAACCGCACTGACGAGGGTCGTTTAGTGGGGGATGTAGAGTATGAAATCGCCGCACAACGTGCCGCTTACATCACCCCTGTTCCCGGCGGAGTCGGCCCGATGACCCGTGCCATGCTGCTGGAAAACACCCTGCAAGCCGCTGTGATGCGCGAGTGAAGCCACGCTTGCTGCTGAAAACGCAGTGGCCTTTCATCGCCCTGCTTCTTATCAGCCTACTCTTTGTGCTCTTTCCTGAGCTTGATCTGATCAGCAGCGGCTGGTTTTACGACCCTGAAACAAAACGTTTTCCTCTTGAAGGTCAAGCCATTGTGGAACGCCCCTACGAGTGGGTGCCCCTTATCGGGCGCGGCATTCTGATCCTGCTGCTGCTCACCTTTGTCCTCAGTTTTCGACCCATTTGGCGACACTGGCGTAAAACCACCCTGTTTCTCTTCTTTTGCCTAATTGTCGGCCCAGGGCTGATCGTCAACGCGCTGTTTAAAGAGAATTGGGCGCGAGCACGTCCCTTTGAGGTGACTCAATTCAATGGCGCGATGCAGTTCACTCGTGCGTGGCAGATCACCGACCAGTGCCCCTACAACTGCTCCTTTATCAGCGGCCATGCTTCCGCTGCCTTTGTTCTAATGGCTCCGGCGTTTCTGTTTGTTGGCTGGCGGCGTAAA
>JAUZRS010000179.1 GCA_030950195.1 Gammaproteobacteria bacterium | reverse complement strand
TAGCTCCCATTGTCATTTTAGCCAGTGGTGGTGCCAGCAAAGTCTACCTCTACAGCAGCAATCCCGATGGCTCTACCGGCGACGGCATTGCGATGGCGTGGCGAGCGGGCTGTCAAGTAGCAAACATGGAGTTCATGCAGTTCCACCCTACCTGTCTCTACCACCCCAAAGCCAAATCGTCACTGATCTCTGAGGCGGTACGCGGCGAAGGTGGAAAACTGCTGCTGCCTGACGGCAGTGCCTTTATGCACAAATTTGATCCACGCGCCGAACTCGCCCCCCGTGACATCGTTGCTCGCGCCATTGATCACGAAATGAAACGCCTCGGCGTTGATTGCCTCTATCTGGACATCAGCCACAAACCCGCCGACTTTATTCTCAAACACTTCCCGAACATTTATAAAAAATGCCAAATGTTTGGTATCGACATGACCCAAGAACCGATCCCCGTAGTACCTGCAGCTCACTACACCTGTGGGGGAGTGGTGACCGACCTCAACGGTCGCACCCAACTCTCCGGCTTATATGCCATTGGCGAAACCGCCCACACCGGCCTACACGGAGCCAACCGCATGGCCAGTAATTCTCTGCTGGAGTGTCTTGTTTTTGCCCGTTCTGCCGCCGAAGATATTATTAATCACCAACTCAACAAGCCTCGAAAAAATAGAAATATCCCCCTTTGGGATGAAAGTCGAGTCACCAATTCTGACGAAGAGGTGGTGGTCTCCCACAACTGGGATGAATTGCGGCGGTTTATGTGGGATTATGTGGGTATTGTGCGCACCAACAAACGTTTACAGCGAGCACAAAACCGAATTGAACTGTTACAAAGAGAAATAAACGACTATTACGGTAACTTCCGCGTCAGCAGTGACTTGCTGGAACTACGCAACTTGACTCTGGTCGCGGAGTTAATCATTCGCTCTGCCCAACAAAGAAAAGAGAGTCGAGGTCTGCATTACACCCTCAACTACCCAAAAATGTTAAACAAAGCAAAAAACACCCTTTTAACCCCTACCGAAGACAAAGGAATATCATGAGCACCCCACTTGCTCCTCTTCTGGTTGAAGCAAAACAGCTCGAATCACTACTGGGCAACAAAAAATTATTGGTCATCGATGTCTCACGCCCACAAGTCTACCGCCACTACCATATTCCAGGCGCAATCCATCTTGACTACACTCAAATCATTCGTTTCTCGCCGCCCACTGGCGGACTGCTGCCCAGTAGCGAGCAATTTAACCGTCTGATGTCTGCCATCGGTTTAACCCCTAACACACATGTGGTGGCGTACGATGACGAAGGCGGCGGCAATGCAGCACGTCTGTTGTGGACCTTAGAAGCCTTTGGCCACAAACACGTTTCATTGCTTAACGGCGGCTTACACAGCTGGGCAAACGAAGGTCACCCGCTTAGCAATAACCCTGTATTTCCAGAACCTCAGCCTTATCAAGCCCTCTTTAAAGGCTACAACGTTGCCGACCAAGCGTATATTTTAGAACACCTTGATAACCCTAACGTGCAATTTTTAGACGCGCGCTCCAGAGCCGAGTTTAACGGCAGCGAAGCCTACTCAAAACGTTCTGGGCACATTCCTGGTGCAATTCATTTCAAATGGAGCATTGGCCTTGATCCAACAAAAAACTTACGTTTTCGCTCCAAGGATGAAATATCTACGCTTTTATTATCTCGTGGCATCGAGCCTGAACAAGAAGTTATTGTCTATTGCCAAACCCATCACCGTTCAGCTCTGAGCTGGTTTATGCTCAAATACCTCGACTACGCCAAAGTCAGAGGTTATCCCGGCTCGTGGTCCGATTGGGGCAACTCTGATAACACCCCCATCGAAACCGACCCACAAACAGAACACGACTAAATTTTAAACACCTTCTGGCGGTAATATTTTAATTCCGCAATCGAATCACGAATGTCGTCCAGCGCCAGATGTGAACTCTCTTTAGTGAACCCCTTTAATATCTCTGGTGCCCAACGTGAAGTCAGCTCTTTAATGGAGCTGACATCCAAGTTACGGTAATGAAAATACGCTTCCAACTCGGGCATCAGTCGCGCCATAAAACGTCGATCCTGGCAAATGCTGTTACCACACATGGGAGAGACACCCTTTGGCACCCACTGCTGTAAAAATGCAATCGTCTCCGCTTCCGCTTCCGCTACAGAATAAGCACTCTCTTTGACCCGCTGAGTCAAACCAGATTTACCGTGTTGCTTGGTGTTCCACTCATCCATCGCCGCCATAATTTCAGCGCCATGATGAATGGCAATCATCGGCCCTTGCGCCAACTCATTCAAATCACCGTCCGTGACCACGGTGGCAATTTCAATGATCTGATCCGATTCAGGGAAGAGCCCTGTCATCTCCAAATCAATCCAGATCAAACGTTGCTCTTCGGCTGAAGGCGAAGTTGTTGTGCCCATAGTAAACTCCTTAAAAAAGTTATGGTCTTATACCGTTGAAGAATTTGTTATTCTAAGCGTCCACATATTAATACAGTTTCTAAACTCTATGAGCACTTTTAGCCTCCTCTTTTTAACCGCACTCGGTCTCAGCCTGCTGATTCGACTCTGGTTAAACCAGCGTCAAATCAAACATGTACAACAACACCGCGCCCACGTTCCCGAAGAGTTTCAACACAACATCAACTTAGAAAACCATCAGCGTGCCGCCGATTACACCCTCTGCAAAGCCCGTTTTGGCCGCTGGGATCTGCTGCTAGAACCGGTATTGCTGCTGATTTGGACCTTTGGCGGCGGCTTGGAGTGGCTCGATCAGCTCTGGCAAAGCTCAGGCTGGAGCACCATCGCCACAGGCATAGGCGTTATTCTCAGCCTTACCGTCATCGGTGCACTGCTTGATCTGCCCTTTAATCTCTATCGCACCTTTGTCATTGAAGAGAAGTTTGGTTTCAATAAAACCACTCCAACTCTGTTTATACAAGACATGCTCAAAGGCACACTGTTGATGCTTTTATTGGGGCTGCCACTGATCTCGGTTGTACTCTGGCTGATGAGCGGTGCTGGTGAACATTGGTGGCTCTACACTTGGCTGGTCTGGATGGGCTTTAACCTCTTTATCCTCTGGGCTTATCCCAGCATCATCGCCCCCCTGTTCAATACATTTTCCCCTTTGGAAGAGGGTGCCTTGAAAGCGCGCATCGACAACCTGCTGCAACGTTGTGGTTTTAACAGCAACGGTATTTTTGTCGTGGACGGCTCCAAACGCTCTGGCCACGGCAACGCCTATTTCAGCGGGTTTGGGCGCAACAAGCGCATCGTCTTTTTCGATACCTTGCTGGAATCCCTCAGCCCCTCACAAGTCGAAGCAGTCTTAGCACACGAATTGGGGCATTTCAAACGCAAACATGTGCTGAAAAACATTGTTCTCATGGCCACAATGAGTCTGGCTGGGCTGGCTCTGTTGGCATGGCTAATGGCCTCAGAGTGGTTTTACAGCAGTTTGGGCATTTCCACCCCTTCAACCCACATCGCCCTGCTGCTGTTTATGCTAATCATGCCTGTCTTCAGCTTCTTTTTGCAGCCCTTAACCGCGCTCTTTTCACGCAAACATGAATTTGAAGCCGATGAATTTGCGGCCCAAAACAGCTCAGCAGAGGAATTAATTACCGCGCTGGTCCGTCTTTATCGCGAAAATGCCAGCACATTGACCCCCGATCCGTTATATTCGTCTTTCTACGATTCGCATCCTCCCGCTTCAATCCGAATCGCACACCTCAATCAACTGAAAGGAGTTTCCTCATGAAACTATCCCACACTGCATTTGCTTGCTTGCTCACCTTAAGCGCCAGTCCCACATTGGTTTTAGCCGACACTGACGACGGTAAAGAGCTGCACGATGAAACCTGTGTTCGTTGTCACGACAGCAGCAACTACACCCGCGACAACCGCAAAGTCACTTCACTGCCTGCACTGGGAACACAGGTACGGATGTGCAAAACCAATCTAGGATTGACCTGGTTTGATGATGAAGTAAACGACGTTATTGGTTACCTCAATAAAGAGTATTACCATTTCGACATGGCCAAAGGAGATAAAGGTGAGTAGCGATCTGCGCCAAGCCAAATGCCAGCCCTGTGAGGGCGGCGTTGAGGCCATCTCTCTGGAAGCCGCACATAACTTAATGCCACAAATCAAAACATGGCAACTAAGCGAAGAGGGCAAAGAAATTCAACGGACGTTTACATTCAAAGACTTTCACCAAACCATGGCCTTTGTTAACGCACTGGCTTGGGTGGCTCACCGCGAAGACCACCACCCTGATCTGGAAGTCGGTTACAACCGCTGCTTGGTACGTTACAGCACCCACGCCATTGGCGGCTTGTCACACAACGATTTTATCTGTGCAGCCAAAATCGACGACCTTGTCGCTGATTAAGCCACTATTGTGAGAAAAATTCGCAACCGAAAAAACAGAGATGCACCTACTCCGTCCAGAGTGACCGATACCAGCAACGACCTCAGTGGCCGCGTGATTGCCAACTACGGTGCTACCCTCGCCTTTGAGGATGAACAGGGCGGCATTCATCGTGCTGTGGCACGCAAACGAATCGGTTTACCCGTCTGCGGTGATCGTGTCTCATGGCAACCACAAACCCGAGGCGACAGCGTTATTACCGGCATTGAAGCACGTCAATCGGTACTAGAACGTCCCGATCATCGCGGCCACCCCAAAGCCTTGGCGGCCAATTTCAGTCGCCTGATCGTTGTCAATGCCCCCTCTCCTGGCATTAGCCCAGAAATGATCGACTGCTTTTTAGCCGCCGCCGAGAGCATGGGAGTCACCCCACTGCTGGTGATCAACAAATCCGATCTGCTCTCTACTCAAGAACGAGAAAAAGTCGGCCAACTGCTAAAACGCTACCGAGAGTTGGGTTATGAATCGCTGCTGGTCAACACCCTTGACGGTGATGGTTTAGACCCCTTGCGCCAAGCTCTGCATCAACAGACTGCCATTTTTGTTGGTCAATCGGGGGTAGGAAAATCATCCATTATCCAACATCTTCTGCCCAACCGAGAAATTCGCGTCGGCGCACTTTCACAAGCCACTGGACTGGGCAAACACACCACCACCACCACCATTCTCTACCCCCTGCCCGATGGTGGAGAACTGATCGATTCACCTGGAGTACGAGAATACTCACTGGAAAACTTCAGCCAGCCCCAAATTGCACGAGGATTTCGAGAATTCGATGAGTTAGCACCCTACTGCAAATTCAACAACTGCACTCATCTGGTGGAACCCAACTGCGCTGTGCAAGCCGCTGTGACCCAAGGCAAGATCGACTCACAGCGGATGTTTAACTACCAAAAAATATGCGCCTCACTGAAAAACAGCCCACACTAAAAACCGCCTTCTCGAATCTTTGCCAAGGCCTCTTGCAAAGCCAGTTGATCACCCTCCACCAAAGTCCGATCCACATCAGAATCAACCTCCTTGGATTGGCGGAGTTTGGCCAAAGCATCATGAAAACGCTCGTCAGATTCTGGCTCAGGCTCAGGCTCCCCCTCATCCAAAACAAAATCCGGCGCTGGCACCACCAATTTATGCTGCTCCTCACTTTCCACTTGAGAGCTACGAATTTTTACCAGCGCTTCTTTTAGTGCCCCTAGATCCTGATCCACTACCGTTTCATCGGCGCTCGCAGGCAGCGCCTCTTCTCCCTCGGCAAGAAAGTCCACCCCTTGCTCTCGAATCGTACGCAACGCCTCGCTCAAATCAACATCGGCATCCAACAAGGTCTCTTCTAAGTCAAGATCCACCGCTTGATCTACTTTTGATTCTCTGTTCAACGTACCCACCTCAATAAAAACTGCTGCCACTAGGAAGGACTATTTTTCCCATAAAAAGATCCGCACCACAAGTCATTGTTTGCCTTTTCATCTAAAAAAGCGCTAAAAAACAGGTTATGTCAGGTTTATCGTCAAAAGATCCAATGTAGAAGCAACTTGAGGAGTCTTAATTTTGACTCGATAACCTCCACCAGGCACCACATTCATATCATTTCCTTTCAAATCCCATACCTGATCCAAGGTAAAGGTCTGATTGCCTTGTGGAGAAAGCAGCTCCAAACTGTCGCCAACGGAAAATTTGTTTTTCACCTCAATGGTTGCCAATTGAGTTTCTTCATCGTAAGCACTGATCTCACCGACAAAACGCTGTTTGTACGAATCTGAATGGGATTCAATCAAGTTCTGTTCAGCCTGTGTGTGGTGACGCTGATAAAACCCATCGGTATAACCCCGATTGGCTAAATTCTCCAAAATACCCAACAGCTGCGGGTTAAAGGGTTTGCCTGCCACGGCATCGTCAATCGCACGTCGATAGACTTGTGCCGTGCGGGCTGCGTAGTAGTGCGACTTGGTGCGCCCCTCGATTTTGAGCGAATTCACTCCCAACTTGACCAAATTATGTACGTGTTCGACCGCACGCAGATCTTTGGAGTTCATAATGTAAGTGCCATGTTCATCTTCCATCACCGGCATCAATTCACCTGGGCGTTGCGGCTCTTCCAAAAACACCGGTAAATCAGCCATTGGGTGACGTGCTTCCGGCTGCGGTGCCACAATTTCCTGCTCAGCCGGTCGCCAAACACCATCCACGCCCTCCTCGGCGGGGCTCATTTTATAATCCCAACGACAAGAGTTAGTGCAGGTGCCTTGATTGGCATCCCGATGGTTGAAATAACCGGACAACATGCAACGCCCTGAATAGGCGATGCACAGTGCCCCGTGTACAAACACCTCCAGCTCCATCTCTGGCACCTGCTGGCGAATCTCAGCAATGTCATCTAAGGAAATTTCTCGTGAGAGGATCACCCGTTCAATGCCCACAGACTGCCAAAATTTAACCGCCGCATAATTAACCGTATTGGCCTGCACCGACAGATGAATGGGAATTTCCGGCCACGCCTCACGCACCAAAAAAATCAACCCAGGGTCGGCCATGATCAGGGCATCGGGTTTCATCTCGATCACCGGTGCAAGGTCACGCATAAAGGTTTTTAATTTGGAGTTGTGTGGCATAACATTACAGGCGACAAAAAACTGCTTGCCTTGCTGATGCGCTTCGGTGATACCAATGGCCAAATTTTCTGCGTTAAAGTCGTTGTTGCGTACCCGCAAGCTGTAACGCGGCATCCCCGCATACACGGCATCAGCCCCATAAGCAAAAGCATAACGCATGTTTTTCAAGGTTCCAGCAGGGGAGAGCAGTTCAGGGGAATTCATAATCGACACAACAACAGGTAATGGAAAGACTCAATTTTACGGCTTGGCTCCTTTTTAACCAAGCACTACCTGCTTATTTCGACAAGAGACTCTCCCAGTCAATGACGCTGCAACACATGAATCTCCACACGGCGGTTAATTCTGCGCCCTTTTGAAGTCTTGTTATTGGCAATGGGATCTGACTCACCGTAACCCTTGGCCACCAAACGTTCGGCATTAACGCCTTTTTGGATTAAATATTTCACCACCGCTTCGGCCCGTTTTTGTGACAGAGCACGGTTGTATTGAGCCGCACCTCGACTGTCCGTGTAACCGGCAATCTCCACGGTAATTTTGCCATGCTGAATCAATTTAGCGGCGATGTTATTCAACACCAAACGCGACTTGGCATTTAGACTGGCGGCATTAACCTTAAAGTTAATCCCCCTCACCACATGGCTTTTAAACACCGCACAACCGTGTTTATCCGTCCACATCGTACTCAGACTGCCCTGACAACGATCCAAGTAATCAGGAATACCATCACCGTCGCTGTCCAAAGGACAACCAAAAGCATCTACCGCCACACCTTTTGGTGTCTCAGCACAACGATCATTAACATCAGGAACACCATCATCATCGCTGTCAAGCATCCGTAACAATTCTGGTTCAGCGGGATGAGGAAAGTTAAAGGCTTTCGTTTCCACAGTTTTCTCTCTACCACCCAACACCAGACGCAAACCCAAGGAAAGATAATTGGCATCTTTATCAAAACTGCTGTAATCCAAACTGATACCCAAACGTGGTAACGCATACCAGACCAAACCAACACCAAGATGCAAACCGACGTTATTTAATTTTTCATAGACAATACGGCTGTTATCCACCGAGTTCTCATTGTAGTGCAGACCCGCTTTAAGATAAGGCGCAAAACTCGGTTGATGGCTCAACGGAAACCAAG
>JAUZRS010000178.1 GCA_030950195.1 Gammaproteobacteria bacterium | reverse complement strand
GGGTTTAATCATAGGAAAACTTAGCATAACGATGTCTGCTGTCCAAGTTAGTAGTCTAGGCCGACGCTGTTTTTGACAATTTTTGGGGTGACAAACACCAGCAGTTCGTTTTTCTGATCCTGAACTAGGGTTTTTTTGAACAGGCTGCCGATAAGCGGCAGTTCAGAGAAAAAGGGGATGCGATTGACTTGATGAGTATTGGTTTGCTCATAGATGCCACCCAGTACTACGGTCTCCCCGTTATTGACCAAAACTTGGGTTTTTACTTCGCGGGTATCAATACTGGGAACACCTTGAAAAATTTTACCAACGCTGTCTTTATTGACTTGAAGATCCATAATGACATGGTCATCGGGAGTGATTTGGGGAGTTACTTTTAGACTCAAAACCGCTTTTCGGAAGGTGATGGTGGCTGCTCCACTGGATGAAGATTCCAGATAGGGAATTTCGACCCCTTGTTCAATGAGGGCTTCTTTTTGGTTGGAGGTAATGACTCTTGGGCTAGAGACCACTTCGCCACGACCTTCGGCCTGCATGGCGGAGAGTTCTAACTCAAGTAGAGTGCCAAAGGGCAGTTTGGCCAGTGCCAGAGCGATGGAGCCAGTGGCGTTAGCAACGGGTAGATTGACATTAAAACGATCTGGGGCGGTTAACGTTTCATTGTTTTGAAATTGGCTGATGCTATTGGAGCTGGAGGTAATGAGGGTGCCGCCAGTGGAACCGGTATTGAACAGGTCATTTTGATGTACTCCAAAACGTACGCCTAACTCTTTACCAAAATCGTTACTGGCAATGACAATGCGTGATTCAATCAGAACCTGTCGTACGGGAATATCGAGCTTGGCCACCAAGTCACGAAGTTCGCTGAGCTTTTCTGCTGTGTCGTGAACCAGTAAGGTATTGGTGCGTGGATCGACGCTGACATTGCCTCTGGCGGAGAGCAGGCTGCTCTCTTTGGATTTCAGCATCTCGGCAATTTCAGCTGCCTTGGCGTAGTTTATCTGAATAAATTCGGTTTTGAGAGGGGCGAGTTCCTCCACTTGTTGTAGTGATTCCAGCTCCAGCTTTTCTCGGGTGGCGATCTCTTCGTTAGGGGCGACCAGTAAGACGTTGCCGTTTTTACGTACACCTAAACCCTTGCTTTTTAGAATAATGTCCAGAGCTTGATCCCACGGTACATTTTTTAGGCGCAAAGTCAGACGACCGGTAACGGTGTCACTGACGACGATATTGAGCTCGGTGAAGTCGGCCAACAGTTGCAGTACGGCACGCACTTCGATAGA
>JAUZRS010000177.1 GCA_030950195.1 Gammaproteobacteria bacterium | reverse complement strand
TGGAGAGGCTATTTTTCAGCACGCTGGTTTTTTATTCTCTCTCTATCCTCGTCAAGGTGGTCATGCACCGGAACTGGACGATCTGGATAACCTCTACATTATGGGTAAGCTGTTGGGGCGGATGCACGCCCTTGGCGCACGTCAGCCGTTTGCGGTACGACCAACGCTGACGATTAAAAATTTTGGTTACGACAGCGTCGATTTTATCAGTGAGCAGATGATTCCCTCGGATTTAAAGTTGGCTTACGACACGCTCTGTGTGGATCTGTTTAAGGTGATGGAGCAGCGTTTGGCGGAGGTGGGGGAGGTGACTCATTTGCGCGTTCACGGTGACTGCCATTTGGGCAATATTTTGTGGCGCGATGAGAAGCCTTTTTTGGTGGATTTTGATGATGCGCGCATGGCTCCGGCGATTCAGGATATTTGGATGCTGTTGTCCGGTGATCATCAGCGCCAAACGGTGCAGTTGGCTGAAATTGTTGAAGGTTACAATGAGTTTCACCACTTTGAGCCACGGGAATTGCCCTTGATTGAGGTGTTGCGTACCTTGCGCATCATGCACTACGCGGCGTGGTTGGCGCGGCGCTGGAGTGATCCTGCTTTTCCCTTTAGTTTTCCGTGGTTCAATACGGCTAAGTATTGGGAAGAGCATATTTTGACCTTGCGCGAGCAGTATTCGGCCTTGCTGGAGCCGCCGTTGCAGTTGTTTAACGCATGAGATTTTTGTTACCATTATGGCTTTTTTGGCTCTCTCCGCTGATGGCAGAGGGTCTGCTGCTGGTGGAGAAAGAGGCCAAAATTGTTCAACTTCTGCCCGATGTTGGAGGAGATAAGCGTTTTGAAGCCAGTGGCCTGACGGTGGTGGGCAAGCAGGCGTATGTGGTGTTTGATAATCGCCCTGCGCTGGCTCAACTTTCAGTTTCATTGTCTAAAGTAGCCTCCAACCATTTGTTGAATGGGGGTGCGTCTGGGGTGGGTTACGAGGCTCTGAGCTTCGATCCAGCGGAAAAACGGTTTTATTTGTTGCAGGAGTCGCTCAAAAGGGATGCGGGCTTTTTTGCCAAATTGAGCAGTGGCACACTTTTTAACGACACTGAGTTGCAGAGCCAGTGGCTGAATTTTGAGCTGCCAAGTGGCAACAAAGGCTTGGAGGGTTTGGCTTTTTTCAGTCGTGGCGGAGCAGAGTATTTGTTGGCGCTCTGTGAAGGTAATCGCTGCACGTCGGGTAAAAAAGGCCGTAAGGCAGGCAAAGGGCGGCTGTTGTTGTTTGCCAAACGTGCCGGTCGCTGGTCTTTTGAACGCAAAATTAAGCTGCCTAAATCGCTGCGGTTTGTGGATTATTCAGGGCTGGCGGTGCAGGGCAATCGCATTGCCATCACGTCTCAGGCTTCGTCTCGGCTCTGGGTGGGTCGTTTGAAGAAGCGAAAATGGTCGTTTAAGGGCGACGGTGAGGTGTATCGTTTGCCAAGCAGCGCGGCGGGGAAGGTGGTCTACTGCAACATTGAAGGGGTTGCGTGGTTATCAAAATCCCGTCTGCTGCTGGTGTCGGATCGGCGCAAAAAATCGAAGCAGAACAGACGCTGTAAAGCGAAAGATCAATCCATTCACCTTGTCAGGTTGCCGAATTGATGGTTTGGCGCGTTTAACAGGAGCATTACGATGATTAAAGTGACCAAGAAAAAACTGGATCAGGGTCGGTTAGACGATCTGGTGGCCAATGCCCGTGTCAGTCAAGAGGCGAAAGAGCGCGGTTATCGAGATCGGGCGCTGAAAATGTACCCTTGGGTTTGTGGTCGTTG
>JAUZRS010000176.1 GCA_030950195.1 Gammaproteobacteria bacterium | reverse complement strand
CGATTGTCTGAGCAGTCAGAAGAAGCCGCTGGTCACATTGATACGGGGATCGAAAAAGTGATTCAGATTGCCGATCAGCAGATGAAACACATTTTAGATCCTGATCGAATCGAAGCAGAAAGCCAGCGTTTAAATGGATTTGTGAGTGATTTAAGTGATATGGCAAATATGTACGATGAGTTGGAACAGTTGAATCAAACGGTGTTTCGCAGCACCTCAGAGAGTGTGGATCAGATTACCGGTTTAACCGTGGATGCCTTTGCGCGGGTGCAGTTTCAAGACATCACTCGTCAGCGTTTGGAACAGATTAAAGCGGCACACGAGTTGATTGATCAGCACATTGCCGCTGTGCCCAAAGCCATTTTGGACAGAGAGACCTTTTATGAGCTGGATACGCTGAACTTAGATGAATTGTATGAAGGCTATTACATGGAAGATCAACGTCTGATCCATGATAAAGTCAATGGCCAAAACGTGAATAAACCGGCTACTCCAGAACTGCCTGCGATTGAGCTGTTTTAAACTTTGACCTCTGCTTTGGCAGGCCACAACTCCTCTATTTTTTCCACCGCCAAATAGGCCAGCAGATAGACCTCCGTTTGACCACCATCAAACACCTGTACTTCCAGAGCGTATTCGCGGTCGTCACTGACCAGCAAGTAGTAACTGAAGGCGGTGCCTTCGTCCGCATCTTCAGGCAGCGAGAGGCCGCGATAATCTCGGTCGTAAAAATAGGCGTTATGCCCCTGTTCTTGGCGATAAACCGGTGCAGTCCAGCCCTCTAGCTCCGCCACGTCGGCGATGCGTTCTAAAACGTGGTGAGTGCCTGTGTCGGGGTTCAACAGATCAACAAAAGCATCAATGTCAAAGATCTGTTGCACATCGTCAGGCAGCAGGGGAATGGCGATTTCCAAGCGTTCTTGATGACGCTCTTCAATCACCGCCAAACGCAGCAAAACACCGTCGCTGTTTTCGGTGGTGAAAACGGTTTTGCGTTTCTGCTCACCGCCCAAATCGTAGCTGTGAACATCTTCAATCACAAAAGATTGATTGCTGATCGCGGCTTGGGCGGCAAAGCCGAATTTGGCAATGTCACCGATCTGGAGGTTTTTGGGGTGCTCCAGACGGCGCGCCGGAGCCGCGTCTTTTTCGGAGCCGAAGAGGGTTTTAAAAAAACTCATGTTAGCCACCGGCCTGCTGTTTGGCTCTGAGGCGCTCCAAAATGGAGTTGCCGGAAGCCGCACCACTGACAATGCCCGCCTCTTTCAGTTTGGCGCTCAGATCGGCACCGCTGCCTTCGTTTTGCAGCTCCATCGCCGCCTGCATTTGGTCTTGGCGTTTTTGCTGTTTGGCTTTGATGCGTTCCAGTGAATCGGTGGCCGAACGCATGGAGGAGTTGCTGCCGGAGAATTTGGCCGCTGCTGCTGAATTGGCTTTATTGACCGCTTCGGTAGTTTTGACGATGGAGACTTCCCGTTCCATCGCACGCACATTGCGTTCGGTTTCGGCGATGGTTTTTTTCAGTTGGCTGACGTTGTTGTTGTAACCGTCGAGCAGTTTTTGCTGTGCATCAAGCTCTTCGCTGATTTCAGCGATTTTTTCGGCCACTTCCAGCGCCAAGGTATCGTTGCCGCTTTCCATCGCTTTGATGGCGTAACCTTCGTGTTCTGTCACCGAGGCGGCGAGCTGTTTGACCTTGCGATCCACGCCCATTTTTTCTGCCATCACGCCCGTCAGGCTCTGTTTGGCTTGATCCAGATGTTTGCGGGCATCACGCATCTCTTGATCCAAAATACGCAGGGCTTGGGTGTCCACAATCGCTTCACCCACTTCCGTTGCACCGCCGCGCACAGCGGTAATCAGCTTGTTCCAAATGCTCATGGTGAACTCCTAGTTCAGGTAATCTTGTAAGGTTTCGATGGCGTTCAGGCTGTTGTCACTCAGCACACAGATTTCATGGATCAAGTCTTCCAGCGTCGGTTTGGCGCTCATGGCACCAAAGATCAGATATTGATCACCCACTTTGCCAAAGGAGGAGAGGGGCATGGGCAGGTTGAGGGTGGTCATGGCGTCGAGCATGTCGCAACGCCGCTCGTTATTGACTTCACTGTCGTGCCAGAGGTAGCAGGTGCAGAGCAGTTGTTCGCTGTCGAGGCTGATAAAAATTGGAAATTCTTCACGATCTTCAATCTCAACTTGGATCACATGCGCTCCATCGTTATCCATTATTGTAGCGGAGAGTTTCATCCCTTCTTCGGTCAAATGACCGTCCAATTCTGTGGCGAAATTAGCCAGTGCATCGTTGCTCATTAATAACTCCTGATTGAAAAAAGACCCTTGTTTACGATGGGTACTGTAAACGATATGGGGGGTATGCTCTGCATTTCAAGAATAAAGTGCGGAGACTCAGAAAAAAGCCTCGGTGAGGACGTGGGGAGCTAGAAGTTGTAGTTGTAAAACAGACCAAAGCTGCTGGCATCAATGGTATCGTTGACTTTGAAGTTGCTGCCATTGAATGAAAGGGTGTTAATTTTATAGTCAATGGCAGTAAAACGAACACCGATGGAGGATTGTTTGGATAAGCTGTAACCGCCTTGCAGCACAAAACCAAGGGCGTTATCGAAGTCAATCGTTAGAGACGCAATGCCTGGGCTGGTTTCATTGTAAGTGGGGGCAAGGTGGTAGCTGAGACCGGCGCCCAGTTTGACTTTATCGCTGACGCTGCTCTGAATAATGAGTTCCAGCGGAAAACGGGTGAGGTCGGCATCGCCGTCAGAGGCAACCAAACTGCCGTATTTCCAACCGATGCTGCTTAGAACGGAGAGGCTCTTTGAGTTAGGTATGGATACTTCGTAACCCAGTGCAAGATAAAAATCGCCGCCAGCGGTGAGTTCGGTGCCATCAGTCAGTTCGGCTAAGGTGTCTCCACCGGCCTCAAAAGATGCAGTGAAAAAGGGGGCATCAGCTAAGGCAACGCTGGAGGTCAAAATCAGGCCGAGAGCAAGAGTAGTCTGTTTTTTCATCTAAAAATTCCAATAATTATTTTGACAGAGGGAGAGTTCAGAGCAATAAAAGGCGCTAAATCCTTTGTCAATATATCGAAAAATTTGGTTGAAAGTCCAGTTTTTGAGCCTATTTTTAAGAATATTTAAGGATATGATTGCTTTTTGTTGAGGTGATAAACGCCCTGTTCTTGCTGCCAATCCTGTTGATGGTATTGATAAGCTTGCATTGAGCCAAGACGATTAATTTTGATCTGCTCTAAGTCATCGAAGAAATAACGCCCAAACTCAAAGGTGGCCAGCAGTGCTGCTCG
>JAUZRS010000175.1 GCA_030950195.1 Gammaproteobacteria bacterium | reverse complement strand
ATATCCTAATCAGACGTTCCCTGACCTTGTCATCCTCCTGATGACTCCTTGGCTATCGGCTCAAATTCAAAATCCTTTAACGACGTCCTGTCGATCATCCATTGATGCAATGTTTGCCTTCCTAGCTTGCCCTCCTTGGATAAATCTATAGTAGTTTCATAATTCTTTTTCTACCAGCAGCGCATCACTCCGACCACACTCACTCGTCACCAACGATTAGGTATTTGTCAGACAGAAGGTGAATTGCATCACATTAAAAAACCAGTTTCTTTCAAAGAATCAAGAAATAATACAAATGTCTTAATTACATTTAATGACCTAAAAGTCATTATTGACATAATTTTATCTACCATACATCACAAAACAATGATATTCTTATGGTTCCTTTTTAGCTTTGATTCACACAACATCCCTATCAAAAGAGGTTTGCGATGCTTGAATTTCACTCCGCCAGCACCCGTATGGTCAACTCCAAACGCGCCATCACCGAATGTATGGAAGCCGCACTGGGCGAAGAAAATCAAGACTGTGATTTAATCATCATTCACGCCTCCATCGGTCACAACTATCAACAACTGATAGATCAAGCCCGACAATTGGCTCCCAACGCTCGTATTCTAGGCAGCTCGTGTTGCGGTGTGATCGGCAGCGAAGGGGTGAGTGAATCCATGAAAGACGTGGCCATCATGGCCATCAAAGGCAAGTCGAAGCTGGCTGTCGCTCATGTAGAAGGCATTTATGGCCACAACGCCTATGAAAAGTCCGTGAAACTGGCAGAACAACTCAAAGCCCAAAACAGCAATATCAACATGGTGCTGTTTCTCGCCCCTGGAATTGATATTGCCGATGACCTCTGCATCCAAGGCCTAGAGAGCGTATTCGGCAATCACGTCACCTTTTTTGGTGCCACCTCGGCAGACAACATGCGCGGCATTACCAACTACCAAATGGTTGATGAACAAGTCTACGAACATGCCGCTTGGGCAGTGGGTTTTGCCGACCCCAGTCTCAAAGTAGACACTCAGGCCACCCACGGTTTTATCGCCACCGGCGAGCCACTAACGGTGACAAAATCCAGCGGCAACCGCATCATTGAGCTGGATGGCCAACCCGCATGGCAAACCTACACAGAACGTCTGGGCTTGAGCACCGAAGCCACCTGCGGCGATACCATCCCCATTGGCGCACTGGCCGAAGAGCTTCCGCTAGCAGAAGCGCAGGAATACGGCAATGATCACATTCTGCGTGCCGTCACCAAAAAAGAAGATGACGGCTCAATGCACTACCCCACCCTCTGCCCAGAAGGCACCCAACTGTGGCTGACCATTCGTGACGAAAAACGCATCTTCGATGATCTGGATCGTATGATGGAGCAGATGTTGAAGCGAATGGAAGGTGGCCAAACCGTAGCGGTCTTTCACGCCGATTGCCTCGCCCGTGGTCGCATGCTCTTCAACCGCATTATGAAAGATGAATTAGTAGCGCAGATGCAAACCCCACTGAGCAACAACGGCACCATTCCACCTTGGCTGGGCTTGTATGGTTTTGGTGAATTTGCTCGCTTAGATGGTAAAAATGTGTATCATAATTATTCAACAGCGATTTATGCTCTCTATCGAGAGCGTTAATAAAGCACTGCTTTAACGTCCCTACTTTCACTCTGGCTGCGCAGCTTAATGAACGATCTCACTTATGAGCAACTTCAGGAAAAATATGCGGCTCTGCAGAAACGCCTCAACCGATTTTCACTGATCCAGCAAGATCTAATCACCCTACATCAGAAACTCGACCGTGAGTTAGTACGTTTTTCTGCCATGCAGGAGTACAACACCCAAGCCCTGCTCAGCAACGACAGCAAAAGTTTTGCCGCACGCACAGCTGAAGCGGTCATTGATGTTTTTGAGTTGGAGTTTGGTCTGCTCTGGCTCTTTGAAGAGGGAGGGCCACAGGCCGCTCCTATTGGCATCGAAGGCATCGGAAAGCAACAGTACCACGCGCTAAAAAAGTGGCTCGAAACAGAAGCCAAACAGAGTAAAACCCAAAGCCTCAAACTCAATCCAGAGCAGTTTCAACAACTGGAATCAGCTCATCAGTTCAGCCAATTAATTCTCTACCCCTGTCGGATAAAAAACGACTTATTGGCCTACTTGATCACGGGAGTCAGCGCCGACAACGCCGACTTTTACGATCATCCAGAGATGAAAACCCTTGAAGCCTTTACTGTTTTTGGTCAACAGGTCACCGTGCTGCTGAAAAACCGCTACGACAACGACCTGATCCAAAAACAGATGGAGTTGATTCAGCTCACCGAACTCAAACAGCGCCAAGCAAAAGAGCAAGCAGAACACGCCAACCAAGCCAAAAGCCAATTCTTAGCCAATATGAGTCACGAAATCCGCACGCCGATGAACGGCATCATCGGCACCCTAGACCTGCTCCAAGAGACCGTCTTAGACGAAGAGCAAACTCATCTGGTGGACACCGCCACCGATTCCGCCCACTGGCTGCTGAACGTCATTGACGACACCCTCGATTTTTCCAAAATCGAAGCAGGCAAACTGACTCTGGAACGGGTGGGATTTAATCTCAAACAGAGCATTTCCGCCGTCGTGCATCTACTTGAATCCAAAGCCAAAGAAAAAGGCATTCAACTCAAAAGCCAGTTTAACGGCAACATCGCCAACTACTTACAGGGGGATCCCACTCGTCTACGGCAAATTTTAATCAACCTGATTGGCAATGCGATTAAATTTACTGATCATGGTCACGTCACCCTCAGAGTCCGCCTCATCTGCTTACATGAACAACACGCCACTTTGCACTTTTCCATCAGCGACAGCGGCATTGGCATCGAGCTTGAAACACAAAAAAATCTCTTTCAGGCTTTTGCACAGGCCGATAGCTCCACCACACGCAAATTTGGTGGCTCTGGTTTGGGATTGGCTATTTCACAAAAATTGGTCAATTTAATGGGCGGTGAACTTCAGCTCAAGAGCCAACTTACACACGGTTCTGAGTTCTATTTTCAGTTGCGTTTTCCACTGGCAAAAAAACCCAAAGTGAAAGCCGTCAACAAAAACAACAGCCTACAACTGCACGGCCATGTGCTGCTGGTAGAAGACAATCCCGTCAATCAGTGGATTGGCAAACGTATGTTAGAGCACCTTGGCTTGAGCGTGACCATCGCCGATCACGGCCAAGCCGCACTGGAGCTTATCCAACAACAGCACTTTGACCTGATCTTTATGGACTGCCAGATGCCCGTGATGGACGGCTATGAGACCACCCGCCAAATTCGCCAACAAGAGAAAAAAGAAAATCGCCCCCCCATTACCATCGTCGCTCTCACAGCCAACGTACTGATCGAAGATCGAGAAAAATGTTTTTCTGCGGGCATGGATGACTACGTTAAAAAACCGTTTCGCAAACAGGATATACTGCAAGGCTTGCAACACAACCTCCCGAAAACCATCAATATTCCTGAAACCAGCCTATGATGCACGTTGTTCTCTACCAACCGGAAATTGCCCCCAACAGTGGCAATATCATTCGCCTCTGTGCCAATACCGGTGCTCAACTGCACCTGATTCACCCACTGGGATTTGAGTTAGATGACAAACGGCTGCGCCGAGCAGGTTTGGATTACCGCGAGTGGGCAACCCTTAAAGAATACACTTCATTTGAGCATTTTTTAGCGCAGCAGCCGCAAGCACGGCTGTTTGCCTGCACCACTCACGGCCAGCAACGCCACACAGAAGCACACTTCCAAGCCGAAGACATGCTGCTGTTTGGCCCTGAAACCCGAGGCCTGCCCACAGAGATCATTCAGTCTCTGCCTGCAGAACAACGCCTACGGCTGCCGATGTGCGCCAACAGCCGCAGCCTGAACCTCTCCAACGCCGTGGCCATCATGGTTTATGAACTGTGGCGACAACTCGATTTTAACGGCAGCCAATAGAAAAAAGTGACTGTTACCAGCCCTCCGCACGAGGATCACGGCTGAGTAGATCCTGTACTGCTTGCTTGGGCGAATGCTGCTGATAAATCACCCGATAGACCTGCTCCACAATCGGCATATCCACCTGCCAACGCTGTGCCAGCAGCCACGCTTCACGAGCAGTTTTCACCCCTTCCACTGCTTGGCCAATCTCCTCCAGCGCCTCCTCCACCGACAGACCACGCGCCAACGCCAGCCCCATCTGCCGATTGCGTGACAGATCATCGGTACAGGTCAAGACCAAATCACCCATCCCCGCCAGCCCCATCAAGGTCTCCGGTTTGGCATCCAGTGCCATACCCAAACGCATCATCTCAGCCAACCCACGCGTCACCAACGCCGCGCGCGTATTGGCACCAAAACCGAGGCCATCAGCAATGCCAGCAGCAATGGCCAAGACGTTTTTCAACGCCCCACCCAGCTCAACGCCAACCAAATCGCTGCTGCGATAGGGGCGAAAATGTTCACCGTGCAGCCAATCCACCACTTTTTTTGCCACCGCAGCTGAATCAGATGCCACCGTAATCGCTGTTGGCAAGCCTCTCATGACCTCTTGAGCAAAGGTGGGGCCAGAGATTAGTGCCAGCTCTTGGGCGAGCCCTAATTCCTCTTTGGCAATCTGATGAATAAACTTACCGCTGCCCACCTCCAAACCTTTACAGGCACAGATCAACACTTGAGAGGGTTGCAATAACGGTTTAAGGGTCTTCAATAAAACACGAAAAGTGTGGCTCGGCGTAGCAACCAAAATAGCTTCCACACCCGTCACACTGGCCATCAGGTCACTGGAATAAGCCAAGTTTTTTGGCAAGTCGAAACCGGACAGATAACGACGGTTTTCAGCACAGGCCGCCATCTCCTTCATCTGGGTTGAGTCTCGCCCCCAGAGCGTGGCCTGTTGGCCATTTCTGGCCAACAGAGCCGCCAAAGCCGTGCCCCAAGAACCGGCTCCAAGCACCGCAATGTTGATTAACTCACTCATTGAGCCGTTTGCGGTGCCGCCATACCTTGTTTCACTTTTTCTAAGTGCTGCATATAGAGTGCATCAAAATTGATCGGCGAAAGCAGCAGTTGTGGAAAGCCGCCTTTGGCGACCAAATCCGCCACCGCTTCACGGGCAAAGGGGAACAAAATACCAGGGCAGTGGCTACCCACAATGCCACCCAGTGCATCTTGATCAAAGCCTTTTATGACAAAAATACCCGCCTGCTTCAACTCCACCAAAAACGCGGTGCTTTTGTCTTCCAGAGTCGCCGTCACCGTAACGGTTAAAACAATCTCGTAGACATGCTCGGACACCGTTTTTGATTCGGTATTGAGCTGTAAATTGATGTCTGGGTTCCAATTGCCGTTTTTTGAAAACAGCTCAGGGGATTGCGGGGATTCAAACGAAACGTCTTTCAAATAGACTTTTTGGATCTGAAATTCGGAAGATGCTTCCTGTTTAACGTCACTGCTGCCATTTTCTGCCATGAGGTGCTCCATGAGATCAATAAAATTGAATTAAAAAACTGGGAGCAGTCTACAGGGATGCACCTGACGGCTCCAGAGAGGAGCGCAGAGATTCAGCTAAAATCGTAAAAAAACAGACTAACTGGCAGGAAACAGCAACGAATCCAAACGACCGTCGCGCTCCAGTGCGGAAAGATCATCGTAGCCGCCCACATGGTAATCGCCAATAAAGATCTGCGGCACCGTGCTTCTTCCGGTGCGATCTTCCACTTCAGCCCACAGATCAGGACGACCATCAACAGAGCGCACATCAAACTCAACACCTTTAGCATTAAGCAGACGTTTCGCCCAAGCACAATAGGGGCAAGCGGCCATGGCGTAGACGATAATTTCAGGAGCCATACGACTATCCTACTTGGTCACAACGGGCAAATTGGCTTTCTGCCAAGCGTACAAACCACCCGCCAAACTGTAAACCGATTCAAACCCAGCTTTTTTCAGTTTGGCGCAGGCACCCAAAGAACGATTGCCTGAAGCACAGTAGACAATCAAAGGTTGCTGTTTATATTTGTCCAGCTCGCTGAGTTTTTTGTCCAGCTCAGAAAGCACAATGTGCTTACACTCCACCAAATGACCTTGACTGTATTCAGAGCGCTCTCGGATATCCAAAAAAAGCGCATTTTCATGATTCTGTTTTAGAATTGCCTGTGTCGCAGACAGCTCATCAAAACCACGGAAACGGCGTTGATACTCACCGTAGACGATAAAAACAATCGTGATTGCAAGGGCAATGAAAAGGTAAGGATGATTACCGACAAACTCCAGATACTGCTGCATTCACAAGCTCCAAATGATACTTTCTTACAGTATGCGAGTGCAGAACACTTCCTGCATCATGCTGATCAGACGCAAGGTACGCGCGTCACCGACGCGGTAGTATACACGGTTGGCGTCTTTTCTCGACGCCAAGATGCCCTTGTCACGTAAGATGGCCAAATGCTGGGAAATATTGCTCTGTGAGGTACCCACATTCGCAACAATCTCCTGCACACTGACCTCATCGTCACCCAAGGTACAGAGAATTTTCAATCGCAAAGGATGAGACATTGCTTTCAAAGAACGTGATGCACGTTCAATGTCTTCATCCTGAGTCATCAACTGCGTCGTTTTTGACAACATCACTTCAAGCCTCATAAAAACCAAACCATTTCGTTGCTATTTAAGAATATTAGGAAAACATTATACAGCACTTTTTCCAAACACTTTAACTACTTTATGGAAAAATTCCGTCTTTTTTACAAAAAACTGGCAAAAACAATCCCATTTTCAGCAGAAGAACAGCTAAAATCAGCAACAGTTTCCACTAGACACGCCAATAATGAAGATATTTGTCGCCGCTCTGCTGCTCAGTTTCAGCCTTACCACACCCTTTTTGGCCTCGGCCAGTCAAGAAATTGAACAGCACAACAAAGAGTTAAAGCGTCTCAGCAACCAGATAGACCGACTCAGCAGCCAGATCAGCTCGCAGAAAAAAAAGCGAAGCCTACAACAACAGCAATTAAAAAAAGCCGAACAGCTGGTCAGCACATTAAATCGCAAAATCAGCCAACAAAAGCAAAAAATTCGCCAACAAAGCCGTGCGTTGAAAAAACTCCAACAGCGTAAACAACCTCTCAGCCAGCAACTAAAACAGCAGCGCGCCACACTGGCACGGCAACTGCGCGCAGCTCATCGCATTGGCGAACAACACACTCTGAGGCTCTTTTTTAACCAGCAAGACCCCAGCAGCATCAACCGCACCCTGACACTGGCCACCTACTTAACCCAAGCGCGCACCGACAACATCAAACAACTCAACCAACTCAGACAAGAGCTGCGACAAGTGGAACAGAAAAGCATCACAACCAGTCAGCTACTGGCACGCACCCATGCCCAGTTGCTGATAGAGCAAAAAGAGCTAAAAAACGGTCAAAAAAACCGAAAAGAGGCTCTTGTTGCCATCAATCGCACGCTCAATAGCGATAAGAAACGTCTAACACAATTAAAACAACAACAACGGCAACTGGAACGACTGCTGCAATCACTCAGTGAACGCCTCGCGGATATTCCATTGCCTCCGATGAAAAAACGCCCCTTTGCCAAATTGAAAGGCAAACTCCCTTGGCCAACTCGTGGTCGAATCGTGACCCGTTACGGCAGTTCACGAGGGTTAGGTGAACTGCGCTGGCGCGGCATGATCATCAGAGCTCCACGTGGCCAACAAGTACATAACGTCTATTATGGTCAAGTGGTGTTTGCCGATTGGTTACAAGGCTTTGGCAATATTATTATCATTGATCACGGTAAGCACTACATGAGCCTCTACGGCCACAATCAAAGCTTATTAAAAGAAAGTGGCGATTGGGTACAACCCAATGACGTGATTGCCACCGTGGGTGACACAGGCGGCCAAAGCCGGACTGGGGTATACTTCGAAATCCGTCGCCGTGGTGCACCCATTAATCCACGTCCATGGCTAAAAAAATAGGCCTCAACGGCACGTCGTTAACGATCAGGGATGAGATATGCTTATCACCTCAATGTTACACTCACACCTTCAATTAATGGATTCACCCCTCTGCATTTTAGGAGAATTTGATGCTTGCTAAGACTCGCACATCGCTGCTCATTATTTTGGGCATGGTGCTCGGCGCTTCCT
Organism: Gammaproteobacteria bacterium; assembly: GCA_030950195.1. GTDB lineage: Bacteria > Pseudomonadota > Gammaproteobacteria > JAUZRS01 > JAUZRS01 > JAUZRS01. The sequence goes on along the minus strand of JAUZRS010000175.1, from coordinate 33,622 downwards.
TAACCCTCGGTCAAGGTGTTTTTGCCTTGCGAGACAGTTCCGCCGAGTCGATGCCATTAAACGAGCTACGTAACTTGACCGACGTGCTGACACGCATCAAGAAAAACTATGTAGAAGAAGTCAGTGACAAAGAGCTGTTGGAAAACGCCATTCGTGGCATGCTCACCGGCTTAGACCCTCACTCCTCTTTTCTCAACGAAGAGGAGTTTAAAGAGCTAAAAATTGGTACCACAGGCCAATTTGGTGGCCTTGGCATTGAGGTCAGCATGGAAGACGGCTTTGTCAAAGTGGTCTCGCCCATTGATGATACTCCCGCCCAAAAAGCCGGAGTGCAGAGCGGTGACTTGATCATTCGTCTTGACGATCAGCCGGTCAAAGGGCTGACCCTCAACGACGCAGTCAAAATCATGCGTGGTAAACCCGGCACCGACATCTTATTGACCATCGCCCGTGAAGGCGCGGGCAAACCGCTGAAAATAAAAGTGACACGCGCCATCATTCGGGTCAACAGCGTCAAACGTCGCCTGTTAGATGAAGACTTTGGGTATGTACGCATCTCCAGTTTCCAAGTCAAAACCACCACCAGTTTGTTAGAAGCGATTGAAGAGCTGATCGAAGAGAACAAAAAGCCACTCAAAGGTTTGGTGCTTGATCTGCGCAACAATCCAGGCGGTGTGCTCTCTGCTGCGGTCGGTGTCTCCGATGCCTTTTTAAACAAAGGTCTAATCGTCTACACCGAAGGCCGTGTTAGCGATTCCGAGCTGCGTTACAACGCCACCCCAGGCGATGCCATTGACGGTGCAGCGCTGATCTTATTGATTAATGGCGGCTCTGCTTCCGCCTCGGAAATTGTTGCCGGTGCGCTGCAAGACCACAAACGTGCAGTGATTTTAGGTACCAAAAGTTTTGGCAAAGGTTCGGTGCAGACCATTCAAGAGCTGAACGGCGGCGGTGCGGTCAAACTCACCACCGCACGTTATTACACCCCCTCAGGCCGCTCCATCCAAGCCGAAGGCATTGAGCCTGACATCAAAGTCGCTAGATTGACTCTGGAAAAACAGAAAAAATCAGCTGACGAAATCAAGCCACTAACGGAAGCCAACCTCAATGGCCATCTAACAAATGGCAATGCCGACAATGATGAGCAAAATAAAGAGGCAGCAGATAAATCTTCTGAGAAAGATAAAACAGAGGATAAAGGCACCAATTTAGATGAGGAAGATTACGCCCTCTACGAAGCCCTCAATATGCTTAAAGGCTTGTCCATCTTACAAGCCAGTCATTAAACCAAAGCAACAATGAAAGGCACATTCTTAACGCTGATCATTGTCCTGCTGCTTACCGCTTGCGCTCCTGTTGATCTTATTCAACAGCAGCCAAGCCCCCCACCTAAAACCGCTCCTCCACTACCCTACATCAGCATTATCATTGATGATATTGGCAATGATCTCGCCATCGGCAAACGCATTCTACAACTGCCTTACCCTATTACCCTCTCTATCTTACCTCACACCCCTCACAGCCAAACCTTGCAACAACTCGCCTACCGCTTTAACAAAGAAATCATGCTGCATCTGCCGATGCAGGCGCTAAAAAACAATCGTTATCTTGGTCCTGGCAGCTTAAGGCTGGGTATGTCTGATGCAGATTTTCGTCATACCTTGCACGACAACCTGCAATCACTGCCCGATGCCGTGGGGGTTAATAATCACATGGGCAGTCTACTCACCAGCCAAAAAAAACCGATGGACATCGTCATGGAAGAGCTGGCCAACTGGGGCACATTGTTTTTTATCGACAGCCGCACCACCGCCAAAACCATCGCCTATCAAAGCGCCATTCAACACGGCCTCGCCGCCCAATCTCGGGATCTTTTTCTCGACAACCGTCAAGATGAACACTACATCCGCCAGCAATTCCAATTGTTGATCAAAAAAGCCAAAGAGAACGGTTCCGCTCTGGCCATCGCCCACCCCCATACCAGCACCATTAATGTATTGGAATCTGAGCTAGAGAATCTCAGCACGGTTGGCGTAAGCATTATTCCCGTTTCACAACACGTTCGTTACCAACAAGAATTGAAGTACATCCAAAATTAAGATCCAATTCTAAGCATCTAAGCTGCATTTTGAGAGGCACGGCATTTAACCCACCTGCTAGATAAGGTAATATTCCGCCATCTTTACCTTACCCTTGACCACATTGTGCTTGCTTTCCTGAGCCAGAAGCTAAAACAACCCCCTCTCTGCAACAGGAAATCAACAACTCGGAGACTAATCCATGTCAATTAAAATTGCGGTTCTCAAAGAGACCGTTGCCGATGAACGCCGCGTCGCACTCGACCCCAGCGTCGTCAGTCGCCTGAAAAAAATGGGCGCTGAAATCCTACTGGAGACCGGTGCCGGTGATCCCGCTTATTTCACCAACGACAGCTACGGTGATGCCCATCTGGTTGAAAACGCCGCAGCCGCGCTAAAAGAAGCCGATATCCTACTGCGGGTGCAACCGCCCAGCGAAGCGGAAATTGCACAGCTAAAAAGCGGCTCACTGCTCATTAGCCACATCTACGCCCACCAAAATCAAGCCTTGGTCAAAGCCCTGCAAGCCAACAACATCACCTGCATGGCGATGGAGCTGATTCCGCGCATCACCCGCGCCCAAGCGATGGATTCACTCTCCTCGCAAGCCACCGTCGCCGGTTACAAAGCAGTCTTGATGGCCGCCTCACTGGTGCCGCGTTTCTTCCCCATGCTGACCACCGCAGCAGGCACCATTCGCCCCAGCAAAGTGGTCGTCATTGGTGCCGGTGTTGCTGGTCTGCAAGCCATCGCCACCGCTCGCCGTCTCGGTGCTCAGGTGGAAGCCTACGACATTCGTCCCGCTGCTCGTGAACAGGTGGAGTCTCTGGGGGCAAAAATGATCGACACCGGCGTTAACGCCGAAGGTGAAGGCGGTTACGCCCGTGAACTGACCGACGAAGAGAAGCAGCAGCAAGCCGACGTGCTGGCGCAGCATCTGGCCAAAGCCGATGCGGTCATCTCCACCGCTGCCATTCCCGGTCGCCCTGCGCCCAAAATCATCAGCACAGCGATGGTGGACGGCATGAAACCGGGCGCGGTGATCGTCGATCTGGCGGCCGAAACCGGCGGCAACTGCGAACTGACCGAAGCGGGAAAGACGATTCACTACAAGAGCAAAATTCTGCACGGGCCGTTAAACATCGCCAGCGAAGCGCCGTTTCATGCCTCGGAAATGTACGCCAAGAATTTGCTCAACCTGCTCACTCTGATGATTGAAGAGGGCGAGCTGAAGATTGATTTTGACGACGATGTGATCAAAGGCTGTCTGCTCACCCATGAGGGAAAGATCACTCACCCGCCCACCGCCACACTGATTGAAGGAGAGGCTTAAATGGAAGGTTTTATCGCACTCTATATTTTTATGCTCGCCGCCTTCACCGGCTTTGAGGTGATCTCTAAAGTACCGGTGATTCTGCACACCCCGCTGATGTCCGGCACCAACTTCGTCCACGGCATCGTGCTGGTGGGCGCAATGGTCGCCCTCGGTCACGCCGAAGGCGCATTGGAACAGAGCATCGGTTTTATCGCCGTCTTTCTGGCCGCCGGTAACGCCGTTGGCGGTTACGTGGTCACGGAACGCATGTTAGAGATGTTCACTGGCCGCAAGGGGGGCAAATAATGGACGCATCACTGCTGATTCAAAGCACTTATTTAGTCGCTGCGGCACTGTTCATCATCGGCCTCAAGCGCATGAGCTCACCGCTCACCGCTCGCGGGGGCATCGTCTGGGCGGGCATCGGTATGCTGCTCGCCACGCTGGTGACCTTCCTTGAACCCAATCTGAACAACATCGGTTTGATGATCACCGCCATCGTCCTCAGCTCCGTACTCGCTTGGGTGAGTGGCAAACGGGTCGCCATGACCGACATGCCGCAGATGATCGCCCTCTACAACGGCATGGGGGGTGGCGCAGCGGCGGCCATCGCTGCCATCGAGTTGGTCAAAGGCACCAACCTCACTCTGACGGTGGAGATTCTGGCGCTACTCGGTGCCTTTATCGGCACCATCGCCTTCTCTGGCTCCTTGATCGCGTTTGCCAAACTGCAAGGCATCATCCGCAAGGCACTGCGTTTCCCCGGCCTGTCGTGGATCAACTTGGCTCTCTTCCTCGGCACTGTGGCCGTCGGGGTGCAGATCATTATCAGCCCTGAAACGTGTATCTGTCTGCTGGCCTTGTTCTTCGGCATGGCTCTGCTCTTGGGTGCGCTGGTAACCGCCCCCATCGGTGGCGCAGATATGCCGGTGGTGATTTCACTCTTCAACGCCCTCACCGGTCTGGCTGTTGGCTTTGAAGGTTATGTGCTGGGCAACCCCGCGATGATGATCGCCGGTACCGTGGTAGGTGCTTCGGGCACCATGCTGACGATGTTAATGGCCAAAGCGATGAACCGCTCCATCAGCAACGTGCTCTTCTCCAGCTTTGGTGAAAGCGGTGATGCCGGTGACAACGAAGGCCCCAGCGGCAGCATGAAAGCGGTGGAAGCCTCCGATGCGGCCATCACCCTCACCTACGCCGAGAAAGTCATCATCATCCCCGGTTACGGTCTGGCCGTCGCGCAAGCACAGCACAAATTGTGGGAGTTGGCCGAGCTGCTGGAAGATCGGGGAGTGTCGGTGAAATTTGCCATCCATCCCGTTGCCGGTCGGATGCCCGGTCACATGAACGTGCTGCTGGCGGAAGCCGGTGTGCCGTATGAAAAAATCGCCGATCTGGATGAGATCAACTCTGAATTCGACAGCACCAATGTGGCGCTGGTGATCGGTGCCAACGACGTGGTTAACCCCGCTGCGCGCAGCAATAAAAGCAGCCCCATTTATGGGATGCCGATTTTGGATGCCGACAAAGCGGACAATGTGATCGTGATTAAACGCGGCCAAGGCACCGGTTTTTCTGGCATCGAGAATGAGCTGTTTTTTGCCGACAACACCCGTCTCTGTTACGGCGATGGGCAAAAGGTGGTGGCGGAGTTGATTGCCGGTGTGAAAGCGCTCTAACTCAAACCGTTGTACGTTAAGACAAAGGGCGACTCACAAAGTCGCCCTTTTTTATGCCTAAACCATCCCCTAACATGAACAGGGCGGATATAGAATCCGCCCCTACGATTAATGGACAACACCCATTAAAGAGAACCACACAACATGGCCACTTTACTGTTTAGACTTAATAACGTCCCGCTGGATGAGGCCGATGAAGTCCGCATCTTATTAGAAGAGCATCAGGTTGATTTCTATGAAACCACCGCCGGACGTTGGGGCATCTCGCTGGCCGCCATCTGGCTCAAAGAAGAGACTCAATTAGAGCGAGCGAAACATTTGATTGCAAAATACCAAAGAGAACGCCAAGAAAACGCTCAGCGCGAATATCAAGAACAGAAAGCCGCAGGCACGCATGACACCTTTTTAAAACGTTTTTTACGTGAACCGATCAAAGTGCTGATCTACCTGCTGGTAGCCGCCGTGATCGCCTATTTTTCCACCACACCTTTTTTGGATTTGTAGGGTAGAAAATATTCTACCCCTACCGATGAACCGTAGGTTGGCGTTAGGCCGCAGGCCGTAACCCAACAACGTCACGCCCCATCCGCCAAAGCCCGCTCTGCCACACCCTGCAACGCCTCAGCACCGCGAACATCCAACCAACCCGCCATATTGCTCTCAACCAACTCAGCCAAAAATTCAATGTGCTCAGGACGATCATTCAAGGCTGGAATGTAACGCAGATCCTCACCACCGGCTTCGATAAAGAGCTCGCGGTTCTCCATCGCGATCTCTTCCAAGGTCTCCAAACAATCCGCTGAAAACCCAGGGCAGACCACATCGACGGTTTTCACCCCCTCTTTGGCCAGCTCCTGTAAACGCAAACTGGCGTAGGGTTTGAGCCACTCCTCACGCCCAAAACGAGACTGAAACACCAACTGCCACTGCTCTGGCTGCAAACCCAGCTCCTGCGCCAACAGATGCCCCGTTGCCTGACAGTGGCAATAATAGGGATCACCGGCCAAGTGCATCTTTTTCGGGATGCCGTGAAAAGAGAGCAGCAACTTATCCCCCTGCCCCCGCTCCGCCCACTGCTGACGCACGGAATCCGCCAAGGCCTTGATGTACGCCGGTTGCTGAAAGTACTGATTGATAAAGCGCAGCTCTGGGATCCAACGCTGTTTTTGCAGCACCTTGGCAACGCCATCAAACACCGAAGCGGTGGTGGTGGCCGAATATTGCGGATAAAGCGGCAAAATCAGCACTCGGCGCACATTGGCCTCTTGCAGCGCCTGCAGACCCGCTTTGATCGAAGGGTTGCCGTAACGCATCGCCAACTGCACCTTCACCGGAGCCTCTAAAGACGCACTGAGCTGCTTTTGCAACGCCTCTGTCTGCCGTTTTGAAATCGCCAACAGCGGTGAACCGGCCTCACTCCAGACCTTGGCATAGACCTTAGCGGAACGATTGGGACGAAAGCGCAGAATCACCCCGTGCAGAATCGGCAACCAAATCAGACGCGACAGCTCCACCACCCTCGGATCGGCTAAAAACTCGCCCAAATACGCCTGCAAGGCTTTTTTCGTTGGCGCATCGGGTGTCCCCAAATTGACCAACAAGACCCCCAATGGCTCCGTTTGGCCGTGTTGATAATTCGTCTCACCTTGATATGCGCTCATAATGCTTCTCGCTTTATTTTAGACTCTGGCACCCAACGCGCCGCCAACCAAACCAACAGCAGCGCAGGCAGACCCAGCGCCGCCGTAATTAAAAAGAAAACCTGATAATTAACCTCGTCCACCAGCACGCCCGAAAAGCCGCCCATAAATTTGGGCAACAACAACATCATCGAGCTAAACAGGGCGTACTGCGTGGCGGAATAAGAGACGTTGGTCAAACTGGAGAGATAAGCCACAAAGGCCGCCGTCGCCAACCCCGCGCTGAGGTTGTCCACCGAGACCACCAACATCAGCATATTAATGTTGTTGCCCATGCCCGCCAACAAGGCAAACAGCAGGTTGGTGCTGGCGGTCAACAGCGCGCCCAAAAAGAGGATCGGCATGACCCGATAACGGTTCACCAACAGCCCACCAAGTACCGCCCCCAGCAAGGTCATAATAATACCAAACACCTTGGTGACGTTGGCCACCTCCTGCTTGCTAAAGCCCATATCGACATAAAAAACATTCGCCATCACCCCCAAGACAATATCCGCCATGCGGTAGCTGGCGATCAGCGCCAAAATCAGCAGTGCCTGCCAACGGTAACGAGCAATAAAATCCACAAAGGGGTTAATCACCGCATTCCAAAAAAGCACAACAAAACGCCGCACACAAGGCGGCAAAAAACGCCAATGAGCGACTTTCTGCGCGTTCTCCGCTTCCCGCTGCTGCACCGCCTGATCAACGGGTTTTTCCGGCTCGGCAATCAACAAAGTGGTGACAATACCAACCCCCATCAACAGCGCCATGCACCCATAAGCCATCGTCCACGGCAGCCGTTGGTAGCTGCTCTCATCGGGGTCAAAATAGGCCGCAATCCACAGCACCCCCGCTGAAGCAAAGATCATCGCAAGGCGATAACCGATCATATAGGTCGAAGCCAACACCCCTTGCAGACGCTCATCGGAGGACTCAATGCGATAGGCATCAATAACAATGTCTTGCGTCGCCGAGAAAAAGGCGGTCAACAGCGCCAGCCAAACCAGCAACTCCAGATTCAACAGCGGATCGGTCAACGCCATTGAGAGAATCAAAAACAACAGCACCACTTGGGTCAACAACAACCACGCACGACGACGACCCAGCCAGCGCGTCAGTAGCGGCACAGAGAGCCGATCCACCAGCGGCGACCAGAGCCATTTAAAACCATAGGCCAACGCCACCCAGCTGATAAAACCGATGCTGGAACGCGCCACACCCGCCTCGCGTAACCAGAAAGAAAACGTACCAAAGACCAGCAAAATCGGCAAACCACTGGAAAACCCCAAACAGAGCAGCGCCACAGCGCGAGGGTTTTTATAGGCACGCAGATTTTGCCACCACGACATGTGGTCATTACCGGGATTCATTGAGTTCATAACCTAGGCTTCGCCCTGCTCAAACAGGCGTGTATCATACCCGAGTTTTTAGCCATCGCCGAAAGGGTCAACCCATGCAAGAATTCCAACGCCAGTTTCTCGATTTCGCCATTCAACAAGGGGTGTTGAAGTTTGGTCAGTTTCAGCTCAAATCGGGACGCACCAGCCCCTATTTTTTCAATGCCGGACTGTTCAAAAGTGGCGCGGCTCTGGCCAAATTGGGGCGCTTCTACGCTCAAGCGATCACGAATCACGGCTTAGAATACGATCTACTCTTTGGCCCCGCCTACAAAGGCATTCCGCTGGCCACCGCCACCAGCATCGCCCTCTTTGACCAGCACCAACAAGATAAAGCCTACTGTTTCAATCGCAAAGAGGCCAAAAGCCACGGTGAAGGCGGCAGCTTGGTGGGTGCGCCCTTAGAAGGCAAGGTACTGATTGTGGATGATGTCATCACCGCTGGCACCGCCATTCGGGAAGCCGTCAGCATTATTCAACAGGCCGGAGCCAGCTTGACAGGTGTGGTGATTGCACTGGATCGACAAGAGACCGGACAAGGTGCTCAATCGGCCATTCAAGAGGTGGAGCAACAGTATAATATTCCGGTTATCAGTATCGTTAAGTTGGCCGATATGATGAGTTACCTAGAAAAAAGTGACGCTTTGCAGCAACATTTGGCCGCCGTCACAGCCTATCGACAATCCTACGGCATCGAATAGCCGATTTTTTAGTCATTTTTACGATGAAAAAGTGTAAAGTGGAGCCCTCATAAACGGAACTTTAACAACAACGCCAAAGTCTGGTCTGCTAAGTGCTTGATTGGAAAAACAGACTTTACTTCAATGAATCACAATGAAGTGAACCGTTCAACCGATTTAGAGATCCAAAGCTTATGTCAAACCTGCTCAAAAGGAGACTGGAATGAAACAGACGTCCCTGCTGACCTGTCTTTTTGTTTTGCTCACGGCAACGGTCGAGGCTGCCCCTGAGCGGGTCTTTAAGTGGGTCGATCAAAACGGCGTGATTCACTACGGCGACATACTGAACAATCGCGCCAATCAAGGCCGACATGCGGTGCTCAACTCTCAAGGGGTGACCATCAAACAGATTAATGCCATCGCCACTCCGGCTGAATTGGCCGCTAAAGAAGAGACCAAAAAACGCCATGAAATTCAGCTTGCCCGACAAGAGCAGCAACGCCGCAGCGATCAAATTCTGCTCACCACCTTCACCACCGAACGGGATCTACTGCTGGCACGCAATGGCCGCTTGGATTCCATAGACAGCACCATTCAACTCAATCAGCGTCGCCTCGACAGCATCGAACGCCAATTACAAGATCTGCGCAAAATGCTGATCCGCCTCGATGTTCGCGAAAAGCAGAGCACCCAACACCTGCTCAAACAGCAAGCTCACTTAGAAAAACAACAGAGCAAACTAGAGCAAGCTTTGAGCGAAAAACAGCACGAACACAATAATTTAGCACGCAAATTTGACCGCGATCTGCTGCGTTTTCGAGAGCTGCAAGCCAATCCTGCTGCCCCTTAAACAATTCACAACCGCGTTACTGATGAATCAGCGTACCCACACCTTGATCGGTAAACAGCTCCAGCAACACCGCGTTATCCACCCGACCATCAATGATCTGCGCCGTACTCACCCCAGAGTTCACCGCATCCAAGGCACACTGCACTTTGGGCAACATGCCACCCTGAATGGTACCGTCTTCCACCAGCGCATCAATCTGCGGCGCACTCAGGCCGGTCAACAAGTTGGACTCTTTATCCAAAATCCCCACCGTATTGGTCAGTAGCAGCAACTTCTCCGCCCCCAACACCGAAGCCACTCGGCTGGCCACCAGATCGGCGTTGATGTTATAAGAACGCCCTTCCGCATCCACCCCGATGGGGGCAATCACTGGAATAAAATCGCTGTTATCCAACATGTGTACCACCGCCGGATCAATGCTCTCCACCTCGCCCACATGCCCTAAATCAATGATTTCAGGCGGCTGTTTTTCACTGCTTTTTGCGGTCAATTTGAGCGGCTTGGCCTGAATCAGACCGCCGTCTTTGCCGGTCAAGCCCACTGCACGCCCACCTTGCTGATTGATCAAACTGACAATGCTCTTATTCACCTGCCCACCCAAGACCATCTCCACCACACTCATGGTCTCGCTGTCGGTGACACGCATTCCTTGGATAAAGTGACTCTCTTTGCCCAGTTGTTTCAGCAACTGGCCAATCTGTGGGCCACCGCCATGCACCACCACCGGATTGATCCCCACCTGCTTCATCAAAACGATGTTGCGGGCAAAACTCTGTTTCAATTGCTCGTCCACCATCGCATTGCCACCGAATTTAATCACGATGGTTTTGCCTGACAGGCGTTGAATGTAGGGCAGTGCTTCGTTTAAAACCTGCGCCACTTGAGTGGCTGCGCGGTTGTCTATGCTCATAATAAAATCAACTTAAAAAGGGAGAGATAAGGTGTCATCTACGGCCAACATGGCGCTACGGAAACGACCTTGAATGCGATCCAACGCCGCTTGCTGATCCGCTTCAAAACGAATCACCAACGACGGCGTGGTATTGGAGGCGCGTACCAAACCCCAACCGTCAGCAAACTCAATCCGCAGACCGTCCAAAGTAATGATGTTAGCGTCGCTAAAATCAACCTGCTCTGTCAGTTGCGCCATAAAACGGAAATTATCGCCTTCATTGGCAAAATGCACATTCAGCTCAGGGGTGTTCAGACTGTCGGGCAGTTGGGCAAACAACTCCGCGCTGCTCAACTTGCTCTGACTCAAAATTTCCAACAGACGTGCCGCCGCGTAGAGGGCATCATCAAACCCGTACCAACGCTCCTTAAAAAAGATATGGCCGCTCATCTCACCACCGAGCAGCGCACCGGTCTCCTGAATACGCGCTTTCATCAAGGAGTGACCGGTTTTCCACATATCCGCCACACCTCCTGCTGCCTCAATCTCGCTGGCCAAATGGCTGGAACATTTCACATCATAAACAATGCGCCCCCCCGGATGACGGCTGAGCACATCACGAGCGTAGAGCATCATCTGCCGATCCGGCCAGATCACATGACCGTCACTGTCGATCACCCCGACACGATCACCATCACCGTCAAAGGCCAAACCCAGATCCAACCCCTTGTTAGCCACCCTCTCAATCAACTCTTGCAGGTTTTCCAATTTGCTCGGATCGGGGTGATGATTGGGAAAGGTACCGTCAATCTCACAGTACAACTCCTCCACCTCACAGCCCAAAGCGCGCAGTAACTTAGGAGCCAGCTCACCGGCCACGCCGTTGCCACAATCCACTGCGACCTTCAACGGGCGGCTCAAATTCACGTCACCTACAATCCGTTGCAAGTAATCACTCTCAAGATCCAGCTGTCGCTGTGAACCTTGGCCTTGATGATAATCGTCCTTTTCAATCCGGTGCAGCACACGCTGAATCATTTCGCCGTGCAGTGTTTCACCGCCCATCATCATCTTCAAGCCGTTGTAATCGGGTGGATTATGGCTGCCCGTCACCACAATGCCGGTGCCGGTTTTAAGCTGATAGGTGGCGTAATACAGCACAGGGGTCGGCTGCTGACCAATGTCGATCACCTCACAGCCCGTGCTCACCAAACCTTCAATCAACGCCGCCACCAGAGCCGGCCCCGAAAGCCGACCGTCACGCGCCACCACCACCTGCGATATATTTTTAACCAAACACTCGCTGCCAAAGGCACGGCCAATGGCACGCACCGCATCGGGAGTCAGGCTTTCCGTAACCACACCACGAATATCATAGGCACGGAACATGGAGGCGGTAATGTTCATAATTCGGCATCCTGAGTTGGGATCAATTAAAGTGGTGTTTTTTAGGCTGGCGAATCATAACAAATTTTCTGAGAAAAACCTTTCTCAGAAAATTTCCGACGCTCGTCTCTTTTTCAACCATCAACACTGGTTTTTTCTGCTAAAAGGTTCACTCTGAACAGCTTAAGTTTAATTTAAGAATAATTGCTCTCCAGAGTAGGACAACAAAAATGGATTTATCCAAGCTCAAAACCACACTCACTGCCTTGATTTTTATCACCCTATTGAGCAGCCTGAACAACGCCGTTCACGCACTGGCTCTGAGCCGAGCACCCTACCTGCAGATGGCCACCCCCAACAGCATCACCGTCCGCTGGCGCACCGATCAACTTAGCCTCGGTGAAGTCTCCTACGGTCTGACGGCCAACAACCTCAATCTAACCGCCAGCGCCTCCAACGCCTTGGCCTTGGATCACGAAGTGAGCCTCACCAACCTCAGCGCCAACAGCCGTTATTATTACAGCGTCGGTGAAAACGGCACGCCACTGGCCAGCGCCACAGGCAGCGTGCATCATTTTGATACCCCACCCAACAACGGCAGCAGCAAAAGCAGCCGCATCTGGGTGCTGGGGGATTCAGGCATCAACGACGGCGGCGCACGAGCGGTGCGGGACAGCTTTTACGCCAAAGAGATCAGCGACAACCAGCAAGCCAACCTGATCTTGCTGCTGGGAGACAACGCCTACGCCAACCGCCGTCTGGGCAGCAGTGACGGCAGCGATGAAGCCTATCAAGACGCGCTGTTTTCCAAATACGAAAGCATCCTCAGCCGTGCGCCGCTCTGGCCTTCCATGGGCAATCACGACGTGCGCAACGGCAACATCAGCGTTTATCGAGACATCTTTTCTCTGCCCAGCGACAGCAGCGGCACGGAGCTGTATTACTCTTTCGATTACGCCAACGTGCATTTTATCTGCCTCGACTCAATGGAAAGCAACCGCGACACCACGGGCTTGATGTACAGCTGGTTGGAGAGCGACTTGGCCACCAGCAGCGCCGACTGGATCGTCGCCTATTGGCATCATCCGCCCTACAGCAAAGGCAGCCACAACTCCGACGACCGCAGCCGCGAGGGCAAATTGGTACAGATGCGAGAAAACTTCCTGCCCCTGCTGGAGAGCTACGGCGTTGATCTGGTGCTCAGCGGCCACAGCCACTCCTACGAACGCTCCTACTTGATTGATCAACACTACGGCGACTCCAGCACCTTTAACCGCACCACCCAACTCAAAGACGGCGGTGACGGCAAACCCCTCAGCAACGGCGCGTACCTCAAAGCCGCCGGAGCCAATCAGGGTGCGGTTTATGTGGTCAGCGGCTCCTCCAGCCAAATTGATGCCGATGCGGAAACGGCCTTTATGAACGGCGACGTTCATCCGGTGATGTACCGCAGCAAAATTGAATACGGTTCAGTGATTTTGGATGTCAATGCCAACCAAATGAACGTCCAGTTCCTCAACAAAGACCATCAAGTCAGTGACCATTTTCGCATTCAAAAAGGGCTGGATAGCACCCCACCAGAACTGCTGTCCGCCCAAGTCATCAACGCCACCACCGTCCAGCTCAGCCTCTCGGAACCCCCCGTCAGCGTTAACCTCGGCCAGTTTGTACTCAGCGATGGGGTCTCTGTGAACGCGGTCAATTTCAATAACAGCAGCATCACCTTAACCACCTCCACTCTGCCCAGCAATCTGCCGCTCACCTTGACCGTGGCGGGTCTGAGCGACAGCGCCGGTAATGTCATGCTGGCCAGCAGCCAAAGTCTGATCTTTACTCAGAGCCAAAACACCCCCCCGCCGAGCCTCAATCTGCAAGCCGAGGTCAACGCCGCCAATGAAATCACCCTCCGCTGGCAGCCGCTTAATGATCCAAATGCCTTTCTCTATCGAATCACCCGTAATGACCAGCACCTGATCAATATTCTCGCCAGTGACCTCAGCAGCAGCTACCAAGACAGCGGCCTGTTAGCCAATACAGAATACCGTTATCAATTGATCGTTTTGGATGGCAACGGCACGGTTTTGGGCAGTGAGAATACAAGCGTCAGCACCGCTGATGCCGTCTCTACGGGAACAGGCACCGCACCTCCAAACAGCACGGCTCCAACCACGACAACGGTGACAACGACATCGGGTGGCGGTGGTGAGCTGTCGTTTTATGGCGTGTTGCTGTTTGGGTTGGTTCGCCTTAAAAAAAAATCAAGCGTATTACTCTGCCTCGTCTGCCTTGCCTCTTCACCCGTCTGGAGCCACGCCGACATTCAACGCAGCCTGAACATCGTCAATGAACAGATTCAACAGCAACCCAAAAACGCCCAACTCTACCTGCAACGGGCAGAACTGCACCACCAACATCAAAATTGGTCGCTTGCCCTGAAAGACTACACAATCGTGCAACAACTTGATCCACACAGCGCACAACTGCCTCTGCTGCTCGGCAACACCCATCTGCACGCGGGTCACTACTCACAGGCCAAAACGGATCTCGATCAAGCCATTCAACGGCAGCCGCAAAATGCCACCGCCTATCTTTATCGAGCACGAACCTTTCTCGCGCTCAAACAGACGAATGCGGCGCTAAATGATTTTGATCAAGCACTCAAACAGCAACCCAAAAGAGCGGCGTGGCATTTGGAACGAGCGGAACTGTTAATTCAAACCGGCAAAGATAAACAGGCTCTCAAGGGGCTTGAGCGTGCCATGAGCGAAGTCGGTGCTTTGGTCGGATTTATTAAAATGGCCATTGATGTCGCCCAACGACAAAAAGAGTATAAACAGGCCATAGGTTATCTGGATAAATTGCCTAAACAACTCCACCAAAGCCCATTGTGGATGTTAAAACGTGGAGAATTATTACAGCAGGATAAACAAATTGAAGCAGCGCAACAGACCTACCAAAAAGCACTGGATAACATCAATGCTTTGCCACCGTTTCGGCAACAGGTTCGGGCGGTTCAGGAGTTAAAACAGCAGATTATGCAGGCATTAACGAATGTTACACACTGAACAAAAACGCTAGGGGCGGAACATTTTCCGGCCTTGCTCCGGCTCCCACGCAAGAGCATGGGAGCTAGGAAAAATAATAAATCACCTGGCTCGTAGGGGTAGAATCCATTTCTGCCCTCTTTATTTAACCCATGTTCTGTCCGAGGTTGATCCGTTCCGTTTTATCCGACCATAAATAGGGCGGATATGGAATCCTCCCCTACAGCAACCACAATCCTCAACGTCGCCGCTTCGGCGCGCCCCCTTTACCCCGAGCCGGACGAGGAAAACTACGACCTGCTTCTAAACGACTGACACCGCCACCGCGATTGCCAGAACGCGCGCCACTTTTAGCCGTACGACCACTGGATCGCTGACCTTGTGGGGCTTTTTTCACCATCGGGCGTTTTCTCGCACCCTCTTGTGATGTCCCTGTGCCTGCCGGTTGCCAACTGGGAATCAAATGTTTTTTGCCATTGCCAATCAGATCGGCGCGCCCCATCGCTTTTAACTCCTCACGCAACAACGGCCAGTTTTCCGCATCGTGGTAGCGCAGCAAGGCTTTGTGCAGACGGCGCTGACGCAGCCCTTTGGCCACACTGAGTTTTTCCGCCCCCTGACGAGTGACCTTTTTCAGAGGATTGATGCCGGTGTGAAACATCGTGCTGGCCAAGGCCATTGGAGTGGCCAAAAAGGACTGCACCTGATCGGGACGGAATTCATTCTCTTTTAACCACAGCGCCAAATTGAGCATGTCTTCATCAGAAGTCCCTGGGTGCGCGGCAATAAAATAAGGGATCAAATACTGCTTTTTACCCGCCTCTTTACTGTAGCGTTCAAACAACTCCTTAAAACGATCATAAGTGCCGATACCGGGCTTCATCATCTTCGACAACGGCCCTTGCTCGGTGTGCTCTGGGGCAATTTTCAGATAACCGCCCACATGATGGGTCACCAACTCTTTAACGTATTCAGGATCTTTGACCGCCAGATCGTAACGCAAGCCCGAAGCAATAAAGACCCGCTTGATGCCACTCAGATTACGCACTTTGCGATAGAGTTTAATCAGCGGCGTGTGATCGGTATTCAGGTTGTCGCAGATGCCTGGATAAACACAGGAGAGGCGGCGGCAAGAGGCTTCGATCTTTTCGCTTTTGCACTGCAAACGGTACATGTTCGCCGTCGGCCCACCGAGATCGGAGATGTTGCCGGTAAATCCTGGGGTGTTATCCCGAATCGCTTCCACTTCACGCACCACCGACGCTTCCGAACGGCTTTGAATAATGCGCCCTTCGTGTTCGGTGATCGAACAGAACGTACAGCCGCCAAAACAGCCGCGCATGATATTGACCGAAAAACGAATCATCTCCCACGCAGGGTTTTTCGCCTTGCCGTAAACCGGATGCGGCACTCGCGCGTAAGGCAGCTCAAAAACCGCATCGAACTCCTCCATCGTCAGCGGAATCGGCGGCGGATTGAGCCACACTTCTCGCTTGCCGTGCTGTTGCACCATCGCGCGGGCGTTGCCAGGATTGGTTTCCAGATGAAAAATACGCGACGCATGAGCGTAGAGCAGTTTGTCGTTGACCACTTGATCGTACGAGGGCAAACGCACCACACTGCGCGATCGATCCATTTTACGCGGGCGCTGATGAAAAGTGACCACCGTGCTGTTGGCGGCCAAACCCTCTACCGGAGCTGCTTGCGTTGGGCGCTGATCGCAAGGCGGCTCTTTGGCGTACGGGTTGGGAATGATCGCCGGTTGAGTGGGGTCATCATCCAGCAAAGAAGAGTCAATTTCACTCCACTCTTCCGGCACCGCCGCCCGCATAAACGCCGTACCGCGCAGGTCGGTGATCTCGCTGATTTTTTCCCCCGCTGCCAACCGATGCGCCAAATCCACCACCGCCCGTTCGGCGTTGCCGTAGATGAGCATATCCGCTTTGGAATCGGGCAAAATAGAACGCCGAACCTTCTCAGACCAGTAATCAAAATGGGCGATGCGGCGCAAGCTGGCCTCGATACCACCGATCACCACCGGCACCTTTTTATAGGCCTCCCGCGCCCGCTGCGAGTACACCACCACCGAGCGATCAGGGCGTTTGCCACCCTCGCCATCGGCGGTGTAAGCGTCATTGGAGCGGATGCGACGGTCGGCGGTGTAGCGATTAACCATCGAATCCATATTACCGGCGGTGATGCCAAAAAAGAGGTTTGGCCGACCCAACGCCTGAAAATCATCTACTGAACGCCAATCCGGCTGCGCCAAAATACCGACCCGAAAGCCTTGCGCTTCCAACAGGCGACCGATCAACGCCATGCCAAAACTGGGATGATCCACATACGCATCGCCCGTAACGATGATGATGTCGCAACTGTCCCAACCCAACTGATCCATCTCCGCCCTCGACATGGGTAAAAAGGGTGCTGTTCCAAAACGTTTTGCCCAATAAGGACGATGGGAGAAGATGTTTTTAGCCGCGTGCATGATAAATAACCGATCAAAAGGGTCGGCTATTATAGCGACAGTTACGCCAACGTGCTTGCCTGCCGCAGCAGAATCAGCCTTATGGTCTATCCCAGAAGAAGTGTTAGTGGTTTTTTATTACTCTATTTAATTGATATTAAACACTAAATCAACTTTTTTTGATAAAAACACGGACGTTTTTTATTAATTCGTTGAACAGTGGTATGGTGCAGCCCAATTATCAATCAAAAACAGAATGGAGTTGCAGCATGGATAAGTCGATCAACGTCTTTGGCGAAAAACTGGAGCTCTGTGGTGATAACCCAAGCACCGGATATTACCGCGACGACCATTGCAACACTTGCAAAGAGGACGTTGGCTCCCACACCGTCTGCATCCAAGCCTCCCGAGCGTTTTTAGACTACTCAAAATCCAAGGGCAATGACTTATCCACCCCGATGCCCGAGTATAATTTTAGCGGTTTAAGACCGGGCGACAGCTGGTGTTTATGTGCGGCGAGATGGCTGGAAGCCGAAAAGAGCAATATGGCACCTCGGGTTCACTTAACCCGAACGCACATCAAAGCACTGGAGATCATTCCCATCGCTCTGCTAAAAAAATACGCAGCTGATTTGAATTAACCGCTCATCACGGCAATAACAATTTCAGCTTTGCCAAGCCCGCCAACAGCAGATCCACCTGCTTAAAAGTATGTTCTGCCGACAACGTCACCCGCAAGCGTGCGCTGCCCTCCGGCACCGTGGGGGGGCGAATCGCAGTGACCAAAAAACCCAATTTTTCCAGCTCACTGCTGATCTGCATCGCCCTCTCACTGGAGCCGATCAACAACGGCTGAATCGGCGTAGTTGAGTTCATCAATGGCAAATCCAATCGCTGTGCTCCAGTGCGAAAATGGGCAATCAACTCCGCCAGTTTCTCCCGTCGCCAGCCCTCTTGCTGTAACAAACGCAAACTGACTCGGGTCGCCTCCGCCAGCGCAGGCGGGGTGGCGGTGGTGTAGATGTAGCTGCGCGCCTGCTGAATCAGGGTTTCAATCAACTCTTCCGAACCGGCAACAAAGGCTCCAAAACAGCCCACCGCTTTGCCCAAAGTCGCCATCAAAACCGGCACCTGCTGCTCATCCAATCCAGCCTGTTGCAGAGACCCCCCACCCGTCTCACCCAACACCCCAAAACCGTGCGCGTCATCCACCATCAACCACGCCTCCTGTTGCTGACAGACCTCGGCCAAGAGCTTCAAGGAAGCCTGATCGCCATCCATGCTAAACACGCCATCGGTCAGTACCAAACGCCGACCTTGTGGGCGCGCCAGCAGCTTTTTCTCCAGCGCCGCCACATCGTTGTGTGGATAACGCATCAGACGCGCCCCACTGAGCAGACCACCATCCAACAAAGAAGCGTGATTAAGACGGTCCTCAAAGGCCGCATCGCCGCGCCCCAGCAAGGCCGAGATCAGCCCCAAATTAGCCATGTAACCACTGGAAAACAGCAACGCCCGCGCACGACCAGTGAACGCGGCCAACTCCTGCTCCAAGGCTTCGTGTGCCGTGGAGTGGCCACTGACCAGATGTGCCGAACCACTGCCCACGCCCCAACGCCGCACCCCATCGCTAAAGGCTTTTTTTATCTCTGGGTGATTGGCCAAACCAAGGTAATCGTTGCTACAAAAGTTGAGCAGTGAACGGCTGTCCACCACCACGTGAGGGCTTTGCGGGGAGTCAATCAGTTTACGACGACGGTAGAGCTGCTGCTCTTGACGCGCCGCCAACGCGGGGGCTAGAGCCTGCTTCATGCGGAAGCAGCGGACTCCACTTTTTCCGGCTGTGAGGTGCAGCTTGTGGGGGTCAGTTCAGTTTCATCGCCATTAATACCCAGACGTTGAAACAACTGCTGATCACGCACCGCTTCGGGGTTCTCGGTGGTAAGCAGTTTTTCGCCGTAAAAGATCGAATTGGCACCGGCAAAATAGCAGCTCGCCTGCATCTCATCGCTCATGTCACTGCGCCCCGCCGAGAGGCGCACATAAGATTTGGGCATTAAAATACGCGCCACCGCAATGGTGCGAATGAACTCCAAGGGATCAAGGGCTGCGGTCTCTTGCAACGGCGTACCTTCCACCCTCACCAACAAATTAATCGGCACAGACTCGGGATGGCTGGGCATATTAGCCAACTGCATCAGCAAACCGGCGCGATCTGCCGCGCTCTCACCCATGCCAACAATGCCACCCGAACAGACGCTAATCTCCTGATCCCGCACATGCTGCAAGGTATCGAGGCGATCTTGATAGGTGCGGGTGGTGATGATCTGGCCGTAAAATTCCGGCGAGGTGTCCAAGTTGTGGTTGTAATAATCCAACCCCGCCTTTTTCAAGCGCCCCGCCTGACGGTCGGTCAACATGCCCAAGGTGACACAGGTCTCCATACCCTCGGCTTTGACTGCGGTGATCATCTCCGCCACCACGTCCAAGTTTTTATCCGTGGGGTTGCGCCACGCTGCGCCCATGCAGAACCGGCTAGAGCCGTTGGCCTTGGCCAAACGAGCTGCTTCTAGTACTTCATCCAGTGGCAGCAATTTTTCTCGCCCCAAGCCCGTATCGTAATGGGTGCTCTGTGGACAGTAGGCACAATCTTCTGGACAAGCTCCGGTTTTGATCGACAACAAAGTGCTCACTTGCACTTTGTTGTGATCAAAATGGCGGCGATGAATCGTATGCGCTTGAAACAGAAGATCGTTAAAGGGTTGATTAAACAAGGCTTGGACTTCGGCCAAAGCCCAGTCGTTACGCAAAGAGTCGTTCATGATTGGGTTTGTTCTCGCACAGAATTGAGGTTGACATCATCCCAGACATCACGGTTGATTTTGCGAATATCCATAATCGCCATAGGTAAAACGTAGGCCGCTGATACCGCCCAAAACACCAAATAATAAAAAACATCAGCAGGAAAAAAGGTACCTACCACCACCAACAACGCGGCAGTGGCATAAAAACTGTGTGCCGCTTTTTGGGTGTACTCTCCTACTTTTTCATTCGGATGGTGACGATTAATGGCATACAACACAATTGAACCACCAAACCACAACACAAAAAAAGGCAATGGAATCAACATTGCGAGAATATTGCCGTAGTTAAACCATTTCGCCGCAGACTTACAAGAGGCTCCAGTGATTACATTTTTGCTCATCAGTCATCCACCCTCAATCAATTTGGCCTTCCAAGCCACAATACTTAGATGATAAAGCCCACTCACCTACTGTCAACTGAAAAAAAGGCATACAAGGCCTCATTGTGGCAACGTCTGCTCGATAAAATCTACCCTCAGCACTGTCTGTTGTGCCATGCTTCAAGCCAAAACATAAGCCTTTGCCAAGGCTGTCAAAACGAACTGCCCAGCAACCACAACGCCTGTTGGCACTGCGCACAACCACTGGAAGGTGCCGCGCAACACAGCGCCTTGATCTGCGCGCACTGCTTAAAAAAGCCTCTGACCATCGACCGGTGTATCGTCCCGTTTCGCTACCACAGCCCCATCGACTTCATGGTCAAGCAGCTCAAATTTCAGCAAAAATTGGTTTATGCCCCTCTCATTGCCGAGCTGATGTTATTTAGCCTCAAACAAGAAACGGACCTACCCCAACTGATTTTGCCCGTACCGCTGCACAGTGCCCGCCTGCAACAACGGGGCTTTAACCAATCACAAGAGATCGCTTTGCATCTGGCCAAATTGTTAAACCTGACCTGTCGTTACGACCTACTAACACGACGGATAAACACCCGCTCACAAACCGAGCTGACGGCCAAACTGCGGCAAAAAAACATCAAGGGGGCGTTTCAAGTGAGAAAAACCATCCCAGCCAAACGAATCGCCCTGATAGACGACGTTATGACCAGTGGCTCAACGGCCAACGAACTGGCCAAGACAGTGAAACAAGCGGGGGTGGAGGAGGTACAGTTGTGGGCGTTTGCGCGCGCAGGAGCGCCCTTAAGGCAAAGCTAAACGCCGTTCAAATAAAATGTACACCGAAGCTTCACTCTCCCTCAAAGCCTGCTCAATCTGCTGTTTGCCTTTTTTAGCGTAACCATTTTCCAACAGGCTGCGATAAAAACGGCTGTAAAAGGCATCCGGCTCCACCACCACCTTCAGCAACAAACTGACCGCGTTAGGGTCACGCGCCTGTGCATAATCAATCTTCAGCTCTTCATCGGGAGCCAAACGAGTGTCGTACTGCTCGCCGGAGAGATCCAGTTCCAATTTCCAGCCGATGGGGTATTGTAAAAAAGTCGCTGCAATCTCACTGCCTTTGGCATCCAACTGCACCCCTTGCAGATAAATCTTGGGCGTTATATAAGTCGGAAAGTTATGCCCTGTGCCGCTGTTTTTCAAATAAAACTGCGCTGAAATGTTGTCACCCCGTAAATTAGGCTGACGAATCTCAATAGTGATGCCATTGCGAGTCATTTCAGCATCATGAATGCCTTTCCAAAGGTGACGACGATTGGGCATATGGCAGCTCTGGCAACTTTTCTGCTGCTCCGCAAAAGGGCTGGCCAACCACTCTTGGTAGGTGTTTTCCAATAACTTGCCATTAATGGCAAAACCCGTCTCTTGATCAAATTGGTGACAAGCTGCACAAAAGGCCGAATCTTCAAAAGCCGCTTGTGAATTCCAGCCGCTATGAGGCAGCTGTTTTTTCTCATCAGGAGTGGGTATAGAGCCATCTTTACGCGGCGGGCCAAACCACCTGCCCTCGCGCAAATGACAACCTGCACAGATCAGCCCTTGCGTATGCAGCCCTTTATTTTTTCCTGTCCTCAAACTGGCAACGAGACTCTCTGCTTGCTCTTTAAGGGGCGCATGGCAACGCAGACAGGCTTGCTGGCTCTCTCGGTCAGTGGCTGCCATCTCCATTAACTGCCCGATTAAACCTGGGCTCATCGCCTTGCTATGCAGACTGCCAGACCAATCTTTAAATTGCTGCACATGGCAACGGCCACATTTTTCTGGCAGCAAAGAGTGAGTTAAAACAGGGTTTTTTTCTATAACAAACCCTTGGCTGGCAAGCGGTCTTTGCCAATGACGATCTAAAAAAGTTTGAGTTTCAACAGAAGGGGCAGAAAAAAGAGTAGGTGAAAAAACAAAATATAAAAACAAGAAAATATTTTTTTTAAACATAAACATTGCATCTCAAAGAGCAGCCTCCCTGCTGCATCAACCAATATGTTGATCAGTATTTCATTCCGCAAGGATTACATGGATTGTGCATTTTTTTCATAGCACAAGGGTTGTGGTGATGTTTCATTTTGTCATGATCCATCTTTTTCATGGCACAAGGGTTACATGGGTTATGGTGTTTTTTCACATCACAGTTTTTATCATGTTTGTGTTTTGCAGCACAAGGGTTACATGGGTTGTGGACTTTTTTACTCTCACATTTTTTATAATGCTCCGCTTTTACAGCACAAGGGTTACAAGGGTTCTGGTGATCCATTTTTTTCATGCCACAAGGATTGCATGGGTTCATGTGATGTTCTGCACTGGCCGGTGCCACCATCAACAACCAACTGCTCAAAAACAGACCTACTAAGGTAGCGAGAGAGATTTTCATGGGCGTTCCTCCGAGCCTTTTGGCTCTTTAATTTGTTAAGTTAAACTGAAATAACAGCAGTGCAAGTACACCATTCCTAACCTAAAAAATCAAGCCAACCCAAGCAAAACAAGCCGTTTTACTTGGATAAATGACCTACTTACCAGCGTTTTTTCATTCCACAGGGGTTACAAGGGTTGTGCATCTTCATTTTCATAGCACAAGGGTTGCAGGGATTGCCCATGCTTTTCATCGCACCAGCGTGACCTGGTTTAAAGGTTTTTTGCAGTTCAGCGGTGTAAGCAGTCAAGGCAGCCAATTTAGTTGAGTCCCACGGCAAGGGATTGCTGGCCATCGGCACCACCATACAAAACTGCACCATTTCATCCAGCTCTACTTTTTTCACCCCTGCTTGCTCATTGGCCATTTTCACGTAGTGCGGATACGCTTCAGAAAAGGTGTCTTTAAACAGGGCGTGTTGCGTGTGACAGGCATTACAAGACAAGCCGTTGCTGCTCAATGAAGTATCACTGAACAGTTTTTTACCCTCTCTAACCATTTTAGTATGATTACCTTGCTTCAAAGGCAATCCGGCTGGACGAGTGACTTTTCTTCGATCAACACCCGCACTTTTGGCACCACAAGGGTTGTGCATCTTCATCCCGCACGGATTGTGCATCTTCATGCCGCACGGATTGTGCATCTTCATGCCGCACGGGTTACACGGATTCATAGCTGAAGCGGCCTGAAGAGGTGAAACCAAAAACAAAGCACTAAAAAACAGGCCTATCATTGAGAAGAGAGATTTTTTCATCGAATACCCCTTGAGCGTTTAACGCTCCATGATTTTACAAAAAGAACAAGAATAACAACGGTTTAATCACAGGCTAAAATCAAGCCAAATCAACACCTGAAGTACTTATATTCCCTTAAGCTTTAATATGACATCAAGTAAAGCATTACGTTTTATCCTACTTGAAAAAAATAATGCGCCACCAAACCAACAAAAACCACCATTCCAAACCAATGATTATTCAAAAAAGCAGCAATACACCGCTCTGGTTGACGATCTTTGACTAAAAATTGCTGATACAGCAGCAACAGAGAAGCAAAACCCAACGCCAAATAATAATAAACACTCAAAGCCAATTGGCTGCCCACCAGCAGCAACGTCAGCAGCGTCAACAGCTGAAGGCTCGCCACCACCACCCGATCCATCTCACCAAACAAAATCGCCGTAGACTTGACCCCAATCTTCAAATCCTCCTCCCGATCCGCCATCGCGTAGAAGGTGTCATAAGCCAACGTCCAGAGCAGGGTGGCCAGATAGAGCAACCACGTTACTTGGGTTAACTCCCCCGTTTGCGCCATAAACGCCATCGGAATGGCCCACGCAAAGGCCGCCCCCAACACCACTTGCGGCAGATGGGTGTACCGCTTAGCAAAGGGATAGATCGCCGTGAGTAAAACCGCGCCAAACGAGAGCAACACCGTGTTCCAATCCAGCAACAAAACCAAACAAAACGCCAATAAAGACAAAACCACAAACACCCACAACGCCTCTTTTGGGGAGACTCGACCGGCCACAATCGGCCTCTGTTCGGTGCGTTTTACATGGGCATCCACATTGCGATCGGCATAATCGTTAATCGCACAGCCCGCCGAACGCATCAACACCGTACCGCCCAGAAACACCGCCAAAATCAACGGATCTGGCACCCCTTCTGCTGCAATCCAGAGCGCCCACAAGGTCGGCCACAGCAACAAATAGATGCCGATAGGACGATGCAAACGCACCAACAGAGCGTACTGATGCAGACGACCGGCTAAAAAAGTGACATTTAAACGGGAAAAAAAGGAGTTTCTCAACGGTGAAGTCATGCGTTTCTCAATCTAAATTGCTACAGTAGCGCCACAAATTTTACCTGAGGCAGAAAAATGAAAAAACATTATGACCTGATTGCCATCGGTGGTGGTAGCGGTGGTTTATCCGTCGCCGAACGCGCCGCTCATTACGGCATGAAATGCGCCGTGGTCGAAGTCAATAACGACCTCGGCGGTACCTGCGTCAATCGCGGCTGCGTACCCAAAAAAGTGATGTGGCACGCCGCCTCGCTGGCACATCACCTCTCCGATGCCGCCGATTACGGCTTTGCCATCGAGCAAAAAGGCTTTGACTGGAGCACCTTGGTGGCCAAACGCGATGCGTATATCCAAGGCATCAACGACTGGTACATCAACTACCTGCAAGATTCGAAGATTGAGCATATTCAGGGCTTTGCCCGTTTTGTCGATCAACACACCCTTGAGGTGGACGGCGAACAGTACAGCGCCGATCACATCGTCATCGCTCCAGGCGGCAAACCCGACGTGCCCGAAATCCCAGGTGCCGAACTGGGCATCACCTCCGATGGCTTTTTTGAGCTGCAAACACAACCTAAACGGGTCGCCATCATTGGCTCCGGTTACATCGCCGTGGAGCTGGCGGGTCTGCTGCAAGCCCTCGGCAGCGACGTGAATCTGCTGCTGCGCAAAGAACATCTGCTGGGTAACTTTGATGCCATGCTGCGCGACACCTTAATGGAAAGCATGTTGGACGACGGGGTTAACATTCTGCCCCGCTGCCAAGCCACCGAGCTAAAACAGCAGGACAATGGCCAAATCACCTTAATCAGTGATCATAATATGGAGCTGAAAGATCTGGACGCGGTAATCTGGGCCATCGGGCGCAGCCCTGCGCTGGCGGGGCTGAACCTAGACGAGGTTGGCATCCCACTGGATCACTGGGGCTACATCACCACTGATAAGTACCAAAACACCCGTCTTGAAGGCATCTACGCCTTGGGTGATGTCACCGGCCAAGCGCAACTCACTCCCGTCGCCATCGCAGCAGCGCGCCGTCTTGCGGATCGTCTCTTTGATGGCAAAGAGAACCGCTATCTAAACTACGACAACATCGCCAGTGTGGTCTTCAGCCATCCGCCCATCGGCACCGTCGGCCTCAGTGAAGAAGATGCCCGTGAAGAACACGGCAAAGCGGTCAAGGTCTACCAAACCCGTTTCACCTCTATGTATCACGCCCTCACCGAACACAAGGTACCCACCGCGATGAAACTGATCACCGTCGGTGCCGAGGAGAAGGTCATCGGCTGCCACATCATTGGGCCAGGTGCCGACGAGATGCTGCAAGGGTTTGCCGTCGCCATTCGCATGGGGGCCACCAAATCAGATCTTGATGATACCGTTGCCATTCACCCCACCAGCTCTGAAGAGTTGGTTACCTTGCGCTAACGCTCGCACAAAATACAACACTAGGCGTAAAACAAAACATCGACGGCAAGCTGATTTTATTATCACTTGCCGTTTTTTTATGCCTGCCTAAAAAATGTCTACTGGATCATAAAACCCAAGAAAAACAGCCATTAAGACCAGTTTTGTGATCCGCTTATCATTCAAAATGTGAAGGCGTTCCAATCCCTTTAATAAAAGGGCGCTATTCTAGCTAACAACAGCACAGAGTTAACAAACTCTATCTAAAACAACATATTGAGGATTCAATCATGCAACAGAGCAGCGTTATTACCCTGATCATCAGCGGCTTCATTTTATTCACCATCACCCTTCGCGTTTCCATCGCCATGATGCTGGACAATGGTATGTTCTAAGCGATGCACATAGAAGTGATGAAAAACCGCTACGGTTTATTACTGCACCCTAAACCCACCACGGCACATTGACTCTTTATCAGATCATTTGCCGTTTTTTTTATCTTCAAAAAAGCATCTGCGTCACTTGTCTCTCTTCTTCAGCTCTGCTTTACTCAAACACTAAAATCAGCCTTAACCCAACCCGCCCTTTAGGATGATCTCATGGAAAAAGTGCTTCTTACTCTCGCCACCAGTCTATTGATTTTAAACGCCTGTAGTGACACCAGCAGCAACAACGTGACCATACAAACCGCCAGCGGCACCTTTATCGACAGCCGCGTTGCAGGGCTCAGTTACCGCTCCGGCGCACAGAGCGGCAACACCAATGACAGAGGCCAATTCATTTATGAAGTCGGGCAACCGGTTAATTTTTTCTTAGGCCCGATTGATTTTGGCAGCGCCAACGTCAACAACGGACGGGTAATGCCCACGGATCTTTCCAGTGATGCCAACACCATCACCAATATCAGCCGTTTTCTCTTGATGTTGGACAGCGACGGCGATGCCAGCAACGGCCTGCAAATTTCAACAGCAGTACAAACCTCCGCCAGCGCAGGCACCGGCTGGAGTACCATCGACTTTAGTAACCCTAACTTTGAGACTCAAAATACACTCACCAGCACCGTCGCTTTGATCGCCAGCCTCGATGGCCGTGCCAGCGTTCTCCCCACCGCCCTTGAAGCCGAAACTCACCTTCTCGCTTCGCTGCGCTGCCAAGGCAACGGCGCGTTTGTCGGCAGCTACACAACCGACCCACTCACCGTCACCAGCCCAACCCAAGCGGCACCCGAGGGCAATATCGCCTTTATTCTCGATGCCAATAGCGGCAAATTGAGTGGCACTCTTTCCACCCAAAACAACCAGCACTTTTTTATCTCCGCCCAACACAACAACGATCTGGCGCTGGGCTACACCCAGAATGTCCGCGCCTACTTAGACAACAGCAACACCGCCTACAGCGGTCAATTAACTTCAACCAACGGCATTGAGGGCAGTTGGAACGACGCTGATACGCAGGTCGGTGGCACGTTTAACACCCGTCGAGTCGGCCACAGCAGCAGCGCGACTCAACGTTACACCGCTCTTTACAGCGACAGCAGCGGTACGGTGCTGGGATTTTATGCCTTTGACAGCGATGCCAATAACACACTCAGCGGAATTGTTTATAACTACGTCAGCAACACCTCTTTACCACTGACAGCCAACTACTCCGCCACAACCGACAGTTGGTTCGGTTCTATCAGTGATAGCACTTCTTTTACATTGAAATCAACAGGCACCACGTTAGTTGGTGACTGGGCACAAGACCCTGTGACCAGTGGCTCTATTTTGGGCAGTGGTTGCACGTTGTAAATGTCTCCCAAAAAAAACCTGTGTTGAGATGGAAGTCTGCATCAAGCTAAAAGAGCTGCAACACACGCCCAAATAAAATAGACGCTATCAGCCGTTTTCTCATCGCCCCCTCCTTGGGCGCAATCATTGCTCTGCATCTTTTTCATTCTCTTTTATGAAATCAATGCACGGGCATCCACATGAAACACTCTCTCTTTTGGCGACTCTTTATCCCCATTCTGGCACTCTGTCTGCTGAGTTTTGTGGCCATCAGCGTTTACGTCCCCCGTGCCATGCAACAGTTTGAAGAGCAGATCGCCTTAGATCAAGCACTGCAAATAGCGCAACAATTCAAAACCATTCGCGCCTACTACACCAAAAACGTGGTCGCTAAAGTGATCAAAAATGGCCATTTTAAAGCCTCAATTAAACATAAAAACGAAACCAACAGCATCCCGCTGCCCGCCACCCTGATTCACGATCTCAGCGATTTATTGCAAAATAACGGCACCACCATTCGACTCTATTCCGCCTACCCCTTTCCCAATCGAACAGACCGCCTTCTGGACACTTTCGAAGAAGACGCTTGGCAAGCACTCAGTGAAACACCCACAGCGCCCTTTGTGCGCACCGAACAGCACCAAGGAAAAACCAGCGTCCGAGTTGGCGTTGCTGATGTGATGATCAACGAGACCTGCGTCAATTGCCATAACAACCGCCTCGACACCCCCAAAGACGACTGGCAATTGGGTGAGATGCGCGGCGTACTGGAGATCATCACCCCCATTGACAAACAACTGCTGATCGCCAACGGTATCAGCAACGGTTTTATAATCGCTCTGGCGCTGGTGGGGCTGCTGCTCGGGGTATCGCTCTATTTTATTTTCCAGCGCACCATTGGCAAACGCCTTAATCAAGTGATTACTGCGCTGGATAAAATAGCTCAAGGAGAGGGTGACCTAAGCCAACGACTGGATGAAACCGGCAAACACGAAGTCGCACAAATTGGCCATGCGTTTAACCAAGTCATGCAGAAATTCAGCGCCATTGTCTCCGAGGTTATCGTGGTCACAGGCGAACTCTCTCACCTATCACAATCGTTAAGCTCCGCCAATCAAAAGTCGAGTCAGCGGGTCATTGATCAAGACCGAGAAACCGGCAGCGTCACCACCTCGGCAGGCGCATTGGAAATCTCTGCCCGTGACATCGTCCGTCATGCCGAAAAAGCCTCCGATACCACCCAACAAACCACGCGAAACACCGAACAGGGCGAGCAGATCGTACAGAACAGCATGCAATCCACTCAGCAGCTCTCCAATCACATTGGTGAAGCTGTGAACTCCCTTACCCGCCTGCAAACGGACGTGGATGAAATCAGTGAAGTCTTAGATGTCATTCGCAGCATCGCCGACCAAACAAACCTGCTGGCACTCAATGCTGCCATCGAAGCGGCGCGCGCCAGCGAACAGGGACGCGGCTTTGCGGTGGTGGCCGATGAGGTGCGTGTTTTGGCCTCTCGCACCCAAGCCTCAACACAAAAAATTCAAGGCATGACCGAGCGCTTACACACCACCACCAAAGAGGTGGTCAGCGCCATGCAACAGAGCCAACAGCAAGCCAAAGCAACCCTACATCTCTCCAGCAAAGTGGGTGGGCAACTGCGTCAAATAACCCACTCGGTCAACTCCGTGCGCAACATGAACTTACAAATCGCCTCCGCCGCCAAACAACAGGAGCAGACCATCGGCAGCGTCAACCAAAATCTAACCGGCATCAGCGCCACCTCGCGCGCCGCCGCTCAAGCAGGGGAGCACAGCAGCAATCAGGTACAACAGGTAGAACAACTGGCCAGTCGCCTACTGAGTTTGACTCAGCAGTTTAGAATTTAGCGTCGTAGTAAAAAATTGTTCCTCATTAAAAAATACAGTCAACTCTCTCACGAGCTTATGCAATATCAACGGTAAAAATGAACCCCAAGCGAAGGGGTAATGCTCTTCACAACAGCATCTTGCTCTAATCCAGAGTGACGAAAGGCCAATTCCAAGGCAATGCCCACACCTTTTACCTCGAACTCCCAGCCTGCGCCGAAGTAGACATGATAGCCCTCCAGATCAGCAGCAGAACCGTTGTGATTCAAACGAGCGTAGCCCACACCCAGACGAGAAAATAGATTATCGGCAATATCACGATGATAATATTTCCCCTCCAGACCAACGGTAATCAATTTCACCTCATTACCCAGCCTTGCATCCTGAGCACTCTTCACTTTAGCCGAACCCAGCAGAGGGTTAAAAGCCAGACCCAAAGAATAACGACGCGGCTCTTCCCACCAAAAGTTGATCGTATTGCTCAAACCTTGATACGTGCTTGCACTGCCATCCTTGAGCGTAATCTGATGGGAAGCAAAATGCTCACGCGCCCGAAACTTAAACCCCCCCGCTGCGGCCTGCCCAATCAACAAAAAGACAAACGAACCGGTAATGCAGTTAAGTGTTGATTTTTGCATAATTTTTTCCTTTAACTTCAGATAAACCTTGCCTCTAAGAACAGACACAATACCCCTTTGCCCTAGCACAAGCGTTGTAAAACAGTGAGCCAACCTCAGTTCACGGTTTCAAATCCATACACAAAAAAGAAAATTTTCTGCCCTAGCGGCTCGTGTGGTCAGTCTTTTATCAGCCCACTTAGGTTATTAACTTTATTAGCAGATACAAATTAACGCTGAGCAGAAAGGAAAGGCTGCGCGGCATCACCAACAACATGAGGCAAACATGCAACACAACAAAGGACTGGTACGGCGTTTTTACGAAGAGATGTGGAACCACTGGGATTTTCAACTCACCAATGAGCTGCTGAATGATGAGTTTATTTTACACGGCTCCACTGGGCTCTATAAAACCGGACGACAGGGCTTCATTGACTACGCCGACACCGTACACCGTGTTTTTCCCGACTTTCACAGCGCCATTGACGATCTGATTGCCGAAGAGAACAAAGTGGTTGCCCGCCTCTCTTTCAGTGGCACTCAGCAGAAAGAACTGTTTGGCAAAGCCGCCAATGGCCGCCGTGTCTATTACGACGGCTTGGCCATTTTCACCTTTGAAAAAGAAAAAATCAGCGAGTTATGGTTGATCAGTGACCTGTATAACTTAATGATGCAGGTCAAATCCAAGTATGGCTGAAATGCCTACACAATCACTTTGAGCGCTGCAACCAACTGCCCCAACGCCTGACCACGATGACTCAGGCCATTTTTCACCTCAGGGCCTAATAACGCCGAAGCCATGCCGTGCGTTGGCACAAAGAAAAGGGTGTCGTAACCAAAACCGTTATCACCCTCTTCCTGATGCAAAATTTGCCCTTCCCACGCCCCTTCGGCAATGATCGGCGAGGGGTCATCAGCGTGTTTCAAATAGACAATCACCGCCCGAAAACGCGCCGTGCGCTGCTCATCAGGCACCTCTTTCAAAGCGTCTAACAACTTGGCGTTGTTGTCATGATCACTGGCACCGACACCGGCGTAACGTGCCGAATAGATCCCCGGCGCACCATTAAGTGCATCCACCTCAATGCCAGAATCATCGGCAATCGCAGGCAGCCCCGTGTGGGCAGCGGCATTACGCGCCTTAATAATCGCGTTTTCCACAAAGGTCAACCCCGTCTCTTCCGCTTCCGGCACGGCAAAATCCGACTGCGGACGAATCCCAAAACCCAAACCACTCAACATGGCGGATAACTCACGAACTTTTCCAGGGTTACCCGTTGCTAATACAATACTTTTCACTGTTTCTGCTCCAATACGTCGTTCTGTTTCTGCATCAACCCTTTGAAATGCCCCGCAGAAAAAAGCCAAATTATACACGGCTGGACAATGCCTCGTCGCCTGAGTGAAACTCATTCATCTCTACTTATGAGATTATTCACCACCACCTTTGTACACTCTGGAGTTACCTTATGTTAAAAAGCATGACCGCCTACGCCCGCCAACAGCAGCAAGCCACTTGGGGCAGCTTGATCTGGGAGCTGCGATCTGTGAATCACCGTTATCTGGAAATCACGATCCGTCTGCCCGAAGAGCTTCGAGAATTGGAACCACAGCTGCGTGAACTGATTGGCAAACGCCTCAAGCGAGGCAAAGTGGAATGCAATCTGCGCTTTAAAGCCAATGAAGAACTCAGCGACACCCTGCAAATAAATGAGGCTGCTGCCAAAGCACTGCTGCACGCCTGCCATCAACTGGAAGGTCAGATGATGAACGCCGCTCGCCTCAACCCGCTGGAGATATTGAACTGGCCTGGGATAATCAAACCACAAGAAACCGACTTAAGAGCCGTTAAAAATGCCACTCTGGATTTGCTCAGCGTCAGCCTTGATGATCTGGTCGCCACCCGTGAGAGAGAAGGTGAACGCATAAATACCATGCTGCAAAGCCGTCACCACCTGATCTCCGAACTGAGCCAACGCATCGCTACGCAACGACCGGCGATTCAAGAAAAAATGCGTAACAAACTGCGCTCGCGCCTTAATGAATTAAACCTTGAACCGGATAACGGGCGCTTAGAACAAGAACTGGTTTACTTGGCGCAGAAACAGGACATCGACGAAGAGCTAGATCGCCTCAACGCCCATCTAAAAGAAGTCGATGAAGTCTTGCAACGTCAGGAACCCGTAGGCCGTCGCCTCGACTTTCTAATGCAGGAGCTCAATCGTGAAGCCAATACTCTGGGAGCCAAAGCCAGCGATGTAGACACCAGTGGCGCATCCGTGGAGCTGAAAGTATTGATCGAACAGATGCGGGAGCAGATCCAAAACGTCGAATAGCCCCTTCAACCTCCAAAAGCAGCCACAAATAGATCTAAAATATTTTTTCAATCTATTTTAGAAAATAAGTAAAAAAGAACTTGCTAATATTAGTTATTACTAATAGACTTCATTTCATCGTTTAGGCAGGCACGGCCAACAACCTAAGCAAACCTTTTTAACTTAATTAGAACATTAAACTTTTGGAGATTAACCTAATGAAAACATTGAAAATTATCGCTGCTGCTGCTCTGTTGACCGCTTCTGCTGCATCTCAAGCTTGGTGGGGTCCTTTTGCTGACAACAGCAACTACAACAACGGTAATGGTAACGGTTCTACACAAACTGCTGGTAACGGCACCGGTTCTTTCGGTTTCAGCATGAACGCGTCTGCTAAAGCAGATGCCGACAGCAAAGGCAACATGGACAGCACCGACAGCAACGGTAACGGCGCTGGAAATGGTACCGGCAACGGTTCTGCTAACGGTAACGGTTCTTTCGGTTTCAGCATGAACGCGTCTGCTAAAGGCAACAGCGACGTGGCCACCAAAACCGACACCGCTTCTACCACAGTCGCGGCTGTTGAGCCTGCTGCTGCTCCCGTAGTTGCTGCTCCTGCTGCCAAGTAAGACCCAGAAACCTACGTTTCTAAAAACCCCCGCTTGAGCTGTGCTCAGCGGGGGTTTTTTTTGTGCCAAATGAAC
>JAUZRS010000174.1 GCA_030950195.1 Gammaproteobacteria bacterium | reverse complement strand
ACATAATCATTAATAAACTGCAAAAACGTACCGCGCCCTAACAACCCCTGTTTCTGCACCTCTTTAGGTAAAATTCCTTTCGCTTTCTGATATTGAATCAACATCAGGCGTGCTGTTTTGGCGGCATCGTCGCTGGCTTGTTTGGGACGATAACCCAAATTACCGAGAACTTCCAGAACGTGTTTGGCCGCTTCCTGTTTCTGCTCTGGCTTCCAAGCAAAGTCGATGGCGGGGTGAAATTTGACCATATCTTGACGAATGATGTCCACCTGAAAGAGAAAACTTTTCGGGGTGTTTTTTTGCTGATTAAGTTGCGCTTGCAGCTCTTTTATCTGTTTAGCGGTGCTGCTGGTTGCCTGTTTTAAGCGTTGGTTCTCTGTTTGTAAGTTTTGTTTGAGCTGTTCAGCGCGTTTGAGCTGTTTGTCGAGCTGTTCTTGCTGTTGGCTGAATTCTCGGTTTTGGGTCGCTACTTGTCGAATTTTTTGCTGGGTTTTGCTTAATTGTTGCAGGTTTAGGTTTGCTTGATCAAAACGCACAAAGTTAAGCGGGATGGGCAGATCATTGAAAAAATTTTGAAACTGCTGATGTTCTTGCAGTCGTTGACGGATTTTATTGATGCTTTGCTGTGGTGTTTTTTGAGCGGTGAACTCATTGGGCAGTTGCGCCAATAGGTCGTCAATTTTCTGCTGATGTTCGCTGTTGTTGAGGTTGCGAGGCGCTTTACTCTCAACACTGAGGGGGTAGATGAGGCCACCAAGAAACAGCCCGCAGAGCAGCACGATGGCCACCCCTTTGACGGAGATAAAACCGAGCACTTTGGCTTCACCTTCGCCACCTAAAATATCGCTGCGGAATTTGGCGTTTAGAATCAGTGCCAGCACCAAAGCGGACAAAAGTAGGGCGCAGACACCGGCAATCAAAAGAGGGAGATAATCAGCGTTCATACGGCTTGCCTACAGTGGTTTAACGTCATTCCCGCGCAAGCGGGAATCTATGTGGACAGGTTGAGTCAGCATGTGGACTCCCGCGTTCGCGGGAGTGACGGGCTGCTCGCGGGAGTGACGGGCTGCTCTCGCGGGAGTGATGTGCTGCTCTCGCGGGAGTGATGTGCTGTCATTCCCGCGCAGGCGGGAATCCATGTGATTTTACCCTAACCGCTTACCTAGGATTTTGCAGCTAATTTTTTTTCCCACGCTAGCGCGGTGCTGACAATCGCCTCCAGATCGTCGTGCTGCGGCTGCCAGCCCAGCTGCTTGCGGATCAGATCGGCTCCAGCAATCAACTCTGGTGGATCTCCGGCACGGCGTGGCTCTTCGATGATGTTGAGGGGCGTGCCGTTGACTTTGCCCACCATCTCCAGCACTTCACGGACGCTGTAACCGTGACCGTAACCGCAGTTCAGTGCCGTGCTCTCGCCACCGCCACGGAGGTATTCCAAGGCTTTTAGATGCGCGTCGGCCAGATCTTCCACATGGATGTAATCGCGGATGCCGGTGCCATCGGGGGTCGGGTAATCGGTGCCAAAGATGGAGATGCTGTCGCGTTTGCCCACCGCCACTTCACAAGCGACCTTGATCAACAGGGTGGCGTTGGGGGTGCTTTGGCCGATGCGGCCTTCGGGGTCACACCCAGCAACGTTAAAATAACGCAGCGCGACGCTGCTCAAGTCGCTGACCGCTGAGAGGTCGCGCAGCATGTATTCGGTCATCAATTTGGACATACCATAAGGATTGATGGGCGCTTTGGGGGTCTCTTCGGTGGCGGGCATGGTGTCGGGCATACCGTAAACGGCGGCGGTGGAAGAGAAGATAAAATGCTTGATGCCTGCTTCATCGCAGCATTCGAGCAGGTTGCGGGTGCAGCAGGTGTTGTTGCCGTAATATTTCAGCGGGTTGCTGACGGACTCGGGTACCACGGTGTGGGCGGCAAAGTGAATCACCGACTCCACATCGTAGTCTTTAAGTAATTTGCGTACCAAGGCTTGGTCGCCGGTGTCGCCCACCACCAGCTCGCCGTAGAGCACCGCCTCGGCAAAGCCGGTGGAGAGGTTATCTAAAACGACGATGCGTTCGCCCGCTTCGCCGAGTTGACGCACCACATGGCTGCCGATGTATCCGGCTCCGCCGCTGACCAAAATTGCTTTCTGACTCATTGTGTTACTGCTCCTTGAGACCC
>JAUZRS010000173.1 GCA_030950195.1 Gammaproteobacteria bacterium | reverse complement strand
GGCAACCCCGATGTGTATTTGTTGGATTTGCAGAGTAAAAAATTGCAGCAGTTGACCGGTAACAGCGCCATTGATACCGAACCGGTGTGGACTCCCGACGGTAAGTCCATTATTTTTACCTCGGATCGCAGTGGCGGCCCGCAGTTGTATGAAATTGCGGTAACGGGTGGGCGTGCTACACGTTTGACCTTTGAGGGAAATTACAACAGCAGTGCAGCGGTCTCTTTTGATGGGCGGCATATTGCCCTGCTGCATCGAGAGCAAGGCAAGTATCAAATTGCGGTGCTGGAGCGTAAAAGCGGTTTTTTGCGTATTTTAACTGATGGCTCATTGGACGAGTCGCCCAGTTTTTCGCCCAACGGTGGCATGATTTTATACGCTTCAAATTATCGGGGGCGGGGTACGTTGGGGGCGGTATCTCTGGATGGCCGGATGAAACAGCGCTTGAGCCTGTCGGGTAACGATGTGCGTGAACCGGCTTGGTCACCCTATTTAAAATAAGGAACATGAACATGAGAGAGATCATTAAAACAGCTCTGCTGCTGATGCTGTTATCGACTTTGCTGGCGTGCGGCAAAAAAAATGTTAAATCCGATGTAAGTGAGCCATTGCAACCACAGACGAGCGGGCCTGATAGCGGCCAAGCTCTGGAAGACAACAGTCCGTTGGGTGCGTCGGTGATTACCCCGTTGGTGACGGGGGGCTGTTTGTCCCCTTGTGAGTTGTCGCGTTCCGCTTTGGATGATCCTGCCAGCGTATTGCAACAGCGGCTGATCTATTTTGAATTTGATCGGGCGGCGGTAGCTGAAAAATTTATGGCGGTGTTGCAAGCCCATGGGCGTTTTTTAGCCGGTTATCCTGATATTAACGTCCGTTTGGACGGTCATGCCGATGAGCGTGGTTCACGAGAGTACAATATTGCTCTGGCGGAACGACGAGCACAGTCGGTGCGTAAAGTGTTGTTGCTGGAGGGCGTGAACAGCCGTCAATTGCAGGTTTTGAGTTACGGTGAAGAGATGCCACAAGCGGGCGCGCATAATGAAACCGCGTGGCAACAAAATCGTCGAGTCGAGTTGGTTTATAAAACCCCTTAAATAGTGAGTTAAAGGCCGTTGTCATGAGACAGAGAATTATTTGGCCCATCCTGTGGTGTACTTTTTTTTCACCGTTATTGATGGCAGAGCAGAAAATAAGACCGTTGAGCGTTGAAGAACGTTTGGCACGTTTAGAGCGGTTGTTAGAGAGTCGTGTCTTGGTGGAGCTAAACCAAGATGTGGATCTGTTAAAAAGTGAGCTGCGTACCTTGCGCGGTGAGCTGGAAAAACAGGATCATGTTTTACAGTCCATGCGCAAACGCCAGCGTGAACTTTATCAGGACAGTGATCGTCGTCTGCGTGATTTGGAATTGGGTGCGCCTGCAGAGCCTTTAGCCGCAGTTGTTGAGGAGAGTGATGGAACGTCAGTGAAACCGGAAGCCAGTTCAGCGACGGCGTTGGGTTCAGCCAGTGCTACGGTGTTGCAACCGGTGGCGGCTGCTGAAACAAAAACAGCTCTGTTGCCTGATTTGCAGCGCAAGCAGAAACGTGAATATGACGATGCCTTTGAGCAGCTAAAAAACGGTCGTTATGAGAGTGCGATTGAAGCCTTTCAGAGCTTTTTGAGCCGCTACCCAACGGGTCCGTATGCGGACAATGCGGAGTATTGGTTGGGTGAAACCAATTACGTGATTCGCCATTTTTCAGCGGCGTTGGAGCATTTTAACGCGGTGATTAATAATTATCCCGACAGCTCAAAGGTAGCGGATGCACGTTTGAAAGTAGCCTACACCTATTATGAAATGAAAGAGATGGCTGAGGCAGAAAAGTGGTTGCGTCAGTTGATCGAAGATGCCCCAACGCCATCGGTGGTGCGTTTGGCCGAACAGCGTTTGTTGATGATTCGTGAAGCGGGGCATTAACGTTCTGCGGTTATAAAACATCGCCTCACTTTTTCTGGGTGAGGCTTACTTTTTTTATTGAGCACTTCCTGAATGACCTCTAAAACAAACAATCGTGTTAAACCTGCACGTCTGAAAATCAGTGAACTTTTTTTATCCTTGCAAGGGGAGGCGCGCAGTGCGGGTTTGCCGACGGTCTTTGTGCGCCTGACCGGCTGCCCTTTGCGTTGCACGTATTGCGATACAGAATACGCTTTTACTGGCGGTGAGTGGTATGGACTGGAGGCGTTGTTGGAAAACGTGCTCTCTTATGGTGTGCAGCAGGTGTGCGTCACGGGCGGTGAACCGCTGTCGCAAGCCAATTGCCTGCCTTTTTTACGGAGTTTAGCTGACCACGGTTTGTTGGTGTCATTGGAGACCAGCGGTGCGTTGGATATCAGTAAGGTGGATGCTCGCATCAGTCGAGTAATGGATCTGAAAACACCGGCATCGGGTGAAGAGTCAAAAAATCGCTATGAGAATATTGAATTTTTGACCCAACACGATCAGCTTAAATTTGTTCTTTGTGATGAAATGGATTATCTGTGGGCAAAGAAACAAGTGGAAAAATACGGTTTGAATCAGCGTTGTGAAGTGCTCTTTTCACCTTCGGCGGAGCAGCTGTCGGCCACTCAATTGGCCGATTGGATTGTGCGTGATCGTCTCAATGTACGTTTTCAGATTCAGCTGCATAAATACCTTTGGGGGGATATTGCGGGGGTTTAAAACAGTTCAATCTCTCCTGGGGTCATGTTTTTTTGCGCCACAGGATTGTTGGTGAGCTTGGAAAAATTTTGTTTTAGAGTGCAACTCAGGTTTTTAAAACGGGCCAATCGTTCTGCTTCACTCTGTGGAAAGGGGTCGTTTTTTGCGGCTTGATGCAGTCGTTGTAGGCTGTTCAGTGCGGTTTCCATCTGCTGTGATCGTTTGACCATGTGTTCGGTTAGTTGCAGGATGACGTCTTCCGATTGCAG
This sequence comes from Gammaproteobacteria bacterium, assembly GCA_030950195.1. Taxonomy (GTDB): domain Bacteria; phylum Pseudomonadota; class Gammaproteobacteria; order JAUZRS01; family JAUZRS01; genus JAUZRS01. The sequence goes on along the minus strand of JAUZRS010000173.1, from coordinate 1,183 downwards.
TGAAGTGACGCTGTTGAGAATGTGTTGTTGAATCTCTTCACCGAGTTGGCTGAGGTTGTGCGAATAGGCTGATATTTCTTGATTAAATTGGCTGGTTTTATTCCACATGCTGTGTACGTCCAGTTGCGCCTTTTTGATGATGGTGATGTCCGTTTGGTTGAGCTCTTTCAGCAGTGAACGAATCGTATTAATGTTGCTGTGTATACCCTTGACGGTGCTGTTGATTTGATAAAATTTATGTTTAAACACCTCTTCGGTGAGAGGGATTTCAGAGCTGTCGTGATGCAGCAACTGTTGGATTGCATTGAATTTTAGTGTGACCTGATCAATTTGCTTTTGTAGCGTACTGTTGTTTTTTTGCAGATGAATTATGGTGTCAATAAAACTCTCGACGATCACTTCGGTCTGATGAGGAAAGGTGTTGATGTCGCTGTTATTTTCCACCGTACTGCCGGTATCGACAATAATGGCGCGTAGGTTGTTAACCAGCTTTTGTAAAATATCTTGTTGATTTTTATTGTTATTATCCATACTTGAAACACTGCCCGTTAAGTTATCGCTGGCGCTGCTAACAATGCTTTGTACCTGTTGCAGTTCATCTTTAAAAAAGGCGCATTGATTGGCAACCTCCTCAAGCGCGGTATGAACTACGCTGTTGTGCTCACTGCCTTCCTTTGAGACAAGTCGCTGTTTGTCAGCTTTGAATTGCAGATGAACATTGAACATCAGCAGCACAATGGAAATCAACAGCAAAGCATGGGAGACAAACACGTGACCAAAGTAGGCATCAGTGAGGGTGTAGAGCAGCAAAAAGGCGGTGGCGGTAACCATTAACCAAGGATTAGCAAACAATTTCATGATTTTAGCTCATTAAGAATTAGGTTTTAGGGAGTACGTTATATCTGTTGTTAGCGACGGCTTATCATGACTCTTAAGGGTAATGAGCTGCTGTTTTTGTATCTTCGTAGAGGCTTGGCCGATGAAAAAAATAGGGTTGGATCACTATCCAGAAGGGGTGCCCAATGAGATCGAATGTGATGTGTATGACTCCTTGGGGCATTTTTTAGCAATAAACTGTCAGTTGTATGAAGACAAACCTGCCTTTAGCAATTTTGGTGCGTTGCTTAGTTATCGACAGCTGGATCAACGGAGTCGTGCGTTTGCTGCTTACCTGCAACAGGAT
>JAUZRS010000172.1 GCA_030950195.1 Gammaproteobacteria bacterium | reverse complement strand
CGCCGGAGGATTCGAAGAGCCACAACCAACAATAAATAACAGGGGCAACCAACTCAGCAGACGACACCCCTTCGACAGCATTCCAGAATTATCTTTCCAATCTATGCTCATCATCCCGCTCCTTAAGTGCCACGCCGACCGAAAAACAAACGTAAAGCTCACGACACATATCTTAACAAATACTTAAGATACCAGAATACCCGTCTACCTTTCCCTTTTTATTGCCCAGTTCACACTCTCGACTATAAAAACCCACCCAACGTCTAAAGCTTGATCTCCCTCACAACCTCACACAGTACCGCTAACGATCCTCCTCTTCACACAGCTCATCACACCATTCATCAAAGTCGGCATCCCTCTCAGACACAAACAGACCTTCGGTGGAAAAACTCCAGTTGGCAAACGGCAACAAATTACCAGCCAAATCCGTTGCTCCCAGCAACACCGCCTCGTAACGAGCCTCCCTTTGCAACGGTTCAAGCGGCCTATAAACCCCACGCCTCTCTTGGCAAGACATTAATTCAGTCTCAACACCAGATAGAGTCAAAGCCCCTTGCAAGCTGGCACAGCTCATCGCTTCACTAAAATTAAGCACCAGCGACTGGCTCAGCTCAACCGCACTCGCATCCGACTCAGGTATGTGAGAAAGCAACGATGGCGCACGTTGATCAAGCACCACCACACGGTTAACCACCGCAGCCTCCGGCGTTACACTGACCACCACTTCTGGCAAAGGGTTGGCTGCCCTATCGGTCAAACCGGACAGCGTCACTTGGTAATTTTTTCCGCTTTGCAGCAGCTGCGGTGCGCGCAGCTCAATAAACTCATCAAACAAATAAAACTGCCCATTTCTAGTCAGCTCACGCTGCCTATCATCGTGCAGCGTAAAGGTCTGATAGCTCAAACTCGACGCCTCAATGATTTCATCAAATTGCAGCAAAATCGCATCGCTGCTCGCTGTTGCACTCAGCAGCGATGGCAGGGTCTGATCTTGACTTGGATCGTATTCACTGCACGCTGAAATTGTTAAAACAGCCGCCCAGAGGAAGCATCGGTATAGATTCGTTCTTCTTATTTCCACTGGCCTAAAACCTCATCAAAAAACCTAGGCGCATTATGGAAGTTTCCAGAATGTCTGTCTCACCACACCAGCAACAATCTTACCAAAGCCTGAAAAAAGCAGATGGGGCGTCTCATGCAACGCCTCTTTCAGCCACTTTGTCAGAAGCCTCGTTGCGGGTATACTTCCACCACAACGGTTACCCACCTTTATAAATCGAGAATGAACATGCCCTACTATGTCTACCAAGTTACCCCAGGCCCTACCGATATTTTAAAGCAGCTTAAGTTAGAAGCGACCTTTGAAAACTACCGCGAAGCCAAAAATCACCTTAAAGAGCAACGTAAAAAATTGGCCAGCGACAGTCGCCAAAGTTATCAAGTGGTGTTTGCCGCCAACGCCCTGCAAGCAGAAGAACAGCTAATGGAAAAACGCGAAGCGCCCATTTTGCAAGAGTGGGAAAAGTAGTCTTTTTATGGACGAACCTGAATTCAAAAAAGCCTACCACGCCCTCAGCTATCGGCCTTGTCCGTTTGAAAAAACGCAGCTGGCGCGTCACAGTCAATGTCGTCACGCGCAGCAGTTTCGCATTGCGGATCGCAGTGGTCTTAGCTGCCAATCAGCAACCGCTCAGCCACGCTGTCAGCAACTGCTCAATCTACTGCGCCACAACGCCCGTTTTACTCTGCAACTGAGTCAAATTGAAGGGCCACTGCCGCACTCAAAAGAGATCAAGGTACAAACAGGCGGTTTGCGCGGCTTACGAAATGTACTCCAAGGTGAGAAAAGCGAAGGAATCATAGAGGATATTTTTACCCTGCTGGAACAGGCCATTACCCAGTTCCAAGAGCTGGATAACTTACCCTACGAGCAATTTTTAACTGAGATTAACGCGGTTGAAACCCGCTGGCGACGACGAAAAAGATCCAACCCAAAACCCGATGGAGATCTACCTGAGAGCTGATTACCTCGGATTTTTTTGCAAAAACTGACTCTCGATCTCCTCTGCGGGCAGAGGACGACTGAAAAAATAACCCTGAATTTGATCACAACCGCACTGCTGTAAGAATTGCTCTTGCTGCACAGACTCCACCCCTTCGGCGGTCACATTCAAACCCAAACCGTGCGCCAAAGCGATAATGCCACGCAGAATTTCAGCATCGGTCTGCTCGGTCATCACTCCCTCAACAAAGGTACGATCCACCTTCAAACAGTCAACGGGAAAACGTTTGAGATAACTCAAAGAGGAATAACCGATTCCAAAATCATCAATGGTCAGCTGCACGCCCATTTTTTTCAGTTCCATCAAGGTAGTAATGACATTTTCTGGTTCTTTCATCATTGCACTTTCGGTGATCTCCAGCTCAAGAGTGTGAGCGGGCAGGCGATTTTTCTGCAAATATTTATTGACGATTCCCAGCAGCGCCACCTCATCCAACTGTTTGGCCGACAGATTCACCGCTATACGAATTGCCTCATAACCGTCATCCAACCAGCTACGGGCTTGCTGACAAGCTTCAGCCAAGACCCATTCACCCAGCCTAATAATCAAGCCACTCTCCTCTAAATAGGGGATAAATTCTGCTGGGGAAATCAAACCACGGCTTGGATGCTGCCAACGCAGCAATGCCTCCATGCTCTCCATCAGACCGCTCTTTAAGCTGCGTTGCGGCTGATAATAAAGCACAAACTCACCCCGTTCCAAAGCCCCACGCAAATCATTTTCTAGTTTCAAACGCTGACTGACCGCTGCCCCCATTCCCGACTCATAAAACTGAAACTCACCGCCTTTTTCCTTCGCACGAAACATCGCCGTATCGGCGTGTTTAAGCAGGTCCGTGCTGTTTTTACCATCATCAGGGTAGATGGCAACACCGACACTGGTACCGATATACACTGGCTGTTCAGTAAACGTAAAGGGCTTTGAAATCGCCTCACAGATTTTTTCCGCCACCTTAGCAACCGGCTCCAACTCAGCAATGTTATCCAAAATAATGGTAAATTCATCGCCACCCAAACGCGCCACCATATCGCCACTGCGCACACAACGCAGCAGCCGTTCCGCAACCGCATGCAGCAACAAATCCCCCACATCGTGTCCCAAAGTGTCATTCACGCTTTTAAAGCGATCCAGATCCAAAAACAGCACCGCAAAGCGTCGTTTCTCTTCACCATACCCCAACAGCTCTTGAATGCGCTCCATAAACAAGGCTCGATTTGGCAACCCCGTTAACGTGTCGTGATAGGCCAATTGATGCACGTGTTTTTCCGCTCGACTGGCCGTTAACAGCCGTACGACCCGCTGTCTTAACACCGCAAAATGCAACGGTTTGGGGATAAAATCCGTCGCTCCAGCTGCAAAAGCATTATCAATGGAGTGTTCATCATCCAGAGCTGTGATAATCAACACCGGCAAATTCTCAGCCGCTGGCAAACGACGAATACGTCGGCACGCTTCAAACCCGCCCATCACCGGCATCAAGGCATCCATTAACACCAAATCAGGCAGCTGACGCTCACACAGCGCCAACGCCTGCTGACCGTTACTGGCCTCTTTAACCTGATAACCATCACCTACCAACACAGTTCGTAACGCCAAACGGATGCCTCTATCATCGTCCACCACCAGCACCGAGAAGGAATCGCCAACCTCTGGCACACTCTCAAATTCCACTTCTACCTCAGAGAGCGACTCCAGCTCCACTTTGACCAAGTGATACTCTTTTTCCAGACAGCGTTGCAATTCGAGCGCATTGCCCCGTTGCTGCTTGCGCCCTAAAATCTCCAGAGAGGCCGCAAACTCAGCCATTGGTTTCGCACCCAAATTGCGCGCACTGCCCTTAATGCTATGAGCAACATTGGCTACCTCAAGCATATTTTGATCGGCAATCGCATTACGCAACGCCTGAAGATAGATCGGCGTGTCCTCCAAAAAAACCGTCAATAACATAGTGAATGAACCACCAACGCTGTCACGCAGTTCATCCAAAAAAGCATGGTCCAAGGAAACAGAGGCAACGTCACCCTTACCACTCACGACCAAAGGCTCGACAGACTCGGGTATAACGTCGTTATGATCTGTAAACCAACGCGCTAAACTCTGCTTTAGAATCTGTAAATTGAGCGGTTTGCTCAGATAATCATCCATCCCCACCTCATAACAGCGTTTTACCTCCGCTTCCCCTACATTCGCGGTCATGGCAATGATCGGCAGACGATCATCCTTCTCTGCAGCCCGAATGCGCAAAGTCGCTTCATAACCGTCTAATTCGGGCATATGACAATCCATCAGCAGTGCATCAAACTTCTGTTCCGCCAATTGTTCAATCGCCTGCAGACCGTTACCAGCCAACACCACCGAGCAGCCCAAACGCTGCAACATACCTAAGGCCACCTGCTGATTGGCGCGGTTGTCTTCCACCACCAGCAGCGATTTAGCAAAATTAACCGTGCTACGAACTGAAGCGGTCTTCAATGGTTTTAACAGCAGTTGTGGTGGCCGTAGCACATTAGAAATGGCATCGTGCAACGCCGACTCCTCAACTGGAGTCTCAATGTAACCCGCCGCGTCCACCAGTTGAATGGTCTCATGCCCCACCTGCCAACGCCGAATCATCATAATTACCGAGGTATCGCTTAACTTCGGGTCGGCTTTAATCGCTTGACTCAAACTGGCTCCATCCATGTGCGGCATCTCCTGATCCACCATCACCACGTGATACGGTTTCTCTATGGCAGCGGCCACCTTGAGCGCTTTCAACGCTTCATGGCCACAGGAGACCCCATGTTGCTGAATGCCCCAACGCTCCAAGGTCTGCTGTAAAAATTGACGACTGACCTCACTGTCATCCACTACCAAGATTTTCTCACCCGCCAAGGTACTGCTGTACTCCTCCTCTTGTTTATCCACCACATCCATTGGCAAGCTAAACCAAAAACGACTGCCTCTGCCCACCCGGCTCTCCACCCCAAGTTCACCGCCCAACAACTCCACCAACTGACGGCAAATAGCCAGCCCCAAACCCGTCCCCCCATACCGACGCGTGGTGGAACCGTCCGCTTGTGAAAAAGGCTCAAAAATACGCCCCTGCGCCTCCTTAGAGACCCCAATCCCGCTGTCTTTCACCTCAAAACGCAGCAAATAACGCTGTTCTTTATGAGACACAACGGACACCAAAACCGTCACTTCACCGTGCTCGGTAAATTTAATTCCATTACCCAGTAAGTTCATTAAAATTTGCCGCAGACGCCCCGCATCACCA